>DASXTB010000356.1:0-14887 GCA_036505615.1 Acidobacteriota bacterium
CCGGCAGACCAAGAATGAAGTCGCCGTGAACGACCAGTCCCAGCTTGTGACAGTCCTTGGTAAATTGACGAGCGCGCTCGATAGTGGCGCCTTTCTTAATGTTCTTCAGAATCTGCTGGTCACCCGACTCGTAGCCAACAATCAGCAGGCGACAGCCCGCATCCTTCATGGCTTTCAATGTTTCGTAATCAGTGGTGACACGGGACGTACAGGACCACGTGAGCTTCAACGGCTTCAGCTTGGAACACAATTCAACTGTGCGCGCCTTTTGAATGTTGAAAGTATCGTCATCGAAGAAAAATTCCTTCACCCCGGGCCAGTACTCTTTGGCCTTAGCCATCTCGCGGGCGACGTCGTCGGTGGAGCGCTTGCGCCACGGATGACCACTCAAGGTCTGCGGCCACAGGCAAAATGTACACTGCGCGGGACATCCCCGCGTGGTGTAAAGCGAAACGTAGGGATAGAGCAGGAAGGGCACGTTGTAGCGCTTCACGTCCAGATCGCGGCGATAAACCTCAGTCACGTGGGGCAGGGAGTCCAGGTCTTCGATCTGCGGCCGATCCGGTGTGTGTACCACCGATCCATTGCTACGATACGAAATCCCCAGAATCTCATCCAACGGTTTTCCCTGGGCGAACTCCACCACCGAATAATCGAATTCTTTGCGACAGACAAAATCAATCGCCGGACAATCCTTCAACGATCTTTCCGGCAGCACCGTTACATGAGGACCCACAAAGGCAATCTTGATCGCCGGATTAACTTCCTTGATCGCTTTCGCCAGCCCGATATCGCCGGGGAATCCAGGCGTGCTGGTAAATAGAACCAGGAACTCGTAATCATGCGCGATCTTGATGGTCTCTTCAGCCGAGACGTGATGGGAAGGAGCGTCCAGCAAGCGCGCGCCCTCAAGCATTCCGGTGGGATAGGCAAGCCAAACCGGATACCAATACGACTCAATTTCTCGAGTCGCCGGCCAACGTGATCCCGCTCCTCCGTCGAAATTCTCAAACGAAGGCGGGTTGAGAAACAGTGTTTTTAAGGGCATATGTTTGAATAACTTATACTAACATCCTTGAGCGGATTTTTCCCTACCCGCAGGGTACGTTTCGAGTACGTATCAGGCCTACGACCCGCTGATCAATCAGGTTAGGGGACACCCTCGCCATGCACAAAGGGTTTGCGTTGAATGGCCGCTCTTACTGCTCCAACAGGCTGCTCCCACAGGGAATGGGAGCATCCTCGGGGACCGCGATAGAGCTACTTGCCAACCCCGGCCCATGCAGCCAACTCGTCCGTGGCGCGCAAGAGCGTGATGCGGGCTTTCTGCAACTCGAAACTGGTGTCCTGCAAAGCGTTGTAGCGCTCATTGGCCTGCATGCGCGCATCCTCCACATCGTGAAGGGTGGCAGTACCGGCGTCCATGCGGACTTGCGACGCCTCCAGATTGGACTGCGCCACCTGATATTCCAGATCCGCTACCTCGTGGGCCGCGCTCAATTGTTCCACCGCGCGCTGCAGCTTTAAGGTCTCTTCCGATACTCGGTTCTTGGCGGCTTCGGCATCTTTTTTAGCGCGCAAGGCTTCGGCATCGGCAGCGGCTGCGTGGGCATGCTGTGAAGGACTCAGGAATGGAAAACGGATCGCCACGCCCAGAGTCGCGTTATGACGATCAAACGATTTGTAAAACTGGTCATAATTGTTATACCGGGAGAGCAGGGCATACTGACCCGCGAAGTCCACCGCTGGCCACATTGCCCGGTGTTCACCCCGCGCCCGGAAACTTTGGGCAGTGGCATGATGTTCCGCCGCCTTTACGGATGGGCTGACCTCCAGCGCCTGGCCAGCAAGATTGTCTTCCTGCTTCGCCTCGGGAAGCGGCGGAATCGATCCGGGAATGGTCTCGATCGAGCTCGCAGGAATTCCTGTCATTTGTGACAACCGGTTGCGCAACACGTCGACTGCTCCTTGCGCCTCAGCCATCCGCATGCGCACCCGGGCGGTACTTAGACGCGCCTTGTTCCGTGCCAGTGAACTATCTATCCCTTCCCGGACACGTTCATTGACCACCTGCTCCATTTTGAGCGCAGCCGCCTGTTCCTCGCGGAGGTGACTTTGCAGTGCCTCCCATTTGCTGAGTTCGGCGTAGCTGAGGACGGTATCCTGAATAACCTGGTTTCGCTGGTCCTTGGTCTGCATGCCGGAACTTTTCCACTCCGTCTTCGCGGCTCTGACAAAATCGCGCAGAGCTGGATTAATGAGCGCGGATTGCGCATTGACGTTGATGATGGACGGTGCCGAGCCCTCCAAGCTCAAGGGAAACCCCCACGACGCGCCGAGGCCAGAGCCGAGAATGACCTGTGGCAAATATTGATTGCGCGCCTCATGGTAAGAGGCAAAGGCGCGCTGCTCGTCCGCGGAAGCGGCGCCCGACGCCGTACTGTGGCTCAGCGCCAACTGGACCGCGCGTTGCAGAGGCAAAGGCTCAGCCACGAGCATGGGTACGGCCACAAGAAGAAACAATAATCGGCTGAGACGACGCGAGATATAGTACGAAACAAGTTTCATCTTTCCACCTTTGAGCTGAAAGCATCGTAGAAAAAGCGATTGTAACTGAGGGACGAATAGGAGGAACTCAAGCGCAGGCACGCCTCAGATGAGACATCGAGAATGGAGAAACCGTGCTTAATGCATCAGCGATTGACGCGGTTCAAGGCATCTTTGGCCCGGGAGAAATTCCTCGCCAGCGTCAACGCGGCAGAATATTGCTGGGCCGCGCCTGGTTTGTCTCCTTGTTTTTCCAGAATAGTTCCCAACAGATAATGAGCCTTGAAGGTGGGCGCATCTTCTGAAGGGGAACCGGAAGCGATATATCGGCGCAACAACTGAACCGCTAAGGGAAAGTTGCGTCCGGCGCGGACCAGGGTCTCGGCCGCGTCTACCAGCACCACCGATGCCTTAATAGGTGCCGCGCTAATCTGGTCGATTGCCTTTTCCATATCATTTAACCGCCCTGTGTGCCGATAGAATGATGCCAAATTCAACCATGAGTCGGCGCTGCCATTGTCTGCCCGAATGGCTGCCCGATATTCCTGCTCCGCAATTGTAAGGTCTTTTTTCTTCTCTGCGATCCGGCCGTTAATCCAGTGCGCCTTCGCATCATCCAAGACTGCCAGTTTTGCAGCCTGCGCACGCGCTTTATCCTGTCCTCCGCCGACGATTCCCGGCGCTTCGAGGTAGAACTCGGCGAGGTCGGTACGAGCGTCCACGTTTTTAGGATCCAACTCCACGGCACGCTCAAACTCGGTTCGTACTTTCTTGGCCAGTCCCGCGGCGGTAAAAAAACTGGAGGCATCTGCCTTTTCTCCATAGGTCCGACCAAGCCACAAGTGGTAGTTGCTGTTGTTTGGAGCAAGTTCGACGGCCTTCTCGCAGGCGGTTGCAGCGCGATCCCAGTCTTCCACGGCGAAATAGGCACGGCATAGCAGGTTATGAGCTTGAGCATCGTTGGGCGTCTGGCTCAATTCCCCCCGTAAAGTGCTAATGGCATCGTCCACCCGTCCAGCCGCCAATAAGGCTGGTGCGTTGTCGGCCGCGCCCGCTATGCAAGCGAAAGCCGCCAATAAAGCTGTGGTCAGAATTGTTCTCGCCATTTGCATTTGCTAACGAACCACCTTTACATCCGCACCGTTTTTCAAGGGCTTGGAGTTAGTTGAACCCAGCGCGAGGAGCGCGTTGTCAGTCAGTCCAGCGGTAATCTCGACTTGCGTTAAGTTAGAAATCGAAACCTGCACATCCCGACGGACCAGTCGGCCGTTCGCGATCTCGAAGACGAAGGTGTTGCTGTCCTGCCGTATGGCCTCGCGCGGAACCGTAATCACATTGCGATGCTCGGCCGCAACAATGGTGACGCCCACATTAATGTTGGGAAGCAACTTGAAATCGTGGTTATCGACCACAGTTGTGGTTTCTCCCACATTGCGTGTGCCCCGCAGTTTGACACTAGCCGGTACCATATCCACTTTCCCCTCCCAAACCCGGCCAGGCACCGCATCCCACGTAATTTCTATTTTTTGTCCCGGGGACAGCCGTCCCACGTCAGGCTCATCCACGTAAGCTCGTACCAGCACGTGAGAGAGGTCGGCCATTTGCAATACCAGGTCTCCCGGGCCAACGTAGGCGCCCTGGCGCACCGGAAGCGAATACACCACACCATCGAAGGGAGCGCGAACATTAAGCCGGCTTAGTACGTCCTGCGCCGCTGCATAGGCGGCTTGCGCCTCAACCCGCTGAGCGCCTACCCGCGCTATTTCCGGTTGTGAGTAACGGTCCTTCTGCTTTTGCTGAAGGAATTTGAGATCTGCGTCGGCGCGTGTCAGTTGATTCTCTGCGTCTTTAACTTCACCGGGAGAGGCCGCGCCTTTCTGTTGCAAGCGTCGCAGAGCCTCCAGATTACGCTGTGCGGCATCACGATCGGCGCGTGCCTTCATCACCTGCGATTCGATATTCAGCACTTCTTCCCGATTGCCTCCACTCTCGATAGCGCTGGTATTGGCCTGCGCACCGCGTACCTGGGATAAAGCTCTCGCTGCCTGGCTTCTGGCCTCTGCGTCATTCAATTGCAGGAGTAGCTGTCCCTTCTTTACGTGATCGCCTTCCTTTGCCAGCACCTTTTTTATGGTGGTGCCGATAGGAGAATGCGCCTCAAAATTTTGTACAGGTTCGATCTTTCCATTGGTAGAAATTAAACTGCGAATGGTGCCGCGCTCGGCCTTGGCGGCCCGTACCGTCACACTGTCATCGCGCGACATAAAGGACGCAAGCAGGATGACCGCCACAATGATTCCCACTCCCCAAATGATCCAGGGACGCCGGGAAAAAAAGCCGGTATTGTTTACGGTAGCTGCCATTCCAGTTTGTACTGAATAATCTATCACTTGCCGCCATTGCGGCCGGGAAAAGCGATTACCTGTTTAGATGCCGCAGCCTGCCAAAAAATCGCAAATCCTTGCAGTCTTTGACCGTGCTCCTGGGCTGGTTACAATGGGGATATGCCTAATCGGCAACGCTATACCACAGAACACGCCGAGGCGGGTCTGGATGCTAAGTTTCCGGAGATCGAGACCTGGCCAAACCAATTTCCCGGCTACGAAATCGTAGTGGACGACCCGGAGTTCACCTCTGTCTGTCCCAAGACCGGACTGCCGGACTTCGGTGTACTTACGATCCGCTACATGCCTGACCAACATTGTTTGGAACTGAGATCACTCAAGGAATACTTGCAGTCCTACCGCAATCTGGGGATCTTTCAGGAAAACATCGTGAACCAGGTGTTGGAAGACGTAGTGCGCTGGGCTCGTCCTGTTTGGGCCGAGGTGAAAGGAGAATTCCGCCCCCGTGGCGGAATCTCAACCGTGGTGACAGCGCGGTGGCCCAGGCCCAAAGCCGGCAAAAACGGAAAATGATATAGTCCCACGCCATCGTGGCAAATGTTCGTCTTTACCCTCGAACCGCGCTTGTCCTGCTCACCGCGCTCAACCTGCTCAACTACATTGACCGCTCCGTCCTGTTCGCGGTGCAGCCGCTGGTGCAGGCCGAATTTCATCTTACGAACGCCCAGGTCGCATATCTCACCAGCGCCTTCCTTCTGTTTTACATGGTCGCTGCACCATTTACTGGTCCACTTGCCGACCGCTATTCACGCAAGTTGATTATCGCGATCGGTGCATTCTTTTGGAGTGGACTTACTCTCCTAACCGCCGTTACTCATAGCTATCAAGCACTGTTGGTCCGCCATACCCTCGTCGGTATCGGAGAAGCCAGCTTCGTCACCATTGCGCCGACTTTTGTGGCTGACCTCTTTCCTGAAGAGCAGCGCGGGCGTATTCTGGGCGTCTTCTATCTCGCGATTCCCGTGGGCACCGCGCTGGGTTATGTGCTGGGCGGCAATCTTGGGACACGCTTCGGCTGGCGATTCCCCTTCTACATCGCAGCGTTTCCCGGGTTCCTGCTTGCGCTGATGATGCTGTTCATCCCCGAACCGCCTCGTGGCCAATTCGATTCTGTGAAAGAGACCGCCGAGCGCGGAACCATCCGGGGCCTTACCAGAAACCCTGCTTTTTGGACTGCAACTCTGGGCATGGCCATGATGACCTTCGCGCTTGGCGGTATCCAGGTGTGGATGCCGACGTTCCTCTCCACTATGCGTGGATACTCCTTGAAGGCTGCTAATCAGCTTTTTGGTGCAATCATTGTGTTGGATGGAACGCTCGCCTCCTTGGCCGGGGGGTGGTTGGGAGACCGCTTTCTTCGAAATACAAAAGGATCCTATTACATGGTGTCAGCGATCAGCATGGCCCTCGGAGTGCCAGTGATGATCATTGCCCTCTTCGCCAGGGGACCGGCAATGGTGCCTGGAATTCTGGTCGCCGCGTTTCTTCTCTTGCTCAACACAGCCCCCCTCAACGCGGCTCTGATCAATTCTGTTGGCGCTCATATTCGCTCCACGGCCATTGCGGTCAACATTTTCATTATTCATCTCTTGGGGGACGTACCTTCCCCAGCCGTGATGGGATGGATCGCTGACCGGCGTTCGCTGCAAGTCGCCTTTATTTGTCCAGTCGTCGCCATGGCGGTCTCTTCTGCCATACTCTTTTACGGCATGCGTTTTGCTCCCGAGGTGCGAGTCCGAAAATCCCCCGGCGCAGTTGGGGCCGAGGCGGGATGAGCTATTTCCATTGGATTGCAGGCAGCATCCTGTCTATTGCGTGGCTGTCGCGTCTAGTTGGCGCAGCGCTAGGGATGCCAAAAATCCCCGATATTTCCCGCCCCGAATGGGATCGCAATCCAGTCCGTCCCACCGGCAATCCTCGAGTCAGCATCGTTGTTCCCTCTTGCAATGAAGAAGAAGCCATAGAACAGGCCCTCACTCGCCTGCTCGATATCGCTTACGACAACTACGAAATCATCGCGGTGAACGATCGTTCCACCGATCGCACGGGTGAGATGTTGGATCGCATCGCCGCCAATGCCAAAGACCAAGGGAGGATGAAAGTCATCCACATCGCAACGTTGCCTTCCGGCTGGCTAGGCAAAACCCATGCCATGTGGACCGCAACGCGACAGGCCGGCGGGGAATGGCTGTTATTCACCGATGCCGACGTGCTTTTCAAGCCAGACGCGCTGCGTCGTGCTCTGGCTTACGCGGAAGCTGAAGCCGCCGACCATGTCGTGCTGTTTCCCCGCATGATCATGAAGAGTCCAGGCGAAAAAATGATGATCGCTTTCTTTCAAACTCTGTTTGTCTTCGGACATCGCCCCTGGAAGGTGGCTGATCCAGACACTCGCGATCACATGGGAGTGGGCGCATTCAATATGGTTCGTCGCCGGGTATACGAAGCCGTCGGCACCTATCAAGCACTGCGCTTTGAAGTGGTCGATGACATGAAGTTGGGCAAAGTCGTGAAAAATGCCGGCTATCGTCAGCGCAACGTTTTCGGTGGGGATTTGATTTCCATTCGCTGGGCAAAGGGCGCCATGGGCGTCGTACGCAACTTGACCAAGAATTTCTTTGCCATCATGTCATTTCAATGGCCGCGAGCGCTGTCAACGTGTTTTGCTCTGGCATTTCTGAATCTCATGCCCTTCATCGGAGTGGGACTGGCGCAGGGATGGGAGCGCCTACCCTACGCCGTGGCGCTGTTAACTATATTTTTGATTTATGTTGGCATGTCGTGGAAGTCTCCAGTGCCGCCGTACTATTTTCTGCTACATCCGATTAGTACAACACTGTTCGTCTATACTATGCTTCGCTCCATGACGCTCACCCTATGGCGTGGCGGCGTAGTCTGGCGCGGCACAAAATATTCATTGGCAGAGCTAAGGAAGGGATTGGTGTAGATGGCACTTACTGCTGTGTGCCCATTGGATTGATTTGTTCTTCTGTCTCGCCAGGCGCGCTCTGACGTTTCTTCTTGGTTTTCCGCCCAGTCTTTGGATGACTGAATTTCCCCGCACTATAACGGCCCTTTTTTTCTACGTCATAACCCTTGGGCAAAGGCGGGATTTGCCCAGCATCCCCGTCAATTGTCTGGCGCGTTCCAGAACTATCTCCGCCCGACCGTCATACTCCTTGACCGGCCCATGGATCTCAACCATCTTGCCTTGCAATTGACGTACGTCCCCGACATGCTTGAGGTCGCTGGGGAACACCACCAGGGCGAAGGGACACACCAGGTAATCCTCGCAGAAATCAAGAAAGGTGACTCCCCGATTGTCTTCTTTGACCCTCAGCACCTTGCCGCTGACACATCGAGTTTCACCTATGTGTTTTTTGGCTTCCCAAATAGCGATGCAATCTGCGATGGAAATAGCGGGCAAGAGGAGTGCCACGATCAGGGTTGGAAGGGCGGACGGAACCCACACCAGCTCTCATTGTAAAACGTGCAATTCGAGGCGCAACGGAAACAGCGAGGAGAGAAATGGAAATTATTCCCGAAATGGAGAAGGGAAGTGGGGCCAGTCTCAGACCGGCCCACGCGGGAAGAATCTCAAGAACTTAGTTAAATGATTTGACGGCGGCCGCTTCGTCGTCCTTTACGTCGAAAACGGTATAGAGTTTGGTGATCTGAAGCAGATCGTGAACCTTTTTGGTCAGATTCAGCAGCTTGAGTTCGCCTCCCTGGTTGCGCACTGTGGTAAACGCGCTAACCAGTTCACCAATGCCTGAGCTGTCGATGTAATTGACTTCTCCAAGATTGAGCAGAATTTTTTTCCGCCCCTTGGAAAGCAATTCACGAACCGTATCACGCAGGGTGACGCTGCCCTCGCCCAACGTGATACGGCCACTGCAATCTACGATGCTCACACCATCCACCTGCCGATTACTGATTTTCATGCTCACGGAGAAGCCTCCTTGCCGCCCACGGCTGGACCGTGGACGTGCTTGATAAGTTTGATTTCAGTGCCTGAATGCGAAGGATGAATATGTACCTCGTCCATAAACGAGCGGATGAGAAAAATACCCCGCCCGGACGTTTTTAAAAGATTCTCCGGGGCCAGCGGATCGGGAATCTTGCTCATGTCCAGCCCCTTACCCTGATCAGAAATGGTGATCACCAGATCGCGCGGGGTGCTCTCAAAATCCAGCTTTACTTTCTTCCCCGGATCGTAGGCATTGCCGTGCAGTACGGCATTGATTGCAGCTTCGCGCACTGCCATCGAGATCCGCATGACCTCATCTTCCTCAAAACCCGCCTCCGCCGCGATGCGCGTGGCTGTTTGCTCTGCGTTATCGACGGTCTCCAGCGTCGAATCCAGCGTGTAGGAGACCCGTTGTTTGGTCATGGCGAAGATTTTATGAATAAACTTGCCGACCCCAAATCCGATCCATTCGTCCTCATTGGCTCTAGCGGGGAAACCGCATGGCTAGTGAATCCGGTAGTTTGCCCTTCCCCTAGGCAAATGTCAACGCATGGGCTGAGATAGGCATGGGCTGAGATAGGCCGGGTTGGGCAGGCGCTTCTGTGGCCACGACTACGATTAGACACCATCGTTAACAAAAACCCTCAAACTGTCTGGATTACCATTCGACACTTCAGTATTCTCAGGGCGATGGCGATGCTCGCACTCACCGAATTGCTGGGCGAACCGGTTTTCGACCTTGGGGGCAGCCGCTGCGGGCGCGTTCGCGAGCTGGCTTTGGCTCCCCAGGAAGATCACGCTCGCATCGCTGTGATCATCGTTCGAACCAAGACTGGCGATCGCTTACTGCCTTTTAGCTCTGTAACGTCCGTCAATGGCGGCATTCGGGCCGCCACCTCTTCCGCCGAATGGTTGCTGGGAGAGAGTGGGGAAGGCTTGCTCCTGTTGAGCCGTGACCTGCTTGATCAGCAGGTGATCGATGTTTTTGGACGAAAAGTCGTTCGTGTCAACGACGTGGACCTGCACCACGAGTCGGTCGCCAACCGTCCAGTGCTGAAAGTAGGTTCTGTGGACGTAGGTCCACGGGGCGCGGTTCGAAGGTTGCTGAAGGGGGTCGTGCCCCTTCCCGCCTTACGGGCCCTGTTGCGGAAAATCCCGCCACGCACGATTCCCTGGGATTTCGTCGATCTGATCGAAACTGATCCCGCCCGGCGCGTAAAGCTCAAGATCTCACACGAGCGTTTAGCCCGGCTTCACCCCGCTGACATTGCCGATATCGTCGAAAACCTGGCCCCCGATGAGCGCGAAGCTGTCTTCGAAACTCTAGACGAGGGCGTGGCGGCCGAGGCGTTGGAAGAAGTTGACCCGAAGGTGAAAAAAGCGATTGTCGAATCCCTTGATTCCGATCGCGCGGCCGAGATTGTTGAAGAGATGGAACCCGATGCCGCCGCTGACTTGCTGGCCGACCTCCCCGAGGAGCGCACCTCGGAAATCCTGCTCGAGATGAAGCCGGAAGAGCGCCGGGAAATGGTCGAACTCCTTGAGTTCGGCGAAAAGACCGCTGCCGGGCGTATGAATACGGAGTACCTGGCGGTCAACCAGGACGCCACGGTACATGACGCCATCGAAACATTGCGCCGCTTTGAAGGTGGCGTTGAAACAGTGAGCACGATCTACCTGGTGGACGAAGAGGGACGGCTGACAGGCGCAGTGCCCTTAGCCAAGCTGGTTTTAGCTCGTCCCGAAACGCCGTTAAAATCACTTACGCAGGAACCTCTGATCTTCACTAACTCAAACGCGAAGGAAAAAGACTTCGCGGAGTTGTTCGACAAATACAACTTGCTCACCCTCCCCGTAGTGGATGACAACAAGAAGCTCACCGGAGTCATCACTTCTGACGACATCATCAGTCTGCTGCGGGCGAAGCTGTAGGAAACTGGCAATCAGCAATCAGCACTCAGCATTCAGCCAATACGGACCCTTTCCAGTTTGCCCTTAATATCGCCCAGGCCGTTCTCCAAATCAGCCCCTGCCCCTAATGGCTGAATGCTGACTGCTTAGTGCTGATTGCTTTCTTCTGTTCAGATCCCTCAACTGCATTTATTCTGATGCGTCGCTCGCGGCTGGTATGAGATTCTTGAGGCGTTGGAAAACCCGCGCGCTGATTTTTTTTGCCGTAGTCGGTCCCGGGTTCATAACGGCAAATGTCGACAACGATGCCAACGGCATCTGGACGTATTCCTCCGCCGGCGCCCAATTCGGTCACATGCTCCTATGGACCATGATCCCCACCACATTGGCGTTGATCGTGATTCAGGAGATCGCGGCCCGTATGGGTGCTGTTACCGGCAAGGGACTTAGTGACCTCATCCGCGAAGAGTTTGGGTTCCGAATCACGTTCTTCATGATGATCGGGGTCCTGATCATCAATTTCGGCAACGTAGTGGGAGAGTTCGCGGGTATCGCCGGCAGTCTCGAGCTGTTCGGGCTTTCCAAGTACATCACGGTTCCAATCTGCGCCTTCATCGTGTGGATAATCGTCCTCAAGGGCCAATACAAGACCGTGGAAAAGGTTTTCCTGGTCGCTTCTTTCTTTTATGTGACTTATATCTTCGCCGGTATCCTGGCGAAACCAGCCTGGATCGACGCGCTCGTCTCCACGGTTAAGCCACCTCCCCGCGAAATGTTTCGCCAGCCGAGCTATCTGTATATGGTGATCGCCGTGGTGGGGACCACGATCGCTCCCTGGATGCAGTTTTATCTGCAAGCTTCTATCGTTGAAAAAGGTGTGACCCGGCGCCAGTACAAAACGTCCCGATTGGACGTGATCACCGGCTGCATCTTTACTGACATCGTGGCCTGGTTCATCATCGTGGCCTGCGCCGCCACCTTGTATGCCCACGGCTACCGCAATGTGTCGGATGCCAAAGATGCGGCCCAGGCCTTGCACCCGCTGGCTGGAGACTATGCCTACATACTTTTTGCCATGGGATTATTCAATGCCTCGCTGTTTGCGGCATCGATCCTGCCGCTGTCAACGGCTTATACAGTGTGTGAGGGCCTGGGATTCGAATCTGGCGTAGGCAAGGGATTTCGCGACGCGCCGGTGTTTTACTGGCTATATACAATTCTTATTGTGGCGGGAGCGGGCGTCATTCTCATCCCAAACCTGCCACTAGTCAGGATTTCAATTCTCTCCCAAGTAGTGAACGGGGCAGTGCTGCCATTTGTGCTGGTCTTCATGCTCCTGCTGGTCAACAAAAAGGAGCTCATGGATACCTACGTCAACTCGCCGTTCTATAACGTAATCGCTTGGGGGACGACCATCATCATGATCGGCCTCACCATCGCCTTGTTTTGGACGATGTAAGCAGCTTAATGACCGGGAACAATTTTCCCGGTTGCCAAATCTTTCACCAGCTCCCGATCGGCTTCCAGAAAATCGTACTTGGGCAGCTCGGATCGTTCAGCCCAACGCACATCCCGAAAAATTCTATTTTCCATCTCGCCCGTGTATTCGTTCACCACGTAAAAGCGTAATTCCACCGCTCCACCATTTTTATAATCGTGACGAATGCGGGCCACCTCTTCGCCGATGTGGGCGTCGATCCCCAATTCTTCTTCCAACTCGCGGCGTAATGCGTCCCGCGGCTGTTCGCCGTCTTCGATCTTACCTCCAGGAAATTCCCACTTCAGCGGCATGCTCTGGTGACGGGTTCGCTGGCACACCAGCACCTTCCCGCCTTTCAAAATCAAAGCTGCGACCACTTGCTTCATCACTGGAGAGCCGTTCTGGTTGGTAAGGCGGGTTCAGTTGCTCACAACAAATTTCAGTCCGGCGAATAATGACCGTTAATGCATCTTAGACCTGGCGGTTGTGGAAAACGGTCGGGACGAATGGCCGCGGCCAGCGCCCGTAAACCTTGAATCAATGTCGGTGCCGGAGTATTCAGAAATTCGTCTCGAATGCAATACACGCGACCTTCTCTCGCCGCTCGCATCTTATTCCAGCCGCGTTGCTGAACCATCTTTTCCAATGGAACGCGGTCGCCCGCTCCGCACCAGGCAGCGACAACAATATCCGGATCGTCCAAGAGTATGGTGTCTGCCGACGTGGTTGAGCCTGGCACTCCAACAAACTCTCCACCGGCGGCTCGCACAAGTTCCGCAACCCATGGCTGCGAGGCGATCAGCGGCTTGCCCCATTCCTCGCAAAACACGCGAGGCCGTATCCCGTCATCGACCTGACTGCGAACCTCATCAATGGCGAGTTCCATCTTCGTGATGACTTGCTGCCCACACTCGGCGACACCCATAATCCCGGCGATGGTCGCGATATCGGTATAGATGTCTGCTAATGTCTTCGGTGCCAATCCGAGAAAACGTGCCCCCGACTTCAGGATCTCGATCACGGCTTTTTCTTGATAAGGAACAGCCGCGATGACCAGGTCCGGCTGGGCGCGAAGGATCTCTTGGCTGTGCGCGGTCCAGGAATCGGCGACGATTGCCCGCCCGCTCCGCACAACTTCCGGGCACACATCCGCGCAATATTTCGTGCATGCAACGATGCGATCGAGCTTGCCAATTGCGGCAAGAATAACCGTAGCGCTCGGTTGCAGGGAGACAATCCGTTGAGGACTATGGTCGGAGGGCATCACTTCTAATGGTACAAGGGAGGTTACAATTCTGCCGTGATGTATTCTCCTCAACTACTCGACCACTTTCAGAATCCGCGCAATGCCGGTGAAGTACTTAACCCCGACGCGACAGTGCAGATTGAAAATCCAGCCTGCGGCGACATTTTGAAGTTGAGCATCAGGGTCGCCGACCGTCGCATCGCGGAAATCCGATTCCGCGCCAAAGGATGCGTTCCCGCCATAGCATGTGCTTCCCTGCTAACCGAACTGCTGCTGGGAAGCACTATAGAAGTTGCACGTAACCTGCGTAGGGAGGACTTGCTGTTGAAAATTGGCGGCTTACCCGAGGCGTCCCATCATGCCAGCCACCTCGCCCTGGATGCGTGGGCGGCACTTTTGAAGCAGCTGAAAACCTCACCCCGCTAGGTTAGGGATAGTAAATTGTCCATGCGCGTTCCCGAGCTACTTCTTCCAAGTCGGGAGTCGGATTTATCGCAAAGGCATTCTGGGCAATATCCAGCATCGCAATATCCCACCGCGAGTTGCCGAAAGCCGCGTCAAGACTTCCCAGCACAACTTCGCGAATGGCGCGCGGCTTGCCTTCCCCACTCGGTATGCGGACCAATCGGTCGGTAATGGTGCCGGCTTCAATCTGTACCTTCGCCGCCAAAATCCTGGCTGCGGGAATTCCAAAGTGCTTCATGGCTGCCCGGATCACCCAATCGTTGGTGGAAGAGACCGCCCAAATGTCACAGCCTGATTCCTGTAGTCGTTGCACTAGATCGCGCATCTCCGCGAAAATCTGGCTGGCCATCTGAAGATCGAAATACTGACCGGCAGCTCGCTGTACTACGTCTTCGTTTAGCCCGCGATGCATGGTCACCATTTCGCCGCACATAGTTTCTTCGTCAACCTTGCCTGACTTGTAATCGGCATAGCGTGAACGCGCCCAAGCCACGATTTCATCCGGAAGCAAGCCTTGCTTTAACTCCCAATCAAAAAAACCTTCACCGGCATCGCCCGCCCATAAGGTGCCGTCACAGTCGAAGGCAGCAATGCGAGGCTGAAGACTTAGAACCGACGCGACAAAATCAGCAGCTTTGGGGGATGAAGCCCGGCTCACACTTGTGGAATCCATTGGGAAAAGTTTACTTGAGTTGCGACGATACCTGCGACAGCAGCGCGGTGTATTCCTGCGGCGTATCTACATTCGACACCACGAACCGATCATCCACGGGGATGTATTGAATATGATCTTGATTCTGGTGCTCAATGTCACGTGCAGTCGAATTAGCCGGAGCCCGCAGAAATGCCTCAATCATCTCGCG
>DASXTB010000357.1:0-19712 GCA_036505615.1 Acidobacteriota bacterium
TCCCTCTTAGTGCCGCTATACCCTCCTGCACCGCGGCTCGTGTTCGCGTCATGCAATCACGATGGCGCAGATTTGTGACTATAATCCCCTGCTGGCCCGAGGAAGCATCGCGTGAAAGCGCGTCATAGATCGCCTGGCGCAAACCGTCGATTCCAGCTCCCGTCAATGCCGACACATGCAATTCAGCAAGCCGATAGTCTGCGCCTCTCCTGGCCTCATAATGCGATTCTGCTGACCTGTCCACCCGCAGGCCGGCCGACCTTTGAAGGCCTTCGTTCCCCGCTTTGACGTGCAGCTCTTGGTCGTTGACTTGCGACCTGCGACCTTCGACTTGCGACCTGCGATCTGCGACCTGCGACCTTCGACCTTCGACTTCCGACCTGCGACCCGCGACCTGCGACCTGTGATCTGCGATCTGCGGCTCAACCAGATCCATCTTGTTCCAAACCACAATCCCGCGCTGCTGATCCAACTTTGTCAGCAACACTTCGTCCTCTGTTGTCAGAGTCTGGGATGAGTCCAGCACTACGAGCAAGACGTCGGCCTCCCCAGCCGCCTGGTGAGATCGTTCGATTCCGATTCTTTCTACTCTATCAACTGACGGCCGGATCCCGGCCGTATCGGTCAATCGCACTGGAATTCCATGGACGTGAATCGATTCGGTGATCGGATCGCGCGTCGTTCCTGGAATTTCCGTTACAATAGCGCGATCGGATTCCAGCAGGGCATTAAACAGGCTGGATTTTCCCACGTTTGGCCGGCCCACAATGGCCAGCCGGAATCCATCGTGGATAAACTTGCCAAACTGATAGGTGGCTTCCATCTTTTCCAGTTCATCGCAGATAGCACTTAGTTTCTTAGATTGATCAGCGCGCGGAATTTCTCCCACGTCGTCTTCCACAAACTCCACCGCCGTTTCCAAAAACGAGATCACCTCTACCAACCGCTGCTTGAGCGGCTGGAGCGATAGCGACAATTTTCCTTCAAGCTGCTCGCGCGCCACGCGAGCTTGATATTCTGTTTGCGCGTTGACTAAGTCTCGAACGGCCTCTGCTTGCGCAAGGTCCATCTTGCCGTTGATGAAAGCGCGCAGGGTAAACTCTCCAGGCTGAGCAAAGCGGGCGCCCAATACAAGCAGGCTCTCCAGAAGGCGGCCAGCCAGCACCGTGGATCCATGGCAGGAAATCTCGCACAGATCCTCGCCTGTGTATGAATGCGGTTGAGGAAAGTATTGCACCAGGCAGGTGTCGATCTTTTCGCAGGACTGTGGATCTTTTATGTCTACCAGGGTGGCATGGCGAGGCACGAAACTGTCTTTGTGTGCCAGCCTTTTTAAATAAGCCAGCGTGTCCGGCCCGCTGATGCGCACCACGGCGATAGCGGAACGCCCTGGGGGCGTAGCCAATGCAACTATTGTTTCCATACGTCCAAGTGGCAAGTTAGCAGTAGCAAGAGTTACCAGTGACCGCCATGCCGAACTACTACTTTAAACTGCGGACTTGATGACTCGCAATGACCCCAGTTTTCACCGCCGAGACGCAGAGTTCGCAGAGCTTGCGCAGAGAAAGTAATTTGGGCGAGTTACCACAGTGTGTTTATTGCTCGGCAAGATCGAATGCGGCGGTCGGCAGTGACTAAAGTAAGGCCATAAGTTAAACAACTGGATGCCAGAAAGCGATCGACAGGGTCTCTGACCTCAAAATCCTCCAGATGAACGCTTAGCATCGCAACCTCATGGGTAAGTGCTGCACTCTCTACGGGGACCTCCTGGAGTGCTCTACGCAGCCACGTTACGGCATCCGGAAGTAATTGCAATCGGCCCCGGGCCGCCAACACGGACGCCTCCCAGGAAGATAAGGGTGATAACCAGAGTTGATTGGAAGGATCTTGCAAGGCCTTCGCAGCGCGAGTGGATAAACGATTTGGGTCAAGGAGGCTCCACAGCCAGACATGCGTGTCCAGGAGCAATCTCATCTGTGCTTTCCTTCCCATTCAGCCGCTCCAATCACTGGCTTTACTACGTTCCCCAAGATTTTCCCACTGCCCCGCATGCAACCCAGCCAGGAAGCTGGCCGTTCGGGTACCGGAGGCGGAATAACCTGGGCAATAGGCTCCCCTCGCTTGGTGACCAGCAACGGCTTTCCAGAGTCTCTGACCTCCTTGAGGATTTTCAGACAAGTAGCCTTGAACTTGGCAATTCCCATCTCTCTCATTAGACGAACCTACCATAGTCATTGACTATGGTCAATCGGTGATCTCACCACAAGCCCACTGAAGACGGCGGTGGAGTTTCTACATTTTTTCCAGGCAACACTGGTAATTCTTGCCCCTGATAACTTGTCACTTGGATGGCATTATGACCACGCGGCGGTTGTCGCCGAATCCCTGGCTTTCGGTCTTTACCTGAGGATCTTCGACCAGTGTCAGGTGGATGATGCGCCGTTCATTGGCGGGCATAGGCTGCAAGGGGAAGGGTCGCTGCGATGTTTTAACCTTCTCGGCGGCCTTCTTGGCCAGCAACTCCAATTCGTAGGATCGCAGCGCGCGAAAGTCGTTGCAATCCAGGACAACACGGGACGCGTCTCTTTCGCCATAAATCAGGTTGGCAAGATACTCGATTGAATAAAGGACTTTGGCGCCATTGGCAAGAAGAATACTGGCATCATCACCGTGAATGTCCAGGGTTTCCTGTGCGTCCTTGTCCTTCCAATCGACGGTTGCCTCTATCCCCAAACGCTCCAAAACTTTCTTGACAAAAGCCTCGACTTTTTCTTTTCGTTCCGGCATACCCCTACCCCTTTGCTCTGTTCAATTTCTTACGCTGCTTATCTGGCGCTTGTTCGTCGGGCATCCATTTCTCGGCCAGCTTCTGGAATCCTACGGCAAATAAATTACTGAACAGGAAATAGACAACCAAGCCACTTGAAAATGTCAAGAACATCGCAGTAAAGACGATCGGCATCATCATCATCATGCGCGCCTGTGCCGGATCAGCAGAAGGCTGCGGTGTCATTTTCTGCTGCACCAGCATGCTCACGCCCATCAGGATGGGAGTCACATAGTAAGGATCCATCTTGGAGAGATCGTGGATCCACAGAAAGAAAGGCGCTCCACGCAGTTCCAGGGCCGCGTCCAGCATTCGGTAGAAAGCAAGCAGAAACGGCATTTGCAGCACCAGCGGCAGGCATCCTCCCAGGGGGTTGACGCCATGCTCCTTGTAAAGAGCCATAATTTCGACGTTCATTTCCTGGCGCTTTGGATCGGTGCGTTTATACTTCTTATAACGGTCCTGTATGGATCGCATTTTGGGCTGGAGCGCCTGCATCTTCTTCATCGAAACCATCTGCTTGTATCGAATAGGAAAGAGAGCCAGGCTGATCAGAAATGTGAGCACAATAATGGCTACACCCCAATTGCGCACAAATCTATGAATGTACTTTAAAGAGAGCAGGAGCGGCTTCACCAGGAAAGAAAACCAGCCATAATTAATGATTCCGACTAACCCCGGCTTGAGTGAGTTTAAGACATCGTAATCCTTTGGACCAAGGTAGAGCTTGACCGGTTTGGCATCAACAGGGCAATGAATCTGATAGTAGGGAACAAAGCTATCTTTGCCCGCGTTGCCTTTTTGCTTTATATCGAAGCGATTTACCTGCAGCCAGGCAAACTGATCCTCTGGGATCGCAACCACGGCGAAATACTTTGTATCAAAACCCGCCCAGTAAACAGAAGTGAACGCTCGATTCTTCCCTTTGGGAAAAGCATCACGCTCCACCGAGCCGTCTCCTACACTGGCCACCACTTCCCGCTGCTGAAAATCTGATTCCGTCTCTCCTGCTTCAGTTCCAATGTCGGGACCCAGCAATAAGGCGACGCCTTGTTGCTGCCCGTTCGACCACAGGCGAGCGGAGACTTCGACGAGATAACGGTCAGCGTAAAACTTCAAGCTCTTTTGAACCTGCAGTTGGGCATCCCGATACTCGAAAGACAAGCTGATGGGCGGCACGAGATGGTCTTGAGCGGGACCGCCGGCAATGCGAGCTTCGAAGACTCCTTGGTTGACACGCTGTCCTATTGCCGGGTCCCTGGGAACTTCCAGAGCAAGGGGAGCCGCGACATCTGGCGGGAACTTCTGTGGAATCAACTCCAGGGCGTTGCCGGATTTACTCTGGTATCGTTTGAGCTCAAAGCTTTTTAAAACCGCTCCCTGGGTATTTACAACAGCCCGGTAATCATCGTTTTCGATCACGAGATCCCGCCGTGTCCCGGAAGTCTGGGGGAGTGGACCCGGTTCAGGGGCAGGCGGCTGAAGTTTCGCTGCTGGTGCCGGATTTGCCGGCACGGAAATTGCCGGCGCCGCACGCTGAGGTCGCACGGGTGGATACAACTTTTGCAGCAGGTACTGCGTGACCAACAGGATGGCCATTGAAAGGACGACGGCAACAAGCAATCTTTTCTCCATTTATGTCACCGGATCGTAACCACCGCGCGAGAAGGGATGGCAGCGAAGTAGTCGCTTTAGGCCTAGGTACGTCCCACGAATGACGCCCTTTCTTTCAACTGCTTCATAAAAATATTCGGAACAAGTCGGGACAAAACGGCAAGAAGGCGGCAACAGAGGAGAAATATGGCGCTTATACCATCTAAGGACAAGAAGGACGGCTCTCTCTGTCATTGGCGACATCAGTCAGACCTGCCGAGGCGCTTCAGGGCACCTGCAAACTCATCGCGCAATAGCGCAAAATCCATTTGGTCAGCTTTCTTTCGCGCGTTGATCACAAGATCCATCGGCGGCTTGCTCGTTGGTTTGTCGCGCCGAAAAATTTCACGCAACCGGCGTTTCACCCGATTTCGAACGGCTGCTTTTCCGATCTTTCTGGAAACCGTGACTCCCAGGCGATAGTAATCCAAGTCATTAGTCATGGCGTAGAGGACGAAACTGCGCGAGTGAATCTTTCTGCCCTTTTCGTATACCGCTAGAAATTCCCGGCGCTTTGCGATGCGCTCCCGCCTGGGGAGCCGCTCGGAACCTCTAGACACTGACCGTCAGCCTCTTACGTCGCTTGGCTCTTCTTCGTTTCAAAACGTCCTGCCCCCCTTTACTCGACATGCGTTCCCGGAAACCGTGCGTTTTTGCGCGCCGTCTCCGATTGGGCTGAAAGGTGCGCTTCATAGGTCGCGTACTCCTGATTTTTCGAAAACACCAATATTAGCCGTCGCTTTGCCGGAGTGTCAAACTCCCATTTTTTCGCCCGTTGGCTCGGATTATTCACAGACACTCACCGCAGAGGCACAGCGCGGCGTAGCCGCAACCCAATATGGGCAGCGAGGATGTCAGTCCGCACAAGGAGACGCCGAAGGCGTCATAGAGTGTAGCCGGGGGCAGAGCCCGCCTCAGGCGGGCGGCGCCCCCGGTCTGCGACACCCATCCAGGGGATGCACCCTGAAGGGGTGCGACACGAAGCGTGGAAGTATTTTTTTAGGGGAAGGCCGGCTCGGGTCAATCACCGGGAAAATTTGTTGCACCCCTGCATGCTGCCTGCTTTGGATAGGTTCTTGCCAACCAGGGGCCGCCGCCCGCCTAAGGCGGGCTCTGCCCCCGGTTGACTTCACCCAATATTGACCCCCGCACCCTGTAAGGTTGCAACAAAATTTCCCCGATGATTGACCCGAACCGGTCTTCCCCAAAAAATATTTTCCCAATTCGTATGGCACCCTTTCAGGTGCATACTCTTTGTGGGTGTCGAAGACCGGGGGCGCCGCGCAAAAAAGCGCGCTCTGCCCCCGGCTATGCTCTATGACGCCTTCGGCGTCTCCGATCTGCGGCTTGCGATCCTCGCTGCCAATTTGGGTTGCGGCCCTGCCGCGCTGTGTCTCTGCGGTGAGTGTCTGTGAATAATCCGAGCTCAAAATTCATGACGATTGGAACTGAGAACTAAAGCACTTCAATGACTAGCTACCATCTTCAGGCAGGCAGTCCATCAGTGCATCCGACAAGGTCTTTCCCAACAGAAACAGAAGGCCTGTTTCCTCGCTGCCTAGTTCATGCATGTCGGAGTGAACTCCCAATTCATCAAGAAGAAACCGGATTAGATAAGGCTGAGAGAAGTCTTCAGAGTAGCGGAGGCGGCGTTCCAATAGTTTTCGCTCCATTTTTCCCAGTTGCTTCAGCCACTGGTGATTCTCTTCTAACTTCCTTTCCAGTGCCGCCATGGGGATGAGCGGAATACCCGAGGCGAACAAGGAGTCCATGATGCGAAAGATCGAGTAGGAAAGGAAGATGCCCCTGTCAGCTATGTCTCCCTGTTGAAGCAATAACTCGGCGACGAAAACAACCACCTCCGGCTGTTGCTCGGCAAAATGCCCGATTTCGCGGGTCAGGCGATAAACATCGTAATGCTCGATCTCGTCCCGCACATCCCGGATTGTTTTAGGGTCCAGCTCGTAGCGTTGAGGCAGCGACTTTTCTTTCATACCGGAATGGCGTGTTTGCCGCTCCTTAGGGACGTTGTATCATGGTCTCCAAGATCAGGTGATATGACTACCTTTGGCGCTGTGATTCTGGCTGCAGGCGAGTCCAGCAGGATTGGATTCCCAAAAGCACTGCTGCAATGGAAGGACAAGTCGTTCCTGGAGAGAATCGTTGAAACGTTGCAAGCCGCCAGAGTGGAGAAGATCAGAGTGGTGACTTCTGCCGCGGGCGAGAAATTGATCCGCGAAAATCTCCGTCTCCCCGGTGTGCGGATGGTGGTGAATCCAGATCCAGGGCGCGGACAATACTCATCTCTAAAATGCGGATTGCGGGATTTTGACGTCGACGCGGCGCTGATCTGTCTGGTAGACCATCCCAAGATGGGCAGCTCGATTCTTCTGGAGCTGAAGGAAGCTTGCGTAGCAACCGACGCGTTAGCAGTAATCCCCCGGTTCCGCGAAAAACGCGGCCATCCCATCGCCGTGAAAAGAGCGCTGATTGATCTGTTCCTGCTTGCGCCCGACAGTTCCAACACCAAGGAGATTCTGCTGCAACATTGGTCGCACGTGAGAGAGATCGAGACTACCGACGCGGGCATAATTGCCGACATCGACACAGCGGAAGACTATGAGCGTTATTTGAAGGAGAAATAATGTCGCATCGCTTCATCAATCCGGCCGTCGCTGTTGTTCTGGCTGCCGGCGCGTTTTTGTGGGCGTACTGCACGCGAGACCTTCACTTCTACACAAATGTCGCTTTTGCCGGAGTGCTGGGGTTGCTCAGCCTGGGAACTTTCTTCGCGTTAGCGACTACAGCAGGGAAATCCATCTCTCGACATCCAACGTGGGCGTACAAGATTTCCGGATTCGTGTTCCTGGCCAGTTTCTTTGGCCTTTTCGTCTGGGGGCTGATGCTGTGGAATGGCTCGAGCCTCGCCACTTTCCTAGCTAGACTGTTTTGGTTCGCTATCGGCGCTACATTGATTCTAGGTCTGCTTCATCTGTATTACCAGGTTTGGACCAACGATGACTACTTGCGCCGTCTGCACGCGAACACCTTTTACTTCGGACTCATCTTTCTGATGTCTGCGGGCATGATGAAATACCGGGACCCAGCGCGAGTGGACGCTATCGGGATGGTTTCCCTCGCTGTGTTTTGTCTGATACAAGCGATAGGGCTGTTGAAACGGAGCTAGTCTGGATTAATTCATAAATCCGAAAACGAGCCGCGGATTACGCGGCTCAACGTGGATAACTTCGGGAGGGGAGAAGGGCGCTGACTTGCAAAGTGTCGCTCGTCCATATGGGCAGCGCCCCTTTCCCCTCCCGAAATTCGTGTCAATTCATAGTGTGAGCTTTCTGATTCAAAACGCTCTTTTGATCACTGCTAACGCGAACGATGATATTTACCACGGTGATCTGCTGATCGAAGGCAGCCACATCCGGGAAATCGGCAAAGTTTCGCGCCCTGCGGTCAGGACACTGGATGCAACCGGGATGTGGGCGCTGCCGGGATTTGTGCAGACTCATGTCCACCTGTGTCAAACCCTGTTTCGCGGCTTAGCCGACGACCTGGAGCTTCTCGACTGGCTCCAGCGCCGCATCTGGCCGCTGGAGGCTGCGCACAACGCGGCCTCCCTTTACTGGTCGGCGCGGCTCGGAATAGCGGAGCTCTTGAAAGGCGGAACGACCACCGTGCTCAGCATGGAAACGGTACGCCACACCGAAGAAGCGTTTCGCGCTATTGAAGAGACCGGAATCCGCGCCGTCGCCGGAAAGTGCATTATGGACGTGGGAGACGCTCCCGCCCCGTTGCAGGAGGAGAGCGGCAGCGCGCTGGAGGAATCTCTAGCGCTCCTGAGGCAATGGAACGGGCGCGCCGATGGCAGGATCCGATACGCCTTTGCGCCTCGCTTTGCGCTCTCCTGCTCGCGCGAAATCATGGAGGAAATCGGCCGGACAGCCAAGAAAAGTCAAACCCTCGTTCACACTCATGCCTCCGAGAATAAAAAGGAAGTAGAGCTGGTCCGCCAACAGACAGGCCAGGCCAACGTGGAATATTTTCGCAGCATTGGATTGACAGCGCCGAACTTGTTTCTGGCTCACTGCATCTGGCTCAACGATCGTGAAATTTCCATACTGCGCGAGACTGAAACGCGCGTCACACACTGTCCCAGTTCCAATCTAAAACTGGCCTCCGGCATCGCCGATATCACCCGTTACAAGAAGGAAGGCCTGGTGCTGTCGCTGGGCGCCGATGGCGCTGCGTGCAACAACAATCTGGACATGTTTCAGGAGATGAAGTTTGCTGCCCTGCTTCAGAAGATTCTTCATGGCCCAACAGCCCTGCCGGCACGAGACGTGTTTCGATTGGCGACCATTGAAGGAGCACAGGCGCTGCACTGCGAAGGCGAAATCGGCAGCCTGGAAGCGGGAAAACGCGCGGACATAGTCATCTTCGACCCGCGAGACGCAACGCTCTGGCCCAATCACGACGTATATTCAACGTTGGTTTATGCCGGCCGCCCTCAAAACGTGCGTTATGTCTTCGTGAACGGGCAGCTTCTGGTCGAAAGGGGAAGACTGGCGTGCCAAGAGGAGGAGGAAGTCTTGCGAAAGAGTGAGGAAGCACTAACCGAACTTTTGCCCCGTGCCGAGAGGCTGGGCTTTCGGTAAAGGAATTCCGGATGTCGAATTTCGAATGTTGAGGGTTATCCGACCGCGAGCGCCAGAATGGGTGAAAAAATACTGAGCCGCGCGCGTAAGCAAGCGAACACTCTCAACCCGCAAAGCTTGAGCTGTCTTTGATTTGGTCGATCGCGCGTTCGCTGGCTCTCGCGCGGCTCAGTATTTTTTCACAGCTTCTCAGTTCAGCGAGCGTGGGGAAATACGTAAGTTATCTGCAACCATGTCAAAGAGGCCGCGAATGACATGACAATAATACGTGAAATTCCTTCGCTGCGACGCGTAATGGAGACCTCTCTCTACGTGGCCGATGTCGGTCGGGCCGTCGCCTTCTATCGCGACATACTGGGTTTGAAATTGATCGGTGAATTTGTGGATGAGCGCGGTGCAGCCATGGCCGCAGGACCCAGCGTGCTGCTCTTGTTCAACGCCAAAGAGACTCTGAAAGGTGGAGAGCTCCCCGCGCACGGAGCAAGCGGGTCGGCACACGTCGCGTTTGAAGTGGAATCGAGCACACTCGACGCATGGCGCCTACATCTTGGCAAACGGGGCATTCATATCGAGCGCGAATTTCGATTTGGCGACAATCCTCCCTCCATCTATTTCCGCGATCTGGACGGGAATGTCCTGGAACTGGCGGTAAGATCCATTTGGCAGGGAATGGCGTGAGCTGGAGAGCGGGTAAGTACGTGAGGGGGATGAAAAGACAAGCTCACCGATCTTGATCCGCTTCACCAGTTGTATCGGTCATCAGGCTTGGCCAGTAATTCTTCAGTTCTGACAAGACCCCCAACTCACTTAAGCGGGGTGACAGGCAAGGTAGTAAATTCACCGGGACGCGATCCCAGCTGAATCGCTGTAGCAACGATACTTCCACTGTCGGACGTAACCGTCAGTGTCCCATCAAACTCGCGCGTATCCGCATTCGGGAACAACTCCTGAATGAAGCGCGCCATATGACCATTAGCGGAAAGCTGCATTGTTGTCTGGCCACCAGATACCAATTCTCCATTTTTACTTCTCAGCGTGAAAGTCAGGATTACCGGCGAACCAGTGGAAGCCACGGCCACACCAGTACTCAGTCCACCAGTGACGCTCCTTGTGACCAGCGTGATGAATCCCGATGCAGGGATACCGGCTCCGACACCGGCGATTCCAAAACCTGGATAGGTAAACTTCACCACGCCGCCAACGGTAATGCTCGAGCTTACGGCCAGTGACCCGTTGACAACAGTGCCTGTCCCATCAGTACTCATGGTCACGCTGCCCAGTGGCTTGATTGTGAAGCCGGCGGTGCTAGCCGGTGGAAGACCATTGATCGACAGCATCAGCGGCTGTCCCAGGTCATTTGAAAACGTCATCGTACCGGTGGCAATGTCGGTGCTGGAAGGGTTTGTCAAGTTCAGCGAAGAGATAAAGCTTCCGCCATTTGCGAACTGCGCGAAGTAGATCCCGTTTGAAGCTGCTGTTTCCCCTGCGGCAAAGGACTTGAACGCGTCATAGGCAGGTTTCTTGCGAGACGGCGTGCTGTACGTATCGACCAGCCCCAGGTGATTGAACACGTCGGTTTCTCCCTTTAGATCCAGAAGAGAGAACCAGAGGGATATGCTGGCGCCGTTGTCGGTAACTGATTTGAGCCGAAGAGGCACCTGTTGCGCCTGGATTTGCTCAAACTTTGTCGGATTCTGCTGATATTGAAGCGGGGTGCTGGGGCAGCGGTAATCAGGTCCGCCGTCCTCTGTGGCGATCCAAAGCTTTCCAGCGGGCATGTGGTCTTTTACCCACTTTGCCTTAGCGGGAATATCCTCTGCACAACCGTAGAAATGTAGATCGGCAGAATCGTATTGTCCCTGGGTGAGCAGCTTGCTGAGGCGCGTGCTCGAGTAATCGTGCCTCGGGTTGTTCACATCAAGAACAGCATCCAGTGACTCCGATGTAAAACTGGTCAAAACCACTCGCACTGCGGGATTGATTGAACGCACCACTTCGTACAGCGCCTGGAGCTGAGTTAGGTACTGGTCGGTAGTGCCCCTCCAATACTTTGAGTCGGCGCTGACCGACGCATCGCCGATCTCATTCTCACACTGTACCCATAGCTGCCGTCCCGAGGCGAGATAAGGTAGCACGGGCGCCAGCACATCGGTGATACGCTGCTGGTAAGTGCTTCTTGACTT
Organism: Acidobacteriota bacterium; assembly: GCA_036505615.1. Taxonomy (GTDB): domain Bacteria; phylum Acidobacteriota; class UBA6911; order JACQSX01; family JACQSX01; genus DASXTB01. The sequence continues at coordinate 11,331 of DASXTB010000357.1, forward strand.
AAACGGGAACCCGGCATTGGGCCACTGAGAAAGCGTGCCGTAGGTGGTGTCGACGTTCGACGCGTCGCGGTGAGTGGTAGTGAGAACGAGATTGATGCCGGCATCCAGGAACAATTTAAAGTTCTGGTCCTGTCCATCCAAGAGGAGATTGAGACGAACCCAGCTGGCCCCCAGATCAGTGACATAATTGACAACATCAGGACGGGCCGCATTGTCACCACTTGCCAGTACCCCATAAGGGCCGAAAGCGGCCGCATTTAGTGGAGTGCTGTCGGCGGAGGAGACAGAGCGGGCTTGAATTACGTCGAGTTGATCTTTTCCCAGACCACTAACGGCCAGCAATGAGCCAACAATTAATAACAGAGCGATCCGTTGAAGACGGCAATATTTTGGAAGCATGTCCTCTCCTGCATTGCAGCTTAGACGGTCACGAGGGACTGGGGTTTACTGTCTTTGTCAATTTCATTCCCACCGCCATCGCCTTGACCCTCCCAACAAAGTTTTGACAAGTAACCCATGAGCCGCTTTAGAGTAGCAGCCAGATGGAGTGATACGGGTTACCCTTGATGGAATTTGATGTTGTGATCGCCGGAAGCGGCGTTTCAGGAGGAAGCTGCGCCCTGCAACTGGCGCGACAGGGATTGCGCGTTGCGCTTTTTGAGCGCGAGGCCTTCCCGCGCGACAAGGTATGCGGCGAGTTCCTGACACCTGAGTCGGTGGCCCACCTGCAAACGATCTCACTGGAGGAACAGATCGTCGCGTCGGGAGGGCTTCGGATCACTCAAGCCATACTTCATTCAGTTCGTGGCCACGCTCTGCGGTTTGATTTCGAAAAGCTTCATTCCGGAGCGAATCATGGATTGGCGATCAGCCGTCGGCGCCTGGACCAATTACTGTTTGAGAATGCCGCAAAAGCCGGCGCCCACTGCCAGGATCGAGCCCGCGTCGATTCCGTGCATATAGAGGGAGCAGGACAACGTGTTGAAGTGACGGATCTGAGGACTGGGGAGACGCTGCCTATTCGTTCGCGTTTCTTCATCGACGCTGCCGGAAGAAAATCCAGATTTACCGACCATCCGCCCGGACGCCGGTCGTATTTCGGTTACAAAGCTCACTGGCCGGAGCCGATCGTGGCTCGAGGTGAAGTACATCTGTTCTTTTTCAGGGGTGGCTACGGTGGAGCCACGGTAGTGGAAGGCAATCGTACCAGTGTCTGCATCATGGCCACGCCGGAGCTGTTTCGAAATTCGCGCGGCGACTTTTCGCATTTGATGGCAGCAACGGTCTTTCAGAATCAATCAGCCTGCAAGATGTTGGCTCCATTGGATCCTTCGTTTATTCGGTGGATTTCCACCGGCCCGCTGATTTTTGAATTGAAGGAAGATGCGCTGACTCCATGGGTTCATCTCGGGGATGCTGCTGGCATGATCGATCCCTTCACCGGCGAAGGGATGACGTTTGCGCTGAGAACGGCATCGCTGTTGGCGCGAGAGATCAGTAGAGGTGGAAATTATGCGAACGTCAAGGACCGGTTCGGCAGAAGTGTGCGCGCCGAGCTGGAGCGCTGTTACCGCAACTGCGCCCGCCTGCGGCGCATAGCCGAACATCCATGGGTGCTCGATCGGACTTTCCAAGTTGCCGCCCACAGCCGTTGGCTCACCGCGAAACTGGTGGAAATGACTAGACCAGGAAGGCGGAAGGCAGAAGGCAGTAAGCTGCCGGCGGGAGGTTGAGAATCGTCATATCCCGCTGTTGGGCGCCATTCCGTTGCAGAGCTGGACAGCTCTTTGACTAAGTCAACATCAAGCGGCGCAGCAGGAGAGCTTTGCCACGTCCCTGCTGAATGTCAGTGCTGCAAGCTTGATTCCTTCCACCATGGTCAGGTAAGGATGAAATGTCGCAGTAATGTCTTTAATGGTCATGCCAAAGCGAATGGCCAATGCCGCTTCCTGGATGATCTCGCCGGCTTCGGCGGCCAGGGCATGCACGCCCAAGAGACGTTGCGTCTCTTCTTCGGCGACCAGTTTAATCAGTCCCTTCGTGTTTCGCGGCCAGTTCTTCAGGCTTCACCTTGCCTTTTTCCACTTCGGCAATCGCCTGTCCCTTTTCAAAGGAAACGTCAGCCTTGCGAACACCTTTTTGTTTCTCCAGCGTCTTTTTCACTCCGATGGCGCACCCGCCGCAGGTCATTCCTTCTACTTTCAAGGTTATCTTCTCCAATTGTGCGGGCTGCGTACCGATGCGATAAAGCCCTCGCCGTTTAGGCTTGGTTGCTCCCATGGGATATCCTAAACCCTCAAGTGGACTTTAGAGTCAACTGTAAAATTATCCAGGTCGTGCCCTCGGCCCTATCCGCTGGTGCGCTGCAGACTATGTTTTTCGAATAATCTTCACCAGCAAGACAATGAGCAAGATCAGTACTATCACTCCTAGAAGCCAGTACAGCCACATTGCCCCCATCATTCCACCCATCTGTGCAATCATGTTGTCCTCCCCTTTAAGGTGTTGACATAAGGCCAGCTTGTCAGGCTGTCCTGCCTGAAGGTCTCTCCGGAGCAAACTTTGCCCGAACCCCAAATTGACAATTTGCACTCACCTCAATCCGGCAATGCCGCTTTCGGCGGTGTTTCTGCGCCCAAGGCATCGTTGACGATCGCCTGCGCTTCTTCCAAAATGCGGCGCAGATGATCCTCTCCGCGAAAGCTCTCCGCGTAAATCTTGTAGATATCCTCGGTCCCAGAGGGACGCGCCGCGAACCATCCGCTCTCAGCGATCACTTTCAAACCGCCGATGGGAGCGCCATCCCCGGGCGCGTGGGTGAGGATGTTTTGTATTTTTTCGCCCGCCAGATCCGTGGATCGAACTTGCTGCGGCGAGAGCTTGCCCAGCATCTCTTTTTGTTCCGGCGTGGCGGGCGCCTCCACGCGGTCGTAAACAGGTTCGCCAAATTCGCGCGTCAGTTCGCGGTAGACCTCTCCCGGGTCTCGGCCCGCCCGTGCCGTAATTTCCGCCGATAGCAGAGCCATGGCGATTCCGTCTTTATCCGTTGTCCAGACTCGGCCATCGATACGGAGCAAGCACGCGCCCGCGCTCTCTTCGCAACCAAAACCGAGTGAGCCATCAAGCAGACCATCGACGAAATACTTGAAGCCCACCGGTACCTCATAGAGCTTTCGGCCAAGCTTCGCCGTAACGCGGTCAATCATTTGGCTGCTCACCACGGTCTTGCCCACGGCCGCTTCTTTGCGCCACTGAGGACGTTGGGCGAAGAGGTGGTAGACCGCCGCTGAAAGATAGTGATTGGGCGGAAGCAAACCCGCGCCTCTGGTGACTATTCCGTGCCGATCATGATCGGTATCGCAGGCAAAGGCGATGTCGAATCGGTCTTTCAGTCCGATCAGACGTTGCATGGCATAAGGCGACGATGGATCCATGCGAACCCGGCCATCCCAATCAACCGTCATAAAACGGAATGTCGGGTCAACGACGTCGTTCACCACCGTGAGGTTCAAGCCGTAGCGCTCGCCTATCGGCCGCCAATAATGAACTCCAGCGCCGCCCAGCGGGTCCACGCCCAAGCTGATCTTCGCGCCGCGAATGGCGTCCATGTCGATGACACTGCCGAGATCGCTCACGTAAGCATTGAGGTAGTCGTGCCGGTGTGTGGTGGAAGCGTGGAGAGCTTCTTCGTAAGGAATTCTTTTTACGTCCTGCAAGTCCCTATTGAGAAACTCATTGGCCTTCCCTTGAATCCAGTCGGTGACAGCGGTTTCGGCCGGTCCTCCGTTCGGCGGGTTATATTTAAAGCCGCCGTCGTCGGGCGGGTTATGCGAGGGCGTAATCACGATACCGTCGGCCAGCCCCGACTTTCGCCCCCGATTGAACGTGAGAATCGCATGCGAGACGGCCGGTGTCGGTGTGTATTCATCCTTCTCGGCGATCATGACATCCACTCCATTTGCCGCCAGCACTTCAAGCGTGCTTGCAAATGCGGGCACGGAAAGCGCGTGCGTGTCGATGCCGAGGAACAACGGGCCGTCTATCCGCTGCTGCCGGCGGTAGAGGCAAATGGCCTGACTGACGGCCAGAACATGCGGCTCGTTGAAAGTTTTTCGCAGTGCCGAGCCGCGATGACCCGAAGTACCGAACACGACCTGTTGCTCTGGGACAGAAGGGTCAGGCACTTCGGCATAGTAAGCCGTGACGAGTTTGGGCACATCGACCAGCATCGATAGTTCTACAGGCTTGCCGGCCAAAGGACTCACTCTCATCTGCATTCGGTCACTATTCGAAGTATCACATTATTAAGGATACGTCGAAAAGTGATTGCGGCGACAAGATCTGAAAAAATCCATCTGATCGTATGGGGGCCCTATGTGGCGGCCCCGCCGCAACAGCTGACGGATTAGCCAAACCGATTGCATAGTTCCCGCGGATGCACTTCCGAGCCAAGAAAAATACGCTGAATTCTGCAGCGGACGACCACACAGGATCGCCCGTACAGATTGAATCAATTTTTTCACAGCCCCCTGACGGGGCGGTTCTGATTTTTTCACACTTTCTGAGCCGCGGAGCTGCGACAGGAGTAACAAAAACTTAGTGAAGCCGACATTCATGCTACTGTCGGCTGTTCAGCGCGTCCATGCGAGCCAGCGGGTGGAAAGGCTCTTTGCCGACGGTGAAAAAAGAATTGAAGTTTCGAGTTTCGGATTCCGCGCCCGAAACGACTGTCACTTCGCTTGATCGGCGAGTTTCAGTTTCAGGCGAGCAGTTAAGTCTTCATCTCTGGATAGAGAGAGCGCCTTACGCCACGCTTCATGCGCGAGCTGTTGGCGCTCACGGATGTAGTGTAGATCGCCCACATGCTCCTGAACCAGCGCCGAAGTTGGATTTCGTCGAGCTGCCTCTGTAATGTAACGTTCTGCTTCATCGAACTTAATTTGAAATATCCATAGCCAGCAGTATCGAGGTAGTGGGCGTTTGTTGGCTGCTGCTTCAGTGCCTTCTGAATCAGGCGCATCCCTTGATCAAGGTTCTTGTTCTGATCAAAGAAGAAATAGCTCACATTGTTTAAGACAACAGGATCATCCGGCTGAACTTCGAGAGCTTTCAGATAGAAGGTTTCCGCCTCGGACGGTCGATGCATCTTCTCTAACAGGCTGCCCAGGGCAAGGTGTCCTCGCGATATACTGGGATCGACCTGAATAGCGTCCCGTGCACTGGCAACCGCCTCCGGATAGCGTTTCAGGTTCATGTACGCGTCAGCCAATAAGAGATGGATGGAGTACAGAGAACCGCTCCCCGGCTTCAATTGCAGTGCCTTTCTGTAAGCATTTACTGCTTCTTCGTAGTCCTTGTGAGCGTGATAAGCTCTGCCAAGCAGTTCATACATAATCTCGTTATCTGGGTCGGCTTTCAGCGCTTCAAGATAGAGATCAATGGCGTCGCGAAAGCGACCAGATTGGAGATGTATCTCTGCGAGCGCGAAACGGAACTTTTCAAAATTGGGGTGCTCTGAAAGCACACGTTTGGCAAATTCGACTGCCCCATCATCCTTTTTCAAAGTGATAAAGAGTGCCAGAGCTCTTATGTACACATTCTCATCCGCGGGGTTGCTCTCGACAGACCTCAGAAATGCGTCCAGTGCCTCCGACTCTCGGTGGAGTTGCGTTAACACCCAGCCCATTTCCTCGTATGCTTTACCAATGCTCCTATATTTAGGATCCAGGCGGACTAGCTCGCTATACACAGCCAAAGCTTCCTCGAAACGCTCCATTCTGGTGTGCGCCTGAGCGATGGCGTGCAACGACCGGCTATGCTTAGGATTGAGCTTGATGGCCTGATAATAGGATTCGATAGCTCGGTCATTATCTCCAGCCAACCCATAATATTTACCCAAGTCGTAGAAAGAATCTGCGTCGTCCGGTTTTAATTCCACCAACTTCTTGAACGTTTTCACGGCGTCATCATATCGGCCAGAGCGCGCGTAAGCATGGCCAAGCAGCCTATATCCAGGTGCAGAATCAGGTTTACTGAGCACAAGTTTCTTATATCGTTCGACATCGCCCGAATCCGGAATGCTTCCCTCCATCTGGAAGTGAAGCGTAATTGGGCCTATTACTTTTACAGGATTCCCCTCCCTGATTGTAGGCTCCCATTCCCACTGATAAGCCGCATCCCATGCCGCTTCGTATAAAAGAGGATCTCCGGAGATAATGTCGGCATTGTCAACCGTGCCTTCTTCGTCAATGGTCACCATCAGCACCACTGTAGGATCGACGCGGGATTTTTTGGCTGCTGGAGGGTACACAGGTTGTACTTTGTGAATCGCGGTTTCCTCCAACTCCTTCTCAGATTTGATAAGGAATCTAGTGCGTGGCTCCTGCGGCGCTTTAGTAACCTCTTGCGCGTGCCCATCTAACGCGACCCACAGGTTCGTAAAGAAGATCGCGGTGGTAATAACCCGAATGATTGTCATGGTAGGCCACCTCTAAGATTGGAACCAGTATAGCAAGGGCTTTTTGAGCGGCCAACTCGCGGGAGTAATCAAGGGTATCGGAATCAAGGGATCAGCACTTGTCACCATTGGTAGCGCAAATAGCCGTGATTATTGGAAACCAATATTGCGGCTCAAGAATCTCAAATGCCTCCAGCAGCGGATTCAAAGACTGGGAGCTTTGAATCTTGAAGACCGTTTTCAATCCTCGCCAATATGCGATTGTCGCTGTTGCATTTTCCTCGCCGGACAACAGCCAAAAACTCAGGGCCAAAGTTATGTCCACAATTGCCTCGCCAAATGATGCGGGGTATTTGCCAGGCTGTTTCTCGGCTATGCTACTCAGACTGTTCTTAATTGCTTGAAGCGTCTCGGGCACATGGGAAGTATGCTCCGACTGAATTCGAACGAGCCACCGGACAGTTGCTTCCTGAACCTCACGATCAGTAGCGTATGCTTGCTGCACGACATACTCAAAAAATCTGTGTGCCTCCGTGCCAAGCAGATACCCACGCGAGTCAAGAAGCAAGAGGGCCGCCAGCGACTTCGCTACCTGTTGCGAATGCCTTCGCCAGGCACTCGCCGAAACACTGCGCTGCGCGATTGTTGCTTCAAGTCTTTCGCAGATTCCCCCAGGAAAGGCCTCCATCTCACGTGCGGCGTCTGCGAGCTCTTGCTCAGAATATGCGCCAGGAACGACTATTGGCAATCCCTTGAAATTGGCCGTCGTGTTTAGAGACGGTGGTATTTTCCCCAGGCGAAATAGCGCGGGTCCCGGTGTTTCTGGGTACCAGTCACAATTTGTGACTGGTCCAAATCCTCCGTTCTTGGTGAGCGGAAACGTGAAATCCTCAGGGAAACGGCTTAGATTTCTTCCCGGGAAACAGCCGGATCAAATGAGCACCGAGGAATGGAGTGTGATTTTCCAGTCCAAGACGGCGTAAGATGCAGGGCAGGATGGCTACGAAAAGCGGGAGTTTAGAACAAGCGATCACTCTTCTGATTCAGAACCAAGCGCTATTCCAGTCGGAGATGAGTCAGGCATTTCGGGAAATGCGCGAAATGAAAGAAAAATTAGATGTGATCGAGAAAATTCTCATCCAGCACAGCCAAACCCTGGCTGGCCTGCCCGAAGCAATTCGGCAAAAGGTCGGATTAAAAAACCGATAAGAATTAACCTCGTTCTTCGGAGCGGACAGGTCTAATCTGACTGAGACTGAACAAAAAACCGTAATCTAGATTGTATCCCGTAGCAAGCTGGAATGTGGCTATTGGCAGACCTACACCAAACAGGATTAGCAGCAAGCCGGTAATTCCTCCCTTTCCCTGATAAATGCTGGCTACAAAGTTTGCTGCCGTCTGCGCGGCGCTGCCCGGGCCTCGTCAAAGCGTCAATGATGTCCCGGGGGTTGTGCCCTGTTGTCTGCCTCCTGCTTCCTGCCGACTGCCTCCTGCCGTCTGCCTACCCGGGTGTCTTAAAAACTGCCTTTCCCTTAAATTCTTGGGAAGAAAAAGCCCGTTTTCCCAGTCGTCCTAAAGGGGCCGGCACTCGCCAGAGGAACCCTGCCGTCAATTAGCCTGACCATTTACTCGTGAATTCGTCGAAGAGAGAACACGTATGAAGCTGGTTAGAAGCGCGCTTGACAACCCTTATGCCGTGGTTGTCATCGTGCTGGCCATCATCATCCTGGGCGTTACTGCAGCCACGCGGATCCCCACCGACTTGCTGCCCATCTTCAAGACTCCCGCGGTGCAGATACTCACGCTCTACCCTGGTATGCCGGCCGATGTCATGGAGCGCGATAATCACGACACGACTGGAACGGTGGACGGGACAATCCAACGGCATCGCGCAGCAGGAATCAAAGAGCATGATCGGCGTCAGT
>DASXTB010000358.1:0-4214 GCA_036505615.1 Acidobacteriota bacterium
ACTGCAGTATTGCTTCCTTTCCAGGAATGAAGGAGCGAACCATCATTCTCGACGGGTTTTCTAAGACCTATGCTATGACGGGCTGGAGGCTCGGCTATGGGGTAATGAATCGGTCGCTTGCTGCTAACATCACAAAACTGATGGTTAACTCGAATTCGTGCACCGCGGCCTTCACCCAGATCGCTGGCATCTCGGCGCTACACGGCGAGCACAATTCAGTTTTGAAAATGGTGGAAACGTTCCGCCGCCGGCGCGATCGGGTTGTTGAGTTATTGAACCAAATAGATGGAATTTCCTGTCGTACGCCGCACGGTGCATTCTACGTCTTCCCCAACGTGACTGCATTAGGCCACGACTCGTCTCGATTAGCAGACCTGTTGTTAAAGGATGTGGGAGTTGCGGTGCTCTCTGGGACGGCCTTCGGGTCCTATGGCCAAGGTTACCTGCGTCTTTCCTACGCAACTTCTATGGAACTACTCGAAGAAGGTATTGAAAAAATCTCCAGAGCAACAAAAGAATTAGCCGCAGGCATGATCAAACTGGAAAGCCAATGAGGACAATTCGTGTCTTTGCCACTTGCGACATCGGCCGCGAGGCGCTGCGCCGATTGGTGGAGCAAGGTTACGAACTAGAAGTTTACGAGAGAATTGAGGCGCCGCCGAAGAGCCTGATCCTGGAAAAGGTAAGGTCGGGGATTGACGCCTTGATCACTACTCTGCGTGATGAAATCGATGAGGAGGTTTTCCGTGCTGGAAAGGGAAGCCTTAAAGTCGTGGCACAGGATGCTGTCGGCTTTGACAATATTGACCGGGAAGCGGCGAATCGATATCAAATTCCCTTCGCCAATACGGCTGAGGTTCTTACCGAGGCTACGGCGGAATTTGCGTTTTTCATTTTAGGCTGTGTGTCACGCAAGCTTTATCCCAGCGAAGGATTGGTCCGAGAGGAAAAATGGAAAACTTGGCACCCCTATTTGCCTTTTCTGGGAGATGAGGTGACAGGGAAAACCGTCGCCGTAATCGGCACGGGACGAATCGGCAAGGCCTTCTCATTGAAGTGCACGGGCATGGATATGGAGATCCTGTGCCATGACCCGCTGATACAGGACCACGACTTCGTTGCCGCGGTCCAGAGACTCTTGGATTTGAAATTCGAGTCGAAATTGTCACAGAAACGTAACACCATTGGGTATGCCTCTTTTGAAGAAGCCCTGCGTCGCGCAGATTATGTCAGCCTGCACGTAGCACTCACGAGCCAAACACACCACCTCATCGGTGATGCAACATTAGAGATCATGAAGCCGACGGCCTATCTGATCAATACGTCGCGCGGCGCCGTGGTAGACGAGGGAGCACTCTGTCGAGCTCTCAAGCTGGGGAAAATTGCCGGGGCGGCACTTGACGTCTTTGAAAAGGAGCCCTTGCCTGCGGATTCACCGTTACGGGATCCCGATCTGAAAGACCGGCTTCGACTGTTTCATCATTTTGCCAGTGGTGGTCAACAAACCAGGCTTTCTCCGGATCCAAATTTGGGGATGGCAGGACGCTGCGTCCAGGCGGTGATCGATATTTTAGAGGGTAACCACGGCGGAAACATTTCTCAGATCCCCTATGTCGTCAACCAGGAGGCTTTTCGATGAGCCGATCTCGCCAGTCAGTCAGAGATGGTTGCCGCGTTGCTCAGGAATTTTCCGTTCGATTCGTATTGATGAGGAAATGATCTAGTGGCGTGGCGTTTGAATCCAGCTCTATGGGCGGGGCTTGTACCCAATGGCCTTGGCCAAGTTAAACCCAATCACTATCTCGAAATAGTCAAGACGGTGTGGCAGAACCGCGACCAATTGCCTTTTGCCTGGCGGATTCTACGCGACGGCGTTTGTGATGGCTGCGCACTGGGGACGACGGGGTTGCACGATTTCACGATGGAGGGCGTGCACCTGTGTACCGTTCGGCTGGGACTTTTGCGCCTCAACACCATGCCTGCCATCGACGATCGCTTCCTGGAAAATATCGGACTCTTGGCGGAGAAGAGCTCCGCTCAACTAAGAAGCCTTGGCCGCTTGTCCTACCCGATGTTGCGAAGACGTGGCGAGTTGGGATTTAGACGCATAAGCTGGGATGAAGCTCTCGGTTCAATTTCCTCGTATATTCGCAGAACCGATCCGCAGCGTCTCGCTTTCTACCTCACGTCTCGGGGCATCACCAATGAGGTCTATTATGTCGCCCAGAAAGTAGCGCGCTTCCTGGGAACGAACAACATTGATAACTCCTCGCGTGTCTGCCATGCGCCCAGTACTGTGGCTTTGAAACAAACATTAGGAGTGGCAGCATCGACCTGTTCTTACAAGGATTGGATCGGCAGTGATTTGTTGGTCTTCATTGGAAGCAATGTACCTAATAACCAACCGGTCACTACGAAATATCTTTACTACGCTAAACAGAAAGGCACAAAGATTGCCGTGATCAATCCGCTCCGTGAACCGGGCTTAGAACGCTACTGGGTTCCATCCGTATTTGAAAGCGCTCTTTTCGGAACCAAGCTAGCCGATGAATTCTTTTCCATCCAGACTGGCGGCGACATTGCTTTCCTCAGCGGTGTTCTAAAGTGCCTGGTTGAGGGCGATGGAATCGATGAGAGCTTCATTCGCCAGTACACCGCGGGCTTCGATGACTTGAAGAGTTCTCTGGCGCAGCAGTCTTGGGAATCGCTCGAGAAACACTCAGGCGCATCCCGGCTTGACATGTGTCGCTTTGCCGAAATGTATGGGCGAGCTAAGACCACAGTCTTCGTGTGGAGTATGGGGATCACACAGCATGCATTCGGAGTAGATAACGTAAAAGCGATAGTGAACTTGGCTCTGGCCCGAGGAATGATAGGCCGCGAGAAGTGTGGCCTGATGGCTATTCGAGGGCACAGCGGAGTGCAGGGTGGGGCGGAGGTGGGTTGCGTCCCATCGAACTTTCCCGGCGGAGACCCGATCAACGAGCAGACGGCCGAAAAGTTTTCGAAACTGTGGGGATTCAGGGTGCCGGCGACCAAGGGCCTGACAGCGATCCAAATGATTGAGGCTTCGCGCGCAAATGAAATCGACCTGCTCTATTCGGCAGGTGGAAATTTCTTGGAAACCTTGCCTGAGCCGAAATTTGTGCGTGAGGCACTGGAACGGATTCCAGTACGCGTTCATCAGGACATCGTGCTTACGTCACAGATGCTGGTAGAGCCCTTGGAGACTGTCTTGCTTCTGCCTGCGCAAACCCGTTATGAGCAGCGCGGAGGCGGTACTGAGACGAGCACAGAAAGGTACATCATTTTCAGTCCGGAGATTCCTGGTAGACGGGTTGGAGAGAGCAGGCCCGAGTGGGAAATTTTTATGCAGTTGGCGGAACATAGCTATCCTGACCGGAAGCATCTGATCCATTTCGAAGATGTCCAGCAAATCCGTGATGAGATCGCCAGAGCGGTACCTTCATACCAGGGTATCCAACATTTCAAAAAGAAAGGCGACGCGGTGCAGTGGGGTGGGCCACGACTGTGCGAAAACGGCGCATTCAATACCAGCGACGGCAGAGCGCGATTTACGACAGTGGTGGCCAGAGAGCAGGAAATTCCCGAGGGCTGGTTCTTATTGAGTACTCGGCGAGGCAAGCAATTTAACAGTATGGTCCAGGCTGAATGTGACCCGCTGACTGGCGCCACACGCGACGCAGTCTTCATGAGTGCGGTTGACGCTCAAGCCTTGGGACTGCGAGAGGGGGAAGTCGTCTTGCTGCGTTCAGAGGCTGGTGAGTTCCGGGGAAGCGTGAAGTTTATGCCTATCAGGTCACGCAATGTTCAAACTCACTGGCCCGAAGGCAACGTGTTAATAAAAAGTAATATTTCTGATCCCGCCTGTGGAATCCCAAACTACAACGCCCTCGTTCAGGTCATTGCGCTGCGAGATGGTGGATAGGCGCACGCCGCCGCTGCTGTCTGCAGTTAAAAATGACTGCGCGCAAATCGCGCGCCGGGGCGGATAAAACAAAAGTCGGGCAGCGGATAACAGGGCACTTTTGGCGGGTCAATACCTGCAAACTCCAGGATGGGCGGCCCAGTAATGATCTCGGGTTCATCGAGAACCGGATCTCCTACCCCTACGTCAAGCTGAAACTGTTCGAAGGTTCGTCCATCCAGCAAATTCAAGATAGGGAATCGAAATCCTCCGTGGGGCGCCCCAG
>DASXTB010000359.1:0-23158 GCA_036505615.1 Acidobacteriota bacterium
CCGAGTTTCCAAGAATTCAGTGAAAAGCTTCCGGCCGCGCAAGATAAAGGTTCGGTAGAAGACGGAGGCAAAGTTGGGATTGCGCATCGCTTCAGCAAACATGGTTCCCAAGAATCCGATGTGCGCACGAAATTCGTCCACGAGAATGCGGGCCAGTTCTTCGAGCTCGTCGCGCAAGGTTTCTCCCGGAAAGCGCAACTCGGGAAGGGGGACAGAGCCAGCAATAAGATCCAGCTCACGATCCAGCAGCGCTTGAACGATTTTCTCGGCCCCTCCGAAGTGCACGTAAATCCTAGGTGCAGAGATGCCGCTTTTCTCTGCCACCGTCTCTATGAACGAAGCTTGCAGACCGTCCTGAGAGAGCATTTTCAACGCAGTGTCCAGGACAACCCGCTCCTCTTGAGGATCCAGGCCAAAATAGTCCTTATTGGGTTTTTCAGTCATGGCACACTCCTACCAATTGAAGGCGGGGTTTACCCTGGTCCGCTTACGATGTCGTAACGAAATTGTCCCACTCAAAGAATGCGCTCTGTACCTTATTGGGGCACAAGGTTTAGAGCCTTCTGAATGCTGTCTTCGAGAGACTTTTCGTCTCCAGGCGTGTAGCCGCTCTGCTTCAAAATCACCTTCCCTTTCGAATCCAACAGAAAATGTGTTGGCGTCATTTGGAGATCGTAATCTTTTTGCATGGATTCGAGACGGGCGCCAATAAGAGCAGGAAATGTATACTGGTGCTTTGTCTGCCATTCGGCAACCATGGAGCTCTGATCCGGAACAATATTGATCGAAACTAGAGAAAAGCCCTGCTCCCGGTATTTGTCGTAGATCTTCTGCAAATGAGGGAACTCCGCGTTGCAAGAGCCGCAGGTCGGAAAGAAAAAAGTCACCAGGGTTGCCTTGTTGAGATAATCCTGAAGCGCCTTCGGACTTCCTTCCAGAGACTTCAGTTTAAATGGCTTAAAGGAGTCCTTTGAGAAGATAAGATTTGGCGCCAGCAAGATGATCGCAAGAGCACAGTATATCCGTGCCGAACTCAGCTTAGAACTTCGGGTCCGCATTCGCTCCTCCCTTGAAGTATCACCGCACCTCGATATCGTGGAACTTCGGACAGTAATCAACCCATAAACCAATAACAGCAACTGGCGTGCCGAATTGAATTGAAGTGTGGGAGCGGTGAGTTAACTATTGCTAAAAATGAATTTACCCCTGCGCCTCTCGGGCTCTGGAGTCAGTGGCTCCTATGCTGCCTCATAATATTTATGGTTATTGTCGCAGATTACTTCAAGCAGTATAAAAGGTTGAAATCCCAGCATTTTCGGACTAAGATTTCCACCTACCCCTTCGGATCGTAAATCTTATGGACAATGAAAGTCGTGTTGTGCGCTCGCTGCGTAGCCCAGGAATAAGAATTACGATCCTGGTTTTTTCTGCGCTTTTGCTGATAAACGCGTTGGCAATCTGGGCGATTGTCTCCTCAGGCAGAACTACTCGCGCCGTCGCGCTCGATGAGCTTCGCCTTCAGACTATGGCCCATGCTCGATCGCTTGAGGCAGTACTCGCTTCCCGTCGCGCAGATTTTCTTTTTCTTTCGCAGTCCCCCCCAGTCGCCAACGCACCGGCCTTGCTGGCTGAGCGCGACCCGGTGGCCAGACGCTGGGGCCGTCTGGACGTCGAAGCCAGCTTGCTGCTATTTCTTGGCGCACATCCGGAAGTGGAGAACATCGTCCTGCGGGGCTCCGCACAGCAGCCGATCATTGCCGTCGGACGACGACAGGATGCTCCGGTGCTCATGCCGGCCAATCAATTTGGGTTAATCCAGCAAAAGAAAGCGGATCTAAGGGGTGCTTGGCCACTGGGAGGTCCACAGCGCCGAAGTGGAATGCTCGAGGTTGTGCTCAACGTCGACAATCTTCTGAAGCTGGCAGCACCTGGAATTGGACCCGACTTTTCGCTCCAACAGCAGCCGAGCGGCGCTCAGCCGGCGTCGCAAGATTTTCCGGCAGTGGCCGCATCCGTGCGCGACGACGGGTGGAATCCCCCGGTGGACTGGACACTGGTCTACCGGGGGAACGAGAGCCGTCTGGTTCAGTCGGTCGCGATGCTTGCCGGTCGCTACAGAACCATCGTGACTCTCAACCTGGTAATGATAAGCCTGGCCCTGTTAGTCGGAGCGGTGGCTTTTCGCCAGGTGCGCCGACAATTAGCGCTGGAAGCAGAAAGCCAACGACAGGCTTTGGTGAGAGATTTTGAAAAGAAGCTGATGGAAAGTGAGCGGCTTGCCAGCGTCGGCCGGCTGGCCGCCGGGATCGCTCATGAGATTAATAATCCTCTGGAAGGAATGTCCAACTACCTCACCTTATTAGAGGAAGACATTCGCACCGGAGGAACCAGAGAGTCTATTGAGATACTGGAGAAAGTTCGAGAAGGTTTGGACCGCGCGGCGGGGATTATTCGGCAGGTCCTGACGTACTCAGATCCGGGAAAAGCGCCGCAGGCGCCGTTGAACCTCAACGAGATCCTTGAGGAGACCGTCGAGTTTGTGCGCTCAAATCCCCAGTTCCGTCATCTTGCGGTGTCGTTGCAACCTTGTGATGAACAACTGCGAATATTGGGAAACAGGATCGCCCTGGCGCAGTTGTTCCTGAATCTACTGATCAATGCATGCCACGTGCAGCCCGCCGGCGGCCAAATCAGCGTATCGTCGCAAGGCGACTGTGCATGGGCGCTCGTCACAGTGGTCGATCATGGCCCCGGAATTCCCACCGATGTTCTTCCTCACATTTTCGAGCCATTCTATTCCACTCGGGGTTCCACCGGACTCGGCCTCTCCGTATGCCAAGGCATTGTGTCTCAACACCGGGGGCAAATTCGGGCGGAAAATCGTCCGGGAGGGGGAGCCAGTTTCGAGATCAGACTTCCACTCACGACCGCCTGGGTGGTCCTGCAGGATCTGGCAACCTTGTCTGAGAGAATATGAAAATCCGTGGGACCGTATTGGTGGTCGATGACGAACCGTACGTGCGCGACTCGCTGGTGTCCGTTCTCCGGCGTAACGCGTATGAAGTTCGCACTGCCAACAACCCTGAAGAGGCCCTCCGTCCAGGCACTCTCGGCGGCGTAGATGCCGTCATCACTGATCTGCGCATGCCGGGCCAGGATGGTCTGGCGCTGCTGCGCAAGTTATCAGAGATTGAACCTGCCATGCCCGTGATTGTCTTGACCGGCTATGGAACCGTGCCTTCAGCGGTTGAGTGCATGAAGGCAGGGGCTTGTGATTACTTGTTGAAGCCCGCCAGCCCCGAAGCACTGCTGCTCATTCTGGAACGGGCAGTCGGCCAAACGACGATGCGGCGCGAACTTGAATACCTTCGTTCCAGTGATGGGCGACGTTCAGACCGGCGGGAACCGCTGGGTATCAGCCGAGGCTGGAAGGAGGTTCTGGAGCTGGTCGAGGCTGCCGCTCCCGCCGATACCAGCGTGCTGTTACTGGGTGAGTCGGGAACCGGCAAGGAGGAAGTGGCCCAGCTTCTCCACCGGAAGAGCCGCCGATCCAACGGACCTTTTGTTCGAGTCAACTGCGCCGCCATTCCACTGGACCTGTTTGAAAGCGAATTCTTTGGCCACCGGAAGGGAGCCTTCACCGGCGCCCTCGAAGACCGGGAAGGCCGCTTCCGCGTCGCTCACCGCGGAACCATCTTCATGGATGAAATCAATTCCATGCCGGAGGCAGCACAGATGAAAGTGCTCCGCGTTTTGCATGACGGCGTTTTCGAACGAGTAGGCGACAGTCGCTCCACCGCAGTAGATGTGCGATTGGTTGCCGCAAGCAACTCCGATCTGGACGCCGAAGTTGAAGCGGGAAGATTTCGCCGCGATCTTTTCTATCGCATCAATGTGATGACCATCCACCTGCCCCCGTTGCGAGATCGCGGGGAAGATATTCCTTTACTGGCAGAAGCCTTTTTGGGCGAGTTCAGCACGCGCCTGAGAAAGCCGGTGCGATCCATTCAACCTGAAACCCTGGCAATTCTTGAGTCGTATCACTGGCCCGGCAACATCCGGGAGCTGCGAAACATCATTGAGCGTGCGGTGTTGTTGGAAAAAACAGAACAGCTTCTCCCCTCCAGCCTTCCATTCAGTTTGCGGCAGGAAAGCCCAGCGGCCATGCCTCAGAATTTGAGCCTGCGCGCCCACCTTGCCGCGGAAGAACGCCGTCTTCTCGACGAGGCGCTGCGCCGGAGCAGAGGGGTGCGGCGGACAGCAGCCAAGTTGCTCGGCATAGACGAGCGCAATCTAAATTATTTTTTAAAGAAGCATGGCTTAGCCAAGGGGAATCAGGCGTGAGCCGGTGCGATAAAATTGATCTTCAAATCTTTTTGTGTCTCATGCTTCTCCTCCTGTTGAGTTGTAAAGCTCCGGGCGAGAAATCCGCGCCATCGACAATTCCATCTACTCAGAAGCAAACGCAGCCAGCCAGCGCGCCACCACAGTTGCCCGCTGCTGCTCCCCCGGTCTCTGTGGGACCCTTCACAGACATCACCGACTATGCCGGCATTCATTTTAAGCATTTCAATGATGCCTCCTCGCGCAGGTATTTGCCTGAAACCATGGGATCGGGTGCGGCCTTTTTCGATTATGACGGCGACGGCAGGCCCGATCTTTATCTAGTCAACGGCGCTCCTCTTGTAGGCGACAGGCGACACGGACCCTCCGGTGTTCTGTATCGAAATTTAGGAAACGGAAAGTTCCAGGACGTCACCAAAGCCGCCAGACTCACCGAGCCGCTGTATGGAATGGGTGTAGCCGTAGGTGATTTCGATAACGACGGGCATCTCGATCTCTTCATCACCGGAGTGGATGGAGATCGCCTTTACAGAAACCGCGGTGATGGAACTTTCGAGGACGTGACGCGGCGCATGGGAATCACAGACGTCGGATTTGGATCGAGCGCTGCCTTTCTTGATTACGACCGCGACGGTTATCTTGATCTGTTTGTGGGGCGCTACATTCAGTGGAGCCCGCAGAGCGACCAGATTTGTAGTCCCGATGGAGTGCATCGGACTTATTGCACGCCTGAGAAATATCCGGGCCAGAGCAACCGGCTCTATCGCAATCTGGGGGGAAAAAAATTTCAGGACGTCACGCAATCTTCCGGCCTCTTTAATCCCGAAGGCAAAACTCTGGGGATTGCGATTCTGGATTACAACCAGGATGGTTGGCCGGATCTTGCGCTTGCCAACGACACGGTGCGAAACTTCCTGTACGTAAACAACCGTGATGGCACTTTCAGCGAGGTGGGAGTGGTCGCCGGCATGGCCTACAGTGAATCGGGCGCAACGCGCGGCGGTATGGGGATTGACGCCGCAGATGTGGATGGAGATGGATATCCTGATCTGGTGATTGCAAATTTTGCACACGAGATGTCGGCATTCTATCGCGGATCCAAGAATGGCTATTTCGTGGACGATGCAGCGCAGGCGGGCATCGGCCTGCCCACTCTCATGCCCCTCAAATTTGGTACGCTTTGGACGGATTTTGACTGTGACGGATGGCTGGATCTGATCGTTGTCAACGGCCACATCGAACCAGACATCGCAAAGACGCAGAATCTTCAATCTTACGCCCAGCGGCCCCAGCTCTTTCGAAATAACGGCCATGGTCAGTTCACTCAAGTGACGCCCGCAAAAGGGGATCCGCTGGACATGCCTTTGGTGGGCAGGGGTCTGGCAGCGGCCGACATAGATGGAGACGGTGACCTGGACCTGATAATTACTCAGAACGGCCGGCCGGCGCGTCTGTGGCGCAACAATGCGCAACCGCATTCATGGCTGCGCATTCAATTTATAGGCGGAGCGAGCAATCGAACCGGGTACGGCGCTGTCGTGCGAGCATTCTCGGGCGACCGGTCCTGGGTGCGGATGTTGGTGTCAGGCCGATCCTATCTTTCCGCCTGCGAACCGGTTCTGACGCTGAATTTAGGAAAGATCACGCGACTGGACCGCCTGGAGATCACGTGGCCCTCGGGGATCAAACAGACGGTTGCCAATCCGGGATTGAACCGATTATTGAAAGTGGAGGAGCCTTCCGCGGATTCTTCGAAGTGACCGAAGTACTTGGTGCGCTTGGTGTAACAAGTTGGCAGAATCTTGTTTTTTTGACCAAGTTTTGGCCGAATGGAAACCACCGTTCACGTGCACGTTCACGACCACGTCAACGTGGCCGTAGACGGCTTTTTTTTGGTTGTGGCTTTGCCACTCTAGGTCTTAGTGGTTAAAAAAACTTTCACCACCAAGGACACCAAGCACACCAAGGGAAGTATTATGAAAACCGGCATGCAAACGGCAGTTGCAATCCAAGGTGAACGCGGCTCTTTTAGCGAGCAGGCGGCGGAGAAATTGTTTGGTTCACGTATCAATCTTATCTGTTGTCCTTCATTTGATGATCTTTTTGCGGCGATGAAGCGAAGAGAGGCCCGATTTGCTGTTGTGCCCATTGAGAACACTCTCGCAGGGTCGATTCATAAAAATTACGATTTGCTTCTGGAGAGCGGGTTGGAGATTGTTGCTGAGACCAATATCCGCATCGAACACTGTCTGATCGGCACTGGCGACGCAAAACTCGACAGAATCGAAACAGTCCTGTCCCATCCGGTGGCGCTGGACCAGTGCCGCCAGTTTTTCAAAGAACATCGACGCATGAAAGAACAGGAAACTTACGACACTGCCGGCGCCGTGCAGAATGTGATTCGAGACGGCGACCGCCGGATCGCCGCTATTGCCAGCCTTGCCGCAGCCAGGCATTTTGGCGGGAAAGTTTTGGCCAAAAATATTGAGGATAACCCAGAGAATTTTACTCGCTTCTTCGCTCTTCACAAGAGTACTGGGGCATTGAGCTGGAGTGGGGGGCCAAGGCGCAAGAAGCGTGGTCAGGGCTATCGGCGAGCCGTCCGCAGGAAGACAGTAAGAAACGGGAGTGAGAGCGTAAAGACTTCCTTGGTCTTTATCACAAAGAATATTCCGGGAGCTTTGTTTCGGTGCCTTAGTGTTTTCGCGCTTCGAGACATCAACCTTTCAAAGATCGAGTCTCGCCCGCTGCCTGGCCGTCCTTGGGAGTACCTGTTCTATGTGGACCTGTCGGCGGCCCTCAATGAGGAACGCACTCGCAACGCGCTCCGCCACCTGGAGGAAATCACGGAGTTCCTCAAGGTGCTGGGCTGCTATTCTACGGTTGGAGAACGTGAGAAAAGATAAGTCGTCGGCTTTCCGCAGGTCCGTTCAGGCCCTGGAGTGTCTCAAAATTACGAACCACGGGGACACTGGGAACACAGGGATCACCAGGGCTTTCGAATTTGGCAGTAAATCGTATTGATAAAGGAATCATTAAATCCCCTAAACCGATAGTCGCGAGGCCCGGACTAGGGTCGGGACATGCCTGCTACTGAAGCGGCCCGATCTCAATGTTTCGGTACATTATCTCCGCGCCTTCCGCCTGCAGCAGGATGCGGCCCTTCCTTAGCGGAACGAATTTCTGCTGATCGGACGGGTCCGGTTGGCTGATGGCCCAACAGCGGTTGTTGGTCTTGCCATTGACGGCATGCGTCGCGCTGTCTGCGCGTACTGTTAATTCAATGGTATTCCACCCCTCCACTTCGTTCAGCTCGCTTTTGACGATGCGAGAAATCCAGTCCCCGCCCTGCGATCGCTCCACACCCCCTCTTGCCGGATCAAGAAAAATGAGAACCAGCCCATTGGTTGGGGGAATCTGGAGCAATCTGTTGCGGGTCCAGTGTTGAAGTAACGCGAGTCCTCACGGTAAAAATATCGCCCACGTCTCCTTCCTGGATTTGAAATTCGACGCTGCGTGGCCAAACCTTGTCCGGTCCGACAACATGATAGAGGAGACCGGAATCACGCTTACCTTGCGCGCGCGGTGCAAAGCGCTTCGTCCCCCAGCGGTATTGAAGACGCAAGTGGTAGTCGGCATACTCCGTCTCTGTCGCCACGTACCCGAAAGGCATTTTCGCGCCGTCGTCGGCATCCTTATATATATGGATCATGCCATCATGTACCTGAAAGACCTTCTCCGGATCGTTGTTATTTCCTTTCTCGGCAATGTAGGTATACCAGCCGTCGAGGTTTTGTCCATTGAACAATCGAACCGTCTCGGATGAAGCTCTTTCGGCGATGAGAGAAGCGCTCGGGTTTTCTCTGATGCCGCTGTCCGTATTGGTTGCGGCGAGACCTGCGACAGAGAGGAAAAACATCTGGCTAACTATTTTGAAATTCATCGTGTTCGGCGGACGCCGAAAACAGCCGCCTGTGGCCGGCTTAAAAGCTGTACTTAAGCGCCAGTTGAATCTCGCGCTCGCCCGTCGCCGCGGTGATCTTCCCCGCCGAGTTCACTGTAATGTTGTTCCCCGGATTGAGGAATCTGGGCGTGTTGGTGGCGTTGAACATCTCCGCGCGGAACTGAAGGTAGTGGCCTTCCAGAATTTGAAAATTCTTGTGAAGCGCGAAATCCAACCGGCGCAGGCCCGGTCCGGTCAAGATGTTTCGGCCGGATGTGCCGTAATGAAATCGCTCCGGTACTGCAAAAGCCTTCGCGTCAAACCACTTTTGCAATGTTGGATTATCCACTCTGCCATCTGCGATTCGATCCGGGCGATTGCTTCCTCCAACATTGGCTGGATCGCCGGGCACAATAGGAGTAAATGGAAATCCCGCTCGCAAGGTCGCAATGCCCAGCAGTTGCCATCCTCCTAAAATCGCCTCCAGCGGGGCGTTCCATGCGGAGCCGAATCTTCGGCCTCTTCCAAATGGAAGCGAGTAGGAGAAATTCGCCGTGAATCTCTGTCGTGCGTCAAAGGCGGTCCGTCCTCGGTCATAGCGGCGGTTTCGGATATCTTGAAAGCCGGAGCTGAACTCGTCGCCGTCAGAGAGTGCCTTGGAAAACGTATAGCCGATACGATAAGTCAACCCATGCGACAAGCGCTTCTCCAGCTTCGTCTGCAGCGAGTGATAAACGCTATTGCCGATCGATGAGAAGATCAGAATGGAAGAAAAGTCCTTGGGAAAGGGGCGTCGCGGCTGAATAGCGCCGGAAGCCGGAGTAGGCTGATTGATATTGGGAGTGAGCGGCAGCGCGATACCATGAGTGCCGACATAACCGATTTCCAGCATCATGTCTTGTCGGATCAGGTATTGAGTCAAGAGGCTGAAGTGCTGTGTATAAGCGTCACGCCAGTCCGCTGTGACGCCGTTGGCCGTAGGAAACAGTTGCTCTGTTCCTCCCCCCAGCGTTGTAGCCAGATCCAGCGTGGGCTTCGCAGGATCCGAGCTTGCAGTCAGGTTGACTTGAAAAGGAGGATTGCGCCCCAGATTGTTTTGGGTGTTCAGCGTCTGGCTGCTGAAGAAGATTCCATAGCCGCCGCGCAGCACCACTCGCCTGAACGGTCGATAAGCAAACCCAATTCGGGGCCCTAAATTATTCCAGTCGGTCTGATACCCTCCGCCGGGAACCCCCTCCGTGCCCGCGCGAATTAGTCTGGCGCGAATCGGATCGAATACGGCTTTGCGATCCCGGATTTCTCTCGGGGGTTGAAAAAGATCCCAGCGCAGTCCGAGATTGAGCGTCAACTTGGCCATTAAGCCCCAATCGTCTTGCAGGAAGCCGGCCGCCCAGACAGCCCGGTCGCGCACGTAATCTTCAACCTTGGTAACGCTGGCGGCATCCGGATAGCCAAGCAAAAAATCGGTGATACCATCGCCGCTAAAGCGCCCGCTAAAATTGAAATTGCCTCCGAGATTGGGTGGAAAAAAACCATCCAAGCGAATCCTGCGAATATCAAAACCGGTCTTGATGGTGTGATTAGCGCGCACCAGTGAAAATGTATCCGCCCACTGGAGATTCTCGACGACCCGCAGATTCGGCAAAAAGGAAGCAGCGCCGTAGGTAGTCCAGCCGGAGATAGTGAATCTGGGGAACAAAGATTCTCTGGGCGTGTCGGGCGGCCCTTGAATACCCAGTTCTTGGGCCCAGTTCCGGTCGGAATAAAGGCTGAACCTATCCACGTGGTTCCGGTTATAACCGAAGCGGAATTCATTGAGCGTTTTCGCATCCAGAGTGCGCGTGTAGCTGATGGCGGCGTTGACGACCCGTTCAAAACTCTGCTCGCCGCTGGTGCTCAAGGCCGAGTCACCAATTGCGGGCGTAGGGAAGACACCCGGCAAGACCCGGTTCTGTTTCCAGGTGGAGACGCGCACAAAGACGCTGTCGCTGTCTGTGATGCGATGGTCCAGTCGCAAAGTAAATTGATCGCGGTCCTCTGTCTGTTTTTGAAAGGCCGAAAAATTTACATTGTCCGGCGTGGTGCCCAGGCTGGGCAAAGGAACAAAAGTGAGAACGCGCTGCGCCACCGGATCCAGCCGGCCGGCGGGAATGGTTTTTCCGGGGAACGCGCTCCCGGTCAGTGGGTCTCTGATGGTTTTTGAGAACTCGGTCAGATCGCCGCGGCGCATGCGCTCCGTGGGGACGAAACCGCGCCGCAGATTTCCACGGCGGCTTCTCAGGCCTTGATATTCAAAGAAGCCGAAGGTTTGATCTTTGACGATCGGAAATCCAAAAGTGCCGCCGAACTGGTTATAGACAAACGGCTCTTTTTGATTCTGCATATCGAAAAAGTTTCGCGCGTTGAGAACGCTATTGCGGTGAAAATCAAAGAGCGTTCCATGGTATCGATTAGTGCCGGATTTAGTAACCACATTGATCTGCGCGCCCGCAGTGCGGCCAAATTCGGCGTCGTACAGGTTGGTGAGGACTTTAAATTCCCTGATGGCGTCTACATTGGGCCGCAGTGTGAAAAAATTATTCAGATTGTCGTTAGCATCGACGCCGTCCACTGAATAGCTGTTCTCGGCAGTACGCAGCCCGTTGACGCTGACTGCTGCACCGGTGCGGTCTTCCTGCCGGCTGCCCTCGCCCTCGACGGTTCCGGGAACGAGCAATGCCAGTTGCAGAAAATTGCGGCCATTGAGCGGGAGATCCGCCACCTGCTTCTCGTCGATCACCTCGCCCACCATCGATGTGTCCGTATCCAACATGGTAGCTTTGCCGGTTACCTGAACCTGATCGCTGATCTCGCCAACTTCAAGCGTAAGATCGACGCGCGCTTTCTGGTTCACCTCGAGCTTGATGTTTTCAACAACTGCAGTCTTAAAACCGGGTAGGGTCGCGACAACGCGATAGGTTCCCACGCGCAGCTGAGGGATCGAATAGTAACCGGAATCATTCGTGATCGCCGACCGCTTCAGACCTGTTTCCAGATGGTGAACGGAGATCTCCGCACCAGGAATGACGGCGCCCAAGGTGTCGATGACATTACCGAGAATGGTACCTGATGTCAGGCTGACCTGGGCAAAGGAGATGGTGGAAAACAAGCACGCCACCAGGATACCGGGGGCGCAACGCAGGAACGGGATGGAGTGAAGGCTGATTTTTTGAAACTGCAATGGCCGCGCTTGGGATTGCATGGGCCTCGAAATTTGAAGTGATTATCATAACCGGACTTCGAGTAAGGCCTGCAAAAAAACGACAGAACAGGTGAGTCGATTTTTTCATTGAAATCCAGCAGCGTGGAGCAGCAGCAGGGTGGCTGCGGCAAGCATTGCGGCTCCCGGGAGTGTGACCATCCAGGCGAGGACCATCTCGCCAACGAGTGACCAGTTTGCTTTGTGCGCGCCAGCCGAAAGGCCGAAGATTGCCCCTGAGGCCACATGCGTTGTTGACATGGGCCAGCCAAACGCTGCCCCTGGCCCGACGAGAGTGGCGGTAATCAGGTTGGCGATCAAGCCCTCGCGGTGATCCATCCGAGTGACCTTAAACGCGAGAACATCGGTAACTCGCCGTCCCGCAAGCCAGCTTCCACCCAATATCCCCGTCGTAACCACCGCGAACGCCAGCACCGGCGGCACAGCAGAGAATCCGGAAACGGCTACTGCTCCCAAGACAAGAGCCACCATCTTGGGTGCATCGTTCAGCCCTCGCGAGAAGCTTGCGGCCGCGCTCGTAAGCCAATGCAGATGATTAAACGTGATGCCGCGAGCGGCTGCTTCCTTGTTAGCTTCACAAGTGCTGAGGTGCACAACCGGCATGGCCGCCGTGAGCGTTGCGGTGGTTGCCAGAATCGGCTGTGCTGTTCGAACGCAGACACAATCGGTCGAAGGAGCTATGGCGTTTGCAGCGCGAAGTGCTATAGCCGTAAGGAGGAGAGCTACGGCTGGGCTCAGAAGCAGCGGCAGCACGATTTTGGCCGTAAGCGAAGACCAATTCATTCCCGCAGGACCGAAGGCCAGCAGCGCGACTCCAACCACCGATCCCACAATGGCGTGAGTCGTTGAAACAGGCAAACCTCTTCGGGTGGCGATCCCGATCCAGAATGCCGCACCGCAAATGACGGCCACAGCCGTTGCAACCGTCGGCCGAACGCCGGGAGCGAGCAGTCCTTTGCCGAATGTCTTCACCATGGCGCCGGCAAAGAACGCTCCAGCCAGTCCGCCTATGCCGGTCCAGAACGTCCCCCAAGCAATAGCGCGCCGAGAATTTGTCATGCCGCTTCCCACGAGAGTCGCGATTCCCTTGGCGACATCGTTGGCCCCGTTTGCATAGGCAATTGTGAGGCCAATCAGGAAAACGAGAATGACGGTTGTCATTGCAGCGAACCTCCGCAGCCCGAACCCGATCCGGCGGTGCAGCCGAAGCAGTGGCTGGCGGTTGCAATCAGCCGGCCTGCCATCCCGCTGAAGGAGTCGATTTCCCAGATGGTGCTTACTCCCGGCATCTTAATTTCGAGCATCTGATTGAAATCGCAGTCATACAGCTTGCCGTCCCAACCGACACTCACCAGAGAACGGCACATAAGCTTTTCCACGGTTGCAGGATTGAAATGGTTCACCAGCAGGGACATGTATTGCTCATGCTTGCCGCTGCGCATGAGAAACTCAGCAAAGCGCTTGATTGGCATATTGGTGATCGTGAAAAGGTGGTCGAATTCGATCCCATAGTGCTCACGCAATTGCCGCTTGTAATCACCTTCCAGCTTCTCTTGCGGCGGTGGAAGATAAGCACCCAAAGGGTTATAGACTAGATTCAGTGTCAGATTGGAATCGCCTTTTCCATAGCCGAGTTCATTCAGAACCTCAAGGGCGCAAATGCTTTTGTCGAACACTCCCTTGCCACGCTGTTTGTCAACATTCTCTGCCGTGTAGCACGGTAAGCTCGCAGTAATCGTGACCTGATATTCTGCGAGAAACTCGGCCAAGCCTGCCTGCCCTCGCTCAAACAGAACTGTCAGGTTGCAGCGATCGATGACCTGCAGGCCTCGGCGCCGGGCTTCGCGGACGAGCCAGCGGAAGTGTGGGTTCAGTTCCGGCGCGCCTCCCGTGATATCAACGGTGTCAATCGTCGGGCTGTTGTCGAGAAGCGCGATCGCTCGTTGCGCCACTTCGACCGGCATGATCTCAGTCCTTTTTGGACCGGCTTCGACGTGGCAGTGATGACATGCCTGGTTGCAGAGCTTGCCCACATTGATTTGCAGCGTCGTGGTCTCCACTCGGGACAGCGGCCCCACTCCGCGCTGGGCAAGGACAGCATCAAAGTCGGCTGTGTCGAACTGTCCAAGAATGGGGAGTGTTTTCGTGGGACTGGCCATCAGCAGCACTCCTCATCCGGCTCACAGCAGGGCCGCGCCTCAGTGGTCAGGCGATAATCCTGACCTTTTGTCTCTCTCGGATCGCGAACCATTCCCTTCGAGCATGGGAACGGCGCTGCCTCTTCAAGAGGAGGTTTGACGAGCGGCTCGACAAAATCAAAATGTTGCCGATAAGGCTCCTGCGAGTAGATGCCGAAGGTCTTCTCGCAAACGGCGACGCGGACGCCGCGACGGAGAACGTGTCCATCGTCGTCACGCACTTCCTCGAATGGTCCCCTGTAAATAACAGCCTGCTTTTGATCGAGGCAAGGCCCTTCTTTGCCTTTATAGGCGACTACCGTTGTGCTGCGGAACTCGATGCCCGTGACTGTGCGCCAGGGCTCTGCCTGACGTGAGAGAACCGTGATCCCATAGAAGCCGGCATCTTCGAAGGCTTGGAGGAACTTGTCCTCGCGTAGCGCGCCCGAAATACATCCACTCCACAGCTCTGGATCGCGCTGCAGTTGGTCGGGAACTTCTTCATCGCTGACGATGTCGGAAATTACGCTCCGTCCTCCGCGCCGCAGGACGCGAAAGATCTCGCTGAAGAGTTGTCGTTTATCCTCGCTCTTGACCAGGTTCAGAACACAGTTGGAAACCACCACATCGACCGATTCGTCCGACACAAGCGGTTGGTATTCACGGATCATCTCCTTCTGTCTCTCCAATTGTTCGAGATCAGCGCAGCAGCGGACCGGGTTGAACTCAAGCCAGGTATCCAGAGCCGCAAGGTCCAATCTGAGATCCTGAATTCTGCCTTTCTTAAACGAGACATTTGCGTAACCAACGCGCTCGGCAATCACGGGCGCGTTACGCCGCGCGACTGCAAGCATGTCATCATTCATGTCGATGCCAATTACGTTGCCGCTCTGACCCACAATCTGGCTGGCGATAAAGCAGACCTTTCCCGCGCCGGAGCCGAGATCGAGCACCGTTTCACCCCGTCTCAGATAGCGGGTCGGATCTCCACAGCCGTAGTCCCGCTCAAGAACTTCTGCCGGAATCGCGCTTAGCAACTTCGGGTCGTACTGTGTGGGGCAGCAGAGGTTCGCTTCCTGCTGCGCTGCGCCCCTCGAATACCGCTCACGGATGGCATCCTCCATGTTGAGTGTGGAAGCAGCGAAACGCTGAGACATAACTTCTCCTTCCTTCTTCATATCGAAACATGAATCCTCAAAAAATCCACTGTGCATTCCTCGTGGATTAGATGCACAGGCATCCGAAACTTCCGCGAAAAAGTTCCCGAACTATCCGCTAGGTTTCCTTGGTGCACACGAGGTTCACAAATTGGCCAACCTTTAATCAGCCCGACAAGGCCCAGCTGGCCACTTGCCACTGTGTGCACCCACAGCGCCGCGACCGACAGGGGCGCGGCGCGGCAATCTAGGTTACCGCACAACCCCATAACGGTAAATAGCTAGCCAGCTTGAGCGCAGCGGGATTGCCGACGCCGCCTAATTCTGTCGCGCCCTTCCGGTCGCGGCTCTGTGGCTGCACATAAAGCCCGTGTGGTTGGCTGGACGCACATTTCCAAAATCTGCGCACAGTTGTTATCGAGTCCAGGCCAGCCAGCGTGTGGCGAGTTTCTTGGCGAAGGGAGTGAGGCGAGTGCGATTGTACCCGTCGGCCGCGCGTTTAATTGCCTCCGCCTGTGTGGGATAAGGATGGATGACACCGCTGATGGTTGTCAGGCCGATGTTTGCTGCCATGGCCAGCGAAATTTCGCCGATCATGTCGCCGGCATGTCGCGCGACGATGGTGGCTCCAAGGATCTTGTCCGTCCCTTCCTTCACTTGGACTTTTACAAATCCTTCCTCCTCGCCGTCCGCAATGGCTCTATCGACGTCGGCCATCGGTACGAAAAAGGTCCTGATAGGGATCCCTTTTTCGCGGGCTTCTCGTTCGTGCAACCCCACATGCGCGATTTCCGGGTCGGTGTAGGTGCACCACGGGATTATAAGTGTGCTGACTTTCTTGCGTCCCAGGAACAGAGCATTCTGCACCACGATGCGCGCGGCGGCCTCGGCCGTATGAGTGAACTTGTGTGGAAGGCAAACGTCGCCCGCGGCATAGATGTGGGGGTTGGTCGTCTGCAAATAATCGTTGACGTGGACACCTTTGCCCGGTTCGTACTTGACACCGGCAGCTTCGAGGTTCAGGCCTACGACGTTGGGGGCCCGCCCTGCAGCGACCAGAATTTCGTCAACTGCGACAGAGAACTCGCCTGAATCGTTTCGTAGGCGGATGAGTTTCTCGTTGCCGCTCCTATCGACTCGTTCGATTCTTGTGTTGAGACAGACATGGATCCCTTCGCGCGTGAATCTATCGGCCAGAATTTGTGCAGCTTCGCGGTCTTCCTTGGGTAGAAACTGTGGCACTTTCTGCACGATGGTTACGCGGCAGCCGAGGCGGCTGAAAGCTTGCGCGAGTTCGCATCCTAAAGGTCCCCCGCCGATTACCAGGAATCGACCCGGTCGCTCGGTCAAGTTGAAGACAGTTTCGTTAGTAAGGTACCCGGCCTCGACCAGGCCGGGGATCGGGGGCACGGCGGCACGGGCTCCGCTGGCGATAACGGCCTTCTTGAAGCGAAGCTTCTTGCCGTCAACTTCGACGGTCCCTGGCCCAGTAAAACGACCCTGTCCCAGGAAGACGTCCGCCCCCAACTCGCTGAATCGCTTGGCTGAATCATGCTCGCTGATGCGGGCGCGCAGCCGGCGCATCCGCTCCATGACCTTTGGAAAATCCACTTGCAAGCAGTCTTTGAGCACTTGAATGCCGAATTCTTCAGCGGTGTAAATGTCGGCACAAACGCGTGAGGAACGGATCACTGTTTTTGAAGGCACGCAGCCGATATTCAGACAGTCGCCTCCCATCAGATGCTGTTCTATAAGCGCCACCTTGCCGCCCAGTCCGGCTGTGCCGGCCGCGCTTACCAGGCCTGCCGTACCGGCACCAATAACAACCAGGTTGTAGCTTGGAGCCGGTTCCGGATTCTTCCAATTGGGCGGATGGACATTCTCCAACAGCGCCGTGTTGTGTACATCGTGGGGTGTCACTTCAGGGATCAGTCCCATGGAACTTTGTCCTCTTTAGGGTATCCAAAACCCATTTTATTCGAACTTCCTGCTTAAAGTTTCATAGACTCTTTGGTCGGAAGCGGTGAAAAAGTCAACGCAAAGGCGCAACGACGCCAAGCCGGATCGAGTACAAGAATAGGATGCTGTTGAGCATTTCCGCAGAGGCCACCTTGACACCAAAAAGAAGGATCGGGCTGGGAATCTTGGCGCTCGTTTTGATAGCAGCAGGCGCGTTGGCTTGGAATCATCGGGAGTTGCTACACTCTATTTCGCCGTCCAACCTCCGGAGCTTTTTGCTGCAGTGGGGTTTCTGGAAAGGGGCGGTAATTTTTGCCTTGATTTATACGTTTAGCATCCGACCGTTTGTCCCGATCCCTCCTACCTTATACACGCTGGCGGGCGGTCTGACTTTCGGCCCGGTTTGGGGGGCCGTTCTGACTGTCTTTGCAGCTACAGCCAATGCCTCGATCACATTCTTCATCGGCAAATATCTTGGAAAGGAATGGGTGGAAAAGCACTTGCACGGCCGATGGAAGGAGGTTCAAGAAAGACTCAAAGGAAGCGGTTTTAAAGCTGTCCTCTTAGTGCGACTGTCGCCCGTCGGGCCGCCCTACGATTTGGTCAGCTACACGGCCGGGATTCTGGGAATCCGGTTTCGCGCCTACTTCGCAGGAACACTCCTTGGTATCATTCCTGTCACTGCTGTTTACAGCTATTTTGGCGGATCCTTTAGCAAGGGAGCGTTCGGAATTCTGGCGGCGGTGTTTGGGTTGGCGCTCATCTCGATAGCGCTGCCGCGCATCTGGAAGAGAATCAAACGGTAGATTCGGTCTTCAAAACTTCGGCAAATCTCGTTAGATTCTCCGTCTGGCTCTTTCTCATAAGGTGTGAGAAATTTATTTCATCCGTACGGGCGACCAAACAGGGTCGCCCGTTTTCCAATGAAGGCTCACGGGCTCGGGCGGCCACGCAGGGCCGCCCCTACAATCCAATTTGATTTTTTCACACCTTCTCATGGTTGCGGCTCGCTCAGCAGCTTCGCCATGACGCTCAGATCCGACGTGGGGAGCTTGCAGGCGTAATTCTCGCAGAT
Source organism: Acidobacteriota bacterium (assembly GCA_036505615.1). Lineage (GTDB taxonomy): Bacteria > Acidobacteriota > UBA6911 > JACQSX01 > JACQSX01 > DASXTB01. The sequence continues at coordinate 17,915 of DASXTB010000359.1, forward strand.
ATAAGCGGTCGCCTTATTGTCGCGCATGTGCACAGATTTGATGAAGGGAAGCTGCTGGGCCAGGAAATCTTGCCCCGCGCCGCCATCGGCCAGCATGAGCACTTTGTTGGGGATAAAGCGGGTGTAGACCTGGCGCAGCATTTTTTGGGTGTCTTCCCGCTTCAGGTCGCCGGCGATAATAATTTCCTTCGCCCTGCTGAGCTTGAAATCGAGGACCACCAGCATCTGCGGCATCGCTTCGGGAAACTGTTTCAGCCTGTGGCCGAAAGCGGCCAGCGTTCGCTCGGCCGTCTCTCTCCATTGCCGATTATTTGTCATCTGGGCCAGCCGAAGGAGATAGAGCGCCGCGACGGAATTGCCGACCGGCTCGGCCCCCTCGTAATCTTCCTTGCTTCGCAGCCACAGATTCGGATCCTTTCCTGAGGTATCAAAGAAGCCGCCATTCCTTTGGTCCTCGAACAGCATGTTCTGCGTGCCGGTCAGATCGATGGCTGCCTTGAGCCAACGCACTTCCAGCGACGCCTCGTAAAGGTCCAGCAGTCCCATGGTCAGAAAAGCGTAGTCCTCCAGGTGCCCCTGGTAACGTGCCTCTCCCCCGCGATAGCGATGCAGCAACAGTTTCGCCTTCGGATCGTAGAGCTTCCTCAGGATGAAATCTGCGCTCTTCTCTGCCGCCTGCCGGTAGGTTGGGTTGTCCAGCACCTGGTAAGCGCGGGCAAACGCGGATATCATCAGGCCGTTCCAGGACACGAGAATCTTGTCGTCCAGATGGGGGTGGGGCCGCTTTTCCCTCTCTTTAAAAAGCTCGGAGCGAGCGTCGGCCAGAATTCTTTGGATCTCATCTGAAGACTTACCGAATTTCCTGGATGTTTCCTCGACGGTGTGAGCCACGTAAAGAACGCTCTTTGCCGTCGGCTCTCCGCGCGGCCCGGATGCATTCCTTTGAGGTTCCACTCCATAGAAGTAATCAAATATCCCGGCACGCTCCTTACTCAGAAGTCGATCGATCTCGTCTTTTTTCCAAGTGTAAAACGCGCCTTCTTCTTTCTGCTGCGGCTTGCTGGAATCGACGGCGCTCTCGGCATCTTCAGCCGAATAGAACCCGCCTTCGGCGCCGGTCATGGCGCGAAGGACATAGCTCAGGATGTCACGCGCGACCGAAGCATAGAACTCATCGTGGGTAATCTGGTAGGCATCAAGATAAGACGACGCCAGTTGAGCCTGGTCGTAAAGCATCTTTTCGAAGTGCGGAGTGCGCCACTCGGCATCGACGGAGTATCGGTGAAAGCCGCCCCCGATCTGATCATAGACGCCGCCCTGAGCCATCTTTCGCAGGGTATCAAGGGCCATCTGCAGCGCTTCCCGGTCTCTGAAGCTGGAGAAGTAGCGCAGCAGGAAATTCAGTCCAACCACCCTTGGAAATTTCGGCGCGCCGCCAAACCCTCCGTGTTGCCGGTCATAGCCGGCGCGAAATTGCTCAAATCCTTTGGTAAGGACCGATTTGTCCAGTTCGGCGCGGCCTGGTTCACCCGCTGTTTGCTGCTTGAGAGCTTCGGTGAGTTTCTCGCTTGACTGACGCAATTTCTCCGGCGTCGTCGTCCACACTTGTTCCACCTTCTCCATCAAGTTCTTGAAATCTGCCGGCGGAATATAAGTAGCGCCATAGAACGGTTTCAAGTCGGGTGTGAGGAACAGCGACATGGGCCATCCGCCGCCGCCGGTCATCGCCTGGAGCGCTGCCATGTAGACGCGGTCTACGTCAGGGCGTTCCTCTCGGTCTACTTTGATGCTGACAAAGTACCTGTTCATGAGCGCAGCCAGTTCTTCGTTCTCAAAGACTTCACGCTCCATGACGTGGCACCAGTAACATGTGGAGTAGCCGACCGATAGGAAAATCAGTTTGTTTTCTTTCCTGGCTTTTTCAAAGGCCTCGTTCTCCCAGGGATACCAATCCACGGGATTGAAGGCGTGCTGCAGCAGGTATGGACTTTTCTCATGGATCAGGCGATTGGGGCGCTTTCCTTTTTTAAGCTGTTCAGTCACGAAAGCCGCCGGAGTGTTGGCCGCGGCTTCGGTGCTGGAGTCCGCTGGACCTGCGGTTGCCCGCGAGCGGCCTACCCACGTGGAAGTGGACGAGATCGTCCTCAACGCGAAATAAACAATTACGCCGGCAGCGATGACAAGCAGCGCTCCCAAGCATAGAGTCCATCTTCTGTTGATGTTCTTCGCCGGTGCGTTTTTCATGGCACTAAGGAACTCATTTCAACGCCAGCATTGCCAGGAGTTCACCTGACTCCAGTTCGGAAACAACAGCATGAGTAAGACCCTTATCGTTCCACTGGATCACACTGTAGCCGCGGGCGACGGAAACCGTGGGAGCAGTATCGCTGGAGGTACGAAGCCCTTTCTGAGGGAAGATAAACCATGAAATCAAGTTAGAACGGCAACGGTAGAAGACGAGCGCCGCCTGTGTGTTCTCAACGCGGCAAAGGCGCGCTCCCACAAGTTCCGCCCCGCGAACCATACGGACATGCACCGGGAAATCCAGCTTGCCGTCAAACCATCTTTCAATGTCGGCCGGCGACGAAGACATCGTCATGAATCGACCGGGAAGATTTTCCTGATGATCTTCAACCAGATAATCGACTAGGTTTGAAGGCGAGCGGTGCACGTACCACAGGGTTCCGACGGCCAACAACACGAGGGTTATCACCGCTGTGGCAGCGAGGCGAAACTGGAAACGGCGTTCGCGTGCTGTTTTCTGCCAACGGAGCCTGGAGATTTCCGTAAAAAGTTTTTCTTTGAACTCAGCGCTGGGCTTTTCGCGGGCCAGATCTCTGACGCGACTTCTCAATTGCATATCTTCTTGCAGCCGGGATTGACAGCGCTCGCAGCCGCGGACATGCTCCTGGGCCTGCAATTGCTGCTGGTCTACAGCCGAGGGGAAACTGCCTGCCAAGACTTCCTGGGCTTCTCGGCAATTCATGACTTCCCCTCCTGGCTTCCTTTTCGCCTCAAGCGAATCAATTTCCTGCGAAGTAGTGCCCGACCCCGGTAGAGCCTGGAACCCACGGTTCCGATCGGACATCCCAGTATTTCGGAGATTTCTTTCTGCGCAAACCCTTCGACGTCAGAAAGGCACAGAACAACTCGATAATCTCCGGGCAGGTGATCCAGAGCGTCGCTGATTTCCTCGTTAAGCAGGCGCTCGACAAGCAGGCTCTCTCCATCAATCAGATCGCTCTCCTGGAGATCCTCCAATGATTCAGCAGAGCGACTGGAGTGTTGATCCAGGAAAATGTTGCGCAGGATCTGAAAGATCCAGCTCTTAAAACGCTCCTTTTCCCGCAGCTTTCCGAAAGCTTTCAAAGCCTTCAAAGCCGCCTCTTGCACCAGATCCTCGGCGGCGTGCTGGTTGCGTGTCAGTCGGAGCGCGAACGCATAAAGGGCCTCCAGGTGAGCGAGGAGCAATTCCTCGTAAATATCCCCCGAATCGGAACCGCGGCTCTTGCTGTTCTTGAAAAGGCTTCGCATCTTTGTTTCCCTTTTTCTATTTGCCGCCCGTTCGTGCACTACTGAGGGTCGTTTCCTTCTCCGCACGCAACGATTCTCACTGGACGCCGAAGGCATCACAGAGAATAGCCGGGGGCAGAGCCCGCCTCAGGCGGGCGCCGCCGCCGGTCGACATCCGACCACGGACGTTCGCACCCTGAAGGGTGCAATAGGAGTGTGCGAAAACTTCACCCGCGCTGTTACGTTACAGCGAGCACTCTGGTCCGTTACCAACTCTTGTCCAATTCCTCTTTCTGCCGAAATCAATTTGCGTAATTCCTGTTGCACCCTTCAGGGTGCATAGCCTTGGTATTTCGAAAACCGGGGGCGGCGCCCGCCTGAGGCGGGCTCTGCCCCCGGCTATTCTATGTGACGCCTTCAGCGTCCGGAGACTGTTGCTATCCATGCGAAGTAACTTTGGTTGCGACTCCGTCGCTTCTGGGTCTCTGCGGTGAATGTTTGTCAATTGGTGCCTGTTCCCAGGCCGAACTTCAGCCGAAACTCGGCTGCCCCGTAATCGTACAGCGTCTCGGTATGGCGGATCTGAGCTTCCGTGTGGGCAGTTTCCGCAGTCAAGACATCCAAATAAGATGCAAGTGCTGCCTGGTGACGGGCATTGGCAAGATCCAATGACTCCTGGGCCACCTCAATTTGCTGCTTGAGCACAGGCAAGATCGTCTGGTAGCGCGCCATGTCGGAAACGGCCTGAGATACCTCCAGACGTACCGCTTGCTTCAAGTTCTCCAGCTCACTCTCCAGCATTTTCACAGAGTCTTCCTTTTCACGGATGATAGCTTCCAGTCGCTTTCCGGTAAAGATTGGAAAGCCAACACCGAGGGCTGCGACCATCAGCTGGCTCAACGTATATTCAGAAAAGCGCGCGAAGCCCCCACTCCAGATCCCAGCCAGCTTCGGATAGCGTTCGCTCTTGGCCAGCGCCAGTTGCTCCCTGGTTGCCTGGAGCTGCAATTCCAAAGAGCGGACTTCAGGACGATTCTTTAAGGCCTGCGCCACCAGGCCCTCCGTCTCGCCTGGAGGCTGTGGCTCGATTAAGAGCTCCTTCAAGGCATATTGTTGTGAGGAATTCAAGCCCATGGCGCGATTCAGTTCGGCAAAGCTGCGACGCAGCGCCTCGCGGTGCTCCGCCAGTTTCGCTTCGGACTGGCGGAGCTGGTACTCGGACAATCGCGCGTCAAGCTTCGATCTCAGGCCGGACTGGAAGAGCGCATCTGCTTTTTTGTACTGGAGCTGGCGCTCATCGATGATTCTCTCGTCAAGCCGGATCAAACTCTGGTTTTGCAACGCCTGTAAATAGGCCTTTTGAACCTCCAGCTTTACCGTCGCGGCCGAGGCTTCGACATCCTTTTCTGCCGCTTCCTTGAGAAAACGTGCCGCATTGGTGGCATGGTCGGTCCTGCCGAAATCGAAAAAGTTCTGGTAGACATGGGCCGAAGCAGCCACGTTCTTATAGAAAGGAGAGGCCACCAGACCCTGCAAACCTAACCCGCCGGAGGCGCCAGACAGCCCCAGTTTCCCCTGCGCGGCGGCGGTGATTTGGGGAAAACGAGCGGAGCGCGCCTGCGTTATTTCGGCGGCGAATGCGTCAACTCGTGCCTTCTGCGTTTGAATCATGGGATGATGCTGAAGCGCTCGCGCTATCGCCTGATCCAGAGAAAGTTCATCCGGAGCCTG
>DASXTB010000360.1:0-33266 GCA_036505615.1 Acidobacteriota bacterium
CGTGGTCGTGAACGTGCAGGTGAACGGTGGTCTCCATTCGGCCAAAACTTGGTCAAAAAAACAAGATTCTGCCAATTTGTTACACCAAGTTATTTGTGAATCATATCCAGCCCTGCGCATGACAGTGCTCTCTATTTCTTCCCTCCCAAGGGAATCCAACTCTTAACCGTCGACCATAACTTGGACAACAGCAAGAACCTGCTTGAGTCAGCCTGATCGTTCAAGGACCAGTTGAAAGGCATGTAGGCAATTTCATAATCGGGTCGGGAAAGAAATTCTGTATAGTTTCCAGGAGCGTATTGCTTCAGGAAGAGGCGAACGGTCTGGCCATTCTTCTCGAAATCCGCCTCATACCACTTAAATATAGAGCTTATTTCCACTCGATTCAGCTGGGGTTGGTAACGGTTCGATCGTTCGGCAGCGAGCCAGGTCCGGACCTGTTCATCAAGCTGTTGATCCAACCTATCAGGAACGTACGCCTCTCGCCTGAGCATCGGTGATCCTGTGGCGGCGCAGACCAGAGCCGCATGGATACGCGGATCGCCTTTCGAGCGCAGGCGATTCTCGACGTCATCCAGTGAAACACGAGTATGCTGTACCTGAAATCTTTTCTCCGTAAAAGTCCCGTTGATGTCCTGGATGCTCTCCAGAGGATAGTGATCCAGAATTAAACGAATGGCGGCGGCGTTATAGGCATTAATCCAAAGGCATTTCTCGTCTGCGTCGCTGGCTGGGGGATGGGCCTCGGCGAATTGCGACATGATTCGGTCCAGATTGGCCGTCCGCTTCTTCCAGCCTGCATAATCGACCAATCCCTGGTTATTCACGTACCGCTTCAATTCCTTTTCCCAAAGGGCAACGTCGATGTTTTGCGCCTGAAGCAAGGGCTTTAAGTAAGCAATGATTGCAAGAAGAAGAAAGCACCTGACGGCTAGCTGGAGAGCAGGTCTATCGACAAAAGAGTTCTTCATATCGCCCAGTGCTTCAAGCAGAATGTCTCAAAACTACAAGCCACGGAGGACGCTGGGAACATGGGGAATTTAATGAATCAATACGATTTATTGGCAATTTCGAAAGCCCTTGGTAGTCCCCGTGTTCCCAGTGTCCCCCGTGGTTTTACATTTTGAGATAACCTCCAAAAACTCCCCAAAAAGATCCCGAAATAGATTTTATATCCACTCATGGTAGAGTTGAATGGCCTGGCGTGCTTTGGTATAGTAGGCCTTTTTTACCAAGTGAGGTTGGTCTGACAATGCAATCACCGGATTTGCAGAGGTACAAAGAGGCTTTACTCGAAAAAAAAGCGGAAATACTGCGGCAGGAAACCCCACCCCTTGGCTCTGGACATTTCAGCGCAGGCGACTTTGGAGACCAATCCAATGAGAATCATGACGCCTACATAGGCCTGCGCCTCCGCCAGACAGATGGGAAGTTGCTGCGGGCCATTGACGAAGCCATCCTTAGAATAGAGCGGCACACATACGGGATTTGCGAAATGTGCGGTGAGCAAATTCCTGCAGCTCGCCTGAAGGCAGTTCCCTGGACCAGACTTTGCGTGGCCTGCAAGGAATCTAAAGACCGCGTAAAAGACGCTCAATGATTGGCCGCGACGGCAGAGTGCTTCAACTATCAGCAGTCAGACATCGGCCAGCAGCAAAGACGTTATCCTACTAGCCTTCCTTTTTCAACCTACCGAATGGCTGCACCGAGGGCGTTTGAGGCTTCATGGGCGCGCGGCCCAAGGAGATATCGAACTCTTCTTTGGACTTGCGAATGATTTCGGCCGCCTCCTCAATGGTTTTAACGCAGCAGGCAAACTGAAAATCCTCTCCATCCACCAGATTAAGCCGAAGCATATGAGCCCGCATCCATTCAACCAGACCTGCCCACATATCTCCCACAAAAACCAATGGACGTCCTGCGATGTGTTTCACCTGAAGTAACTGCCAGATCATGAAAGCTTCCAATGTGGTCCCGATTCCCCCGGGAAAGACGATATAGGCGTTGGACATGCGCACAAAATGATGAAGTCTAGAAAAGAATGTGCGGTGCGCTGTTACCTTGTCGACATAGGGATTAGGCGTGTTTTCAAACGGAAGGTTGATGGTCAAGCCGAAGGACCGTGTCTTGCCATCCGGGCTGCACTCCTTGGAACCTTCATTTGCCGCCTCCATGAGACCCGGTCCCCCGCCGGTGACAATATCGCAGCCAAATCCGGCTAGCAGGCACGCCAGTTTTCTGGCGTCCTGATAAAGACTGTCGCCGCTGGAGATTCTGGCGCTGCCAAAGATCGTGACCCGATAGAATCGGGAATTGGCCGGGTGCATCGCTTCCACATCGCTGATAGTGCTCCACAGCGTGAAGATGAGTTTATCGATGATCTTGCTTAGATCCTCCCCCTCCTGCCTTTGGGTCCGACTGCGGCGCCGGTTTTCATTTACTGGCTTTGGCGTAAATGGTTGATTAGGCATTATTTCATTATGTATAGTGTTATGATTCTGCCGATTCATTTTAGCACGGGATCGCATTGGGTCCGGCGCCAGGTTCTATTATCCCGTCCCGAAATTAGACAATCACCGAAGAGTTGCCGAAAAACTCGGAGACGGCGCCTATCTCAAATAAAAATCTGAACTTTAGTTGGGGAAAGAGCAGTCAAAAATTTGGATTAGTCGATGGGAGCGATCTAGTCTAGTTGCCTGTAACAGACAAAGCGCCAGTGACTAATGGGACGCGGATGACACTGAATAACACGGTCGATGTTCCCTGTTTCCAGCGTTATCCGTGTCCTATTGAGTCCGCTAGCGATTCCTCTGTCACGGGCAATTCGTCAGTGAATTCTCTGGATTAAAGCTTCGCAAAAGCTTATGATAGAGGGATTAATCGTAGGAGGACTAATGAGGTTTCTAAAATTCTTATCCATTTTCGTCTGGACGTTGGGAAGTATGGCAGTGGCTCAGGAACGAGAGCGGCCGCACGTACAGGAAAGACCTAACGACGCCCGCACTAGCGTCCATGAACCGACAGGAGGAGGACGTTTTTCGCCTGCGACCACGCCTTCTTCAGTACCCAGCGTAAACCCTGTGCCTGCCTCACCCGCTCCTACGACGTCCGGTGGAGGCAACACGGGCGGCGGCACATCCGGCTATTACTCGAATTATTCCAATTGGGTTTACGAATATAATCGCTGGCAATACTTCCTGTGGGAACTGAGCATGAGACAGCGGCTTTGGGATTTTGACGCTCTCGGGAGGTATGGTCGCCAGGAACCGCTTTTGACCAGTCAGTTGGTTCAGTCAGCTTTGCGGGAACCGCTCAGCTACTCGCGCGCGCTTGTAGTCCAGGCGACAGATCTGCGGAACCTGGTCGCCAAGCTACAGCAGGATCCCAGCATGCGCGCATCGGTCCAGGAAAGGATCAAGGCGATCCGGCAGATTATCAAAGAAATCGAGAAAGACCGCGCCCTTGAATACCTCGATCTAAGAAAGACCCGCGATACGGCTCAACTTCCCGCTGATAAGGATTTAAAGAACTTGGCAGACCGGCTTTACCAGGCTGCGGTGGCGCTGCATGGCGACATCGACAAACTGGTCAAGGATGACCCTCAGCTAGTGAGGGTTAATCAGCTGGCTTCACCCTCGTGCCGAGCCTTGGCAAAGGAAATTGATGCCCTGGCTAGGGAAATCAACAAACAGAGCAAGAAGAGCTAAGCTCTTTCGCTTTGATGGGGCGGCTTGCTGACCGCCCCCATGCCTCAGTCAAATTTGCCTCTTTGATGGCTTCAATATTTCTCAACAAGTTCCTCCCGAAATGCGCTGTGACATGCGCCATTACTCTCTCAGCAGTCTCAGGCGGAGTGGCGCAGTCTTCGTCAGTACAGGAGAGAGATCCGCAAAAGTCGAAAGCGGTGGCTGTGGTAAACGGCTTGGCGGTGACCGAGGATCAGGTTCAAAAAGCGGCGGCAGCGGACCTGGAGAGACTGACTCTGCAACAGGAGCAGCTTCAGGCCGAGTTTCAGCGCAACAAGCATCAGGCGCTGGAAACCGCACTCAATCATCTGATTGAAGAGAAACTGCTGGATGCTGAAGTAACCAGGCTTGGCACTTCTCGCGAAAAGCTGCTGGCCTCTGAAGTGGAAAGCAAAGTGAAAGAACCTTCCGACGAGGAGATCTCTGCGTTCTACGAAGCGAACAAGGGTCAGATTGGAAGGCCCAAAGAGCAGGTGGCCGGGCTCATCCGCGACTATCTTAAGGAGAATCGCCGCAAGCAGGTACGCAGCAGCTTCCTTGAACAGCTGAAACAAAAATACTCTGTCAAATCTTTCTTCGAACCGCTGCGAATCCCGGTGGAAAGTGCCGGTCATCCCGCTCGGGGCTCGGCTCAAGCTCCTGTCACTATTGTTGAGTTTTCAGATTTCGAATGTCCTTATTGTACCCGCCTCACTGCGACTCTGAAGGAAGTAGAGAAAAACTACGGAGACAAGTTGCGCTTCGTGTTTCGGCAGTTTCCCCTCCCCATTCATCCTCAAGCTGAAAAAGCCGCTGAAGCCTCGCTTTGCGCTGCCGACCAAGGGAGTTTTTGGGAAATGCACAACTTGCTGTTTCAGAGCCCGCAGAAGTTAGGTCTCGAAGATCTTAAAGCGGGCGCCGCCAAACTGGGTTTAGATAAAACAAGATTCGGCGCCTGCCTGGATTCAGGAAAGTACGCCGACAAGGTGAAAAAGGACATACGTGACGGCACCCGAGCCGGCGTAAGTGGAACGCCCGCCATGTTCATCAACGGCCGCTTTATCTCGGGAGCCGTTCCTTACGACGACATCGCAAAGGTCATAAAAGAGGAACTTGCCACCGCCAGCGCCCGGCAGTAGCCACGTCGGACCTGCTTATCTTGAAAACACTCTCTGTTTTTGGACGCACCAAGACCGCGAAGCGGATCAGGAATTTGTGGACGAGGCCAAACTTGGCGCCCATGCCACTGAAAGCGGACGCTCGGGTTTGGACATTTTGGAGAGACGGCCGGAGGGCCGTCTCCTGCGCAATCTCTCATCGTGCAGGAGACGCCCCACCGGGCGTCTCTCCAATAGCGCCGCTTCGCGGACGAAGCCCTGGTTTGCAGCACAGTGCAGCGTGAGAAAATGTAGAAACTCTAGAAAGCCGCTGAAAGCGGACTACACCGTATAGCCAGTCGATGCGACAATGCCGCCGCGGCCCGTCCAGTTGGTGTGAAAGAACTGTCCGCGCGGCTGGTCCACTCGCTCGTAGGTGTGTGCCCCGAAGTAATCGCGCTGGGCCTGCAGTAGATTGGCCGGCAGCCGATCGGTCCGGTAGGAGTCGTAAAACGAGAGCGCTGTGGCAAATGCGGGCGTGGGAATCCCCTTCTTGGCCGCCGTCGCGACCACCTTGCGCCAGGAACGCTGGCAATCCTTGACAGCTTTCAAGAAGAACCTGTCCAATAGCAGGTTGGTGAGTTTTGGATTTTTCTCGAAGGCTTCCTTGATCTTTCCCAGAAATCGGCTGCGAATGATGCAGCCACCGCGCCACATCAGAGCTATTCCGCCGTAGTTAAGATTCCAGTTGAATTCCTTGGCCGCGGCGCGCATCAGCATATACCCCTGCGCATAGGAAACAATTTTGGAGGCGTAAAGCGCCCGGCGGACATCCTCGATGAACTTGGCGCGATCTCCGGAAATCTTCGGCTTGGGACCTTTCAGTTTTCTAGAAGCAGCCACGCGTTCTTCCTTAAGCGCGGATACGCACCGCCCGTAGACGGCTTCCGCAATTAGCGTGGTAGGAATGCCGAGGTCTTGCGACGAAATCACCGTCCACTTCCCCGTGCCTTTCTGGCCGGCTGTGTCGAGAATCCGGTCCACCAGCGGCTGCCCGTCGCTATCCTTAAAGGCGAAGATGTCGCTCGTGATCTCAATCAGGAAGGAATCAAGTTCACCCTTGTTCCACTCGCCGAAGACCTGGTGCAACTCGGCGGCCGACAATCCCAGGCCGTCTCTCAGCAACTGGTAGGCTTCACAGATGAGCTGCATGTCGCCGTACTCAATGCCATTGTGCACCATCTTGACAAAGTGGCCGGCCCCGTTTTCGCCGACCCAGTCGCAACAGGGCGTGCCGTCTTCGACCTTGGCGGCTATTTTCTGGAAAATGTCTTTGACATGAGGCCATGCCGCAGGAGAGCCGCCGGGCATGATGGATGGGCCGCGCCGCGCTCCCTCTTCCCCACCGGAAACGCCTGTTCCGATAAAAAGCAGGCCTTTCGACTCGAGGCCTTTGGCGCGGCGGATAGAGTCCTGAAAAAGTGAATTGCCGCCGTCTATAATGATGTCGCCTGGGTCGAGATGGGGCACGAGTTGCTCAATCAGTTGGTCAACAGCGCTGCCCGCCTTCACCAACGTCATCACTCGCCGGGGACGCTTTAGCAGTTTGACCATCTCTTCCAGCGAATGGGCGCCGACGACGTGAGTGCCTTTGGCCTCATTGGCAAGGAAGTCATCCACCTTGGAAACGGTTCGATTAAAGGCGACCACGCGGAAGCCGTGGTCGTTCATATTCAGTATCAAGTTCTGGCCCATCACTGCCAGGCCAATCAGTGCAATATCCGCATTGGGTTCCATATTAGCCTTCCAGCGCCACGAGGAAGGGCTGCTCAAGAGCGCTGGCAATCCATCGAAGGAATCGAGCGGCATCGGCGCCGTCAATCAGCCGATGATCGTACGAGAGCGAAAGAGGCAACATTAATCGGGGTTGGAATTGGCCGTCGATAAACACAGGCCCCATCTCTCCCCGCGCGATTCCCAGTATGGCAACCTCCGGGGAGTTTACGATCGGGGAGAAGGCGGTGCCGCCGATGCCGCCAAGATTGGTAATCGTGAAACTTCCCCCTTGCATCTCTTCCACTCCGATCTTCCTGTTTCTTGTCCGCTCGGCGATCTGAGACAGTTCCACTGCCAAGGACAGAATGTTTTTCTTGTCCACGTCACGAATTACTGGAACCAGAAGCCCCCAATCTGTGTCCACAGCTACACCGATATGGATGTACTTCTTGAAAATAATTTCTTCCTGTGACACGTCCAGGCTGGCATTGAACTGAGGGAATAGCTTGAGGGCCGCAGCTGCCACTTTCAGAAGGATCGCCGTGACGGTCAGCTTTCCACCGGCGGCCTCAACTTTCTTTCCAAAGCGCTCTCGCAGCATCTCCAGCTGTGTGACATCGGCCCTGTCAAATTGCGTGACTTGAGGAATGGTTGACCAGGCGAAAGCCATGTGCTCGGCCGTCCTGCGGCGGATATTGCTCATGGGCTTGCGCTCAACTTCACCCCACTTGGCAAAGTCCGGGAGCGGTTTGGCAGGTACTTGGCCGGAGACAGCCGGCCCTCTTTCGTTCATCCTCCGGGCATGCTCTTTGACATCCTCAATGGAAATTCGCCCGTCCGGGCCCGACCCGGCAACCTGGTTTATTTCCACGCCGATTTCGCGAGCGAGGCGGCGCACCGAAGGCGCGGCGGGAGCGATGCGCTGGAATGCGACTGCCTGGCGAACGTCGGCCCCGGACTTGCCGGCCCCTGCCTCGCTCTTATCTGGCGGAGCCTTTGAAGCCTCCGAAACTCTGCGGGGAAAACTGACAACTTCCTGTTTAGCTGATTCAGCGGCTTCCGGTTTTTCGCCTTCCGCCCTGGTCGCCTCTTCTTCTTTTCCCTTAGCCTCAACCTTTGCTTTGCGTTCTTCTGCTTCTGGCTTTCGGCCTTCTGACTTGGTCTGCTCCTGGCCTTTTTCTTTAGCCTCAGCCTTTGCTTTGCGTTCTTCGGCTTCCGGCTCTTCGTCTTCCGCCTTGGTCTCCTCTTCCCCTTGCTCCTTAGCCTCGGCCTTTGCTTTGCGTTCTTCGGCTTCCGGCTCTTCGTCTTCCGCCTTGGTCTCCTCTTCCCCTTTTTCTTTAGCCTCAGCCTTTTCTCTGTGCTCCTCTTTGGGGACGTCTTGGCGTTTCTCTTTTGTCTGCTTCTTCTCGCCCTCAGCCTGTTCAGCTCCGCCAACAGCCAGAATCTTCTGACCGACCTTGATCTTTTCACCTTCCTTGACAAATATCTCTTCGATCTTCCCGCTGACCGATGACGGAACTTCTATGGTCGCTTTATCCGTCTCCAGTTCGATCACCGCCTGTTCCTGCTTAATGGTATCCCCGACAGACACGAGTACCTTGATCACGTCGCCGGAATCGATGTTTTCTCCCAATTCTGGAAGCATTAGCTCAGTTGCCATTTCTAGGACTTCCTCTCTGGATCATCCACAACCCACTTCCCCTCGCGCTACAGATTTTTTTCACACTTTCACGAAATCAATGGGTTCGCCTTATCGGGGTCAATCTTCAAGTCGGCGACCGCCTTTCGGACGGTCTGGGATTCGATTCCGTTCAGCCGGGCTAGGGCGCCCAGCGCTGCCAGAGTGATGAATCCTGCGTCCACTTCGAAGAAATTGCGAAGGGCCGCCCGGCCGTCGCTTCTGCCGAACCCATCAGTGCCAAGAGAAACCAGCGGGGCCGGGAACCAGCGGGCGATCGAATCAGGCAGCGCTTTTACATAATCGGAAGCGGCGACAAAAGCTCCTTTAGCCTCCGCCAGACAATCGGTAATATAAGGCTTTCTAGGCTCGTCACCAGGGTGCAGCATGTTCCAGCGCTCAGCTTCCAGCGCTTCCCGGTGCAGCTCCTTATAGCTGGTAACACTCCAGACGTCGGCGGCAACACCGTAACGCTCTTCCAAAATTTGCTGCGCTTTGAGCGCTTCGTTCAGGATAGCTCCACTGCCAAACAGGTGTGCCCGAAGTTTTGCATCTTTCCTGGCAGAAGCCTTGAACTTGTACATGCCCTTGAGAATGCCTTCCTTAACTCCCTGGGGCATCGGCGGCATGGCGTAGCTTTCGTTGCCCAGTGTAAGGTAGTAAAACACGCTCTCCTGCTTTTCATACATTCGCCGAATGCCTTCGCGTACGATAATGGCCAGTTCGTAGGCGAAGGCAGGGTCATATGCGAGAAGATTGGGCACCGGATACGCCAGCAGATGGCTGTTTCCGTCCTGATGCTGAAGCCCTTCTCCCGCAAGCGTGGTGCGGCCTGCCGTCCCGCCCAACAGGAAACCGCGGCACCGCATGTCGGCTGCCGCCCAGATCAGGTCTCCGATGCGCTGGAAGCCGAACATCGAGTAGAAGATAAAGAACGGTATCGTATTTATTCCATGCGTTGCGAACGCCGAGCCTGCGGCAACAAAGGAGGCCATGGATCCGGCTTCGGTGATTCCTTCTTCCAGTATCTGTCCGTCTTTGGCTTCTTTATAATAAATGAGGCTGTCCGAATCGACCGGATCATAAAGCTGACCCACATGAGAATAAATCCCCACCTGCCGAAATAAGGCTTCCATGCCGAACGTTCGAGCTTCGTCGGGCACAATGGGCACGATCAGCCTTCCTAACTCCTTGTCGCGCAGCAAGTGCGCCAGCATGCGCACAAAAACCATGGTGGTAGATGCTTCTCTCTCCTTGGTCCCCTCATAGAACTCATTAAACAGCTCTTCCTCCGGGGGCTTCAATGGAGGAGCGGTAACGGTGCGCAGCGGTACATATCCTCCCAGTTTCTCGCGGCGCTCGCGGAGGTAAATCATTTCCGCGCTGTCTTCTGGCGGCTTGTAGAAAGGGGCCTCGGCGACTTCTTCGTCCGAAATGGGAATGCCAAACCGGGTTCGAAACTCGCCCAGCTCGTCCTCATTCATCTTCTTCTGCTGGTGAGTGATGTTCCTTCCTTCTCCGGCTTCGCCCAAGCCATAACCCTTGATCGTTTTTGCAAGGATGACTGACGGAGAGCCTTTGTGTTCAATCGCCGCCTGGTAAGCCGCATAGACTTTCTGCGGATCGTGTCCGCCACGGCGCGCCTTGCGAAGCTGCTCGTCGGAAAATGGTTCCACCATTTCCAGCAGGCGCGGGTCGACTCCAAAGAAGTGTTCGCGGAAGTACTTCCCTGACTCGACGGAATATTTCTGATACTGACCATCGACGGTTTCTTCCATCCGCTTGACCAGGATTCCATCCTTGTCTTTTTCGATGAGCGGATCCCACTCACTTCCCCAGATGACTTTGATGACATTCCAGCCGGCGCCGCGGAAAATTGCTTCCAACTCCTGAATAATTTTCCCATTTCCCCGCACCGGGCCATCCAGCCTCTGCAGATTGCAGTTGATGACGAATATCAAGTTGTCGAGTTTTTCGCGGGACGCTAAGGTAATGGCTCCCAGCGATTCCGGCTCGTCTGTCTCGCCGTCACCCAGGAAAGCCCATACTTTCGATTCGGATTTCTTCTTCAAGCCTCGATCGCCCAAATAGCGATTGAAGCGTGCCTGATAGATAGCCATGATCGGCGCCAGTCCCATCGAGACAGTAGGAAATTCCCAGAATCCGGGCATCAGCCATGGATGGGGGTAGGACGAAAGCCCCCCGCCGGGTTGAAGCTCCCTGCGAAAGTTTTCCAGCTGCTCTTTTGTGAGACGGCCCAACAGAAACGCTCGGGCGTAAATGCCTGGGGCGGCATGGCCCTGGAAGTAGATCTGATCGCCATCGTAATCCTCTCCCTTACCGCGGAAAAAATGATTGAAGCCCACCTCATACAGCGTGGCAGCCGAAGCAAAGGTTGAGATGTGCCCGCCTATGCCGGGCTCTCCGCGATTAGCGCGAACCACCATGGCCATTGCGTTCCAGCGGACAATACTTCGAATACGCCTTTCAATCTCTCTGTTGCCGGGATAGGGCGCCTGCTTATCGCCTGGAATGGTGTTGATGTACGGAGTGTTCGCCGAAAAAGGCAGGCGAACGCCTGCTTGGTAGGCGCGGATGGAAAGCTGATGCAGCAACTGCCGGACGCGTTCCGGGCCGCTGGTTTGCAGAACGCCTTCCAGAGACTCGATCCATTCTTTGGTCTCTATTGCTTCTGCTTCGGCGGCTTCCTTTTGTTTCTCCTTTTTTACGGCATCCTCGTTCAGTACTTCTTTCATTGCCCGTCCCTTCACAATCATCGGTCGAGACAATCACGCAGCCAGACTCTACGTCAAAGTTTCAGAATGCCATGAAAAACGAAAAAAACGAAGTAGGAAAAAAAGAGAAACAACGTTATATATAACGAGCCGTTAACTTTGGAGGGACAGAGAGCAATGGCTAAATATCTGCCCGTGCAACTAGATGCCGCCGGCGAGCGTGTCCGGCAGGTCTACGCCGATTATGAAACTTCGTTTGGAACCTCGCCCGACAACCTGGTGAAGACCATCGCGCCCAGTTCGGCATTCCTGCAGAGCTATTATCAGATGTTCAAAACCGTCATGGGTGACTGCTCGTTGAGCGACAAAACACGGGAACTGGCAATACTGAAAGTAGCCAAGCTCAATGGATCGGAGTACTGCCTTCACCAGCACACGATTCTGGGCAAGAAAGCGGGCATTACCGACGAGATGATTGCGGCGCTGGATAATCACAAGGAAGGTGATCTTTTTACCTTTATGGAACAAGAAGCTCTCACATGGGTGGAAGAAATTACCAAGAATCCGGGCGCCACAGACGAAGAGAACTTCAAGCAATTGAAGAACCATTTTACGCAGCAGCAAGTGATCGAGTTGACGGTGATTGCCGCGTTTTTTAACATGTTCACCAGGTTGTGTCAGGCCCTCGAAATTGAGAGCGAGCAGCAAAAGAAGTCCGCAGGTCACGGCTAGGGCGAATGCAGACCTATCGATTGCAGATTGCGGATTGCGGATTGCGGATTTTGAAAACGCCCGTCATCAGTCGCCCGTGGTCCCGCTCAGCGATTCAAACAACAGACCACGGCAACAGCCAATGGACTTCACTGAATCCGCAATCCGCAATCTGCAATCCGAAATCGGTAAATCCGCAATCCGCAATCTGCAATCCGAAATCGGTAAATCCGCAATCGATAAATCTCCATGCGTTCCATTGACCGCTGTATTTACAAGGAACTTGTTGGTCCTCTGTTGATTTCGCTGACGGTACTGACGTTCATCGTTTTCACCAGGGAATTTGGCCGCTTTGCGGAAATACTGATCCGGAAGAGCGCCGAGCCGGCCACCATTCTTCAAGTTTGTCTGGCGTTGCTCCCCAGCATTTTAATTTTCACCATTCCCATCTCCTTCCTGATTGGAACACTGATCGCTTTCAGCCGTCTCTCGTCCGACAGCGAAATCATCGCCCTCCGTGCGTGCGGAATTAGCATGTTCCGCCTGTTGTCTCCCGTGCTCAAGATTGGCCTGGTGGTTTTTGTCCTTACTGTAGCCATGACCTTTTATCTGCTGCCTCGGGGAAACCGGCAACTGCGCGAGCTTCAATATTCAATCGGCATTCGTCCTGTGATCAACGATATTCGGCCGCGTGTGTTCAACGAGAGTATTTCCAATATCGTGCTGTATGTGGAAGAGATCCAGTACCAGCGCGGCCTCTGGAGCGGCGTCTTTGTCGTGGATAATTCGGTTCCCAACGAACAAAGAATTATCCTGGCCAGGTACGGGAGGATCGTCCCACAGCCGGAAAGTGGGAGATTTCAGTTTCACTTTGATCAAGGCACCAGCTACAAGGTCGATATGCAGGACTTCACCAAAGATGACCTGTCCAGGTTTGAAAGTCTCGAAATGGTCGTTGAGACGGCTGACGAAACTCCTCCCCAGACTCTGCCTCTGAAGACCAGAGAGAAGGGGACATTCGATCTCTTGAAGCAGCGTGGATCGACCCCCCAGGAACAGCGGCGCACGTGGGTCGAATTGAACAGCAGGCTGGCGCTTCCCCTCTCCACCTTCGCCTTTGCATTTCTCGGCCTTGGGTTGGGTGTAAACACCCGGCGTGGAGGACGGGCCTATGGTTTCATCATCGGCATTCTGATTGCGTTCACGTATTACATCCTGTTTGTAACCGGCAGCAACTTCGCAAAGGACACTGCTGTTCCGGTATGGCTCGGTGTGTGGGGGAGCAACCTGCTGCTTTATGGCGCCGGCCTGCTGGCATTGCGCTTCATGAACACCGATTCTCCCTGGATGCGGGCAGTTACCGACAACAGAATGCTTCTGGGCGGACTGGAGGCGCTCCACCAAGGCTATACGGAACTAAGACGGATCATCGCGCGAAAACGCGCCCGAAACAATACTGCTGTTTCTTCACTGCGCGTCGGTTTCCTGAAAGTAATCGATCTTTATCTGATAAAAGAGTTCCTGAAATATTTTGCTTTGGCCTTGATCGTTTCTGTGGCGCTCTTTGACGTATTCACTTTGTTCGAGTTGATGGACGACATCATTCGAAATCACATCTCGCTCTGGCTGGTGCTTGACTACTTCTGGTTTCTGCTGCCGCACATCCTCACCCTTGTTGTTCCCATGACTGTATTGATTGCGACCCTGGTGAACTTTGGGATGCTGGATCGAACCAACCAGGTCACCTCACTAAAGGCGTCTGGCGTGAGTGTCTATCGCCTGGCGGTCCCGATTCTTCTGACAGCCGCCCTGGTAAGCTCCTTTTTGTTTGTGATGCAGGACTACGTTTTGCCTTTTGCCAACCAAAAGCAAGACAATCTACGCAACATAATTAAAGGCCGCCCGGTGCGCACCTTTTTTCATCCCGAACGCCCATGGACCTTTGGCCAGAAGCATCGCCTGTACAACTATGTCCGTTTCGACTCGACCAGGAAAATTTTTGCCCAGCTTTCGATATACGATCTGGACATTTCGGCGAATTATTTGAATAGCAAGATCTTTGCATCGCGTGCGGTGTGGGATCCGGCGAAAAAGATTTGGGTGCTGCATCAAGGGTTCATACGCAACTTCAATGATCCAGCCCACGGGCTGACGCGTTTCGAGGAGATGCAGCTGAAGCTTCCCGAAGAGCCATCCTATTTCGTAAAGGAAGTTAAGGAATCGACCAAAATGAAGTACCTGGAATTGAAGAATTACATCCAGACGCTGCAGTTGTCGGGATTTGACGTCGAGGAGCTGCGCGTGGAGTTGTACAAGAAGATCTCATTTCCGGTGGTCAGCATTATCATGGCGATGATTGGCGTGCCGTTTGCGTTTTCCATGGGCCGCAAGGGGGCGCTCTATGGACTGGCCGTGAGCATCCTGATCGGGATCATCTATTGGGGAACTTTTGGAGTTTTCGAAGTGATGGGGGCCAGTGGAATGCTGGCGCCCGTTCTGGCCGCCTGGGCTCCCAATTTGCTTTTTGGGATCGGCGGTTTGTATTTGTTATTTACCATTCGAACATGAAAGATTCCCGACGGTACCCGCAAAACGCATTGAACACCGTAGAAAATCCCTCTGATCTCCGTCATGTCTAGCCCAGACGTCGCCATTTTCACCGTGCATTGGGCGTTTTGGGGCGCCTTTGGCCTCACGCGCATTGTTCTTCGCATCCGCGATCGGAACGACAGCGGGGCAGTTAACACAGCACCGATCCCCCAGCAAGAGACCACTGCGCCGTTCTCCCGCGCGCTCCTTGCGTTCCATGGGCTCGCCTTTGCCGTGATGTACTTCGGGATCAGCTATGCCGTGATCCCGGGGCGTGTACCCTTCTGGTTTCCCGGCCAGCGGGTTGCCGGCTCGCTTGTCATCGCCGGAGGCGCCGCACTGGTGGTCTCGGCGCTCGTCTCTTTTCGCTCGTGGCGTTTCCGCGCGACACTTGACAAGAGTCATCAACTGGCAATCGGTGGTCCATTCCGAATCTTGCGGCACCCGATTTACATGGGATTGAACCTGCTGGCGCTCGGCACCGCACTCTGGGTGCCCACCGCGATCGTGTGGACCGGATTTATGTTAATGGCGATTGGAGGCGATCTGCGCGCACGAGCCGAGGAGACCCTCCTCACGCACGCCTTTGGCCCCTCGTATCGCGAGTACTGTGCGCGCACGCGACGATTCGTCCCTGGTCTCTATTGAAGCCCTGCCTAACGTATTAAGACTTCGTGTGACGCGGAGCCGCCACAAGTCCGGGTTGGACTAACGTGAGACCAAGCCGCCTGCCGACTTTGTCAGGGCACTCAAGTCCGCGCCGCCTGCTTGGGAGCGATGGCAAGCGCTCAGCTACAGCCATCAGTTTCTGAGGATTTCCCGCGTCGCTGCGACCATGGACTCCGTCACTTAACGCGTTATGGAGCAGAAGAAGCGGATTGTGCCCGTTGATAAGAAGGGCTTGGGGTATGCCGTGCTTCACACTCTCAAGCGCATCAGTGACAGCGAACTCACGACAGACAGACTCATCGAACAAATCGAACGCTCCCTGAGCGAGCGAGATGCGTTCAGCCTGCCCACCGAAGGTGAGATTGACCAGTTGGGCTTCGACCTTCTCTACTCCTGGATCAGCCACATCGAGTACGCCGAGAACCTCCTGAATGTGAAGTGCCTCATGCTAGGTGTCGAAATCCCCACGGCTCTCTGCACCTACGTGCGCGAAGCCCGCCCGGTCGTGCATGGCGACCGAGCGATTGGTGCGGTCGAAGCGCTTCGGGTCATCCGACAGACAATCGTTGTAGTGCAAGATCTCTACCACCATCACGCTGGCCGCCGACGCCCTCGTGAAGCTCGTCACGCTCAGGGAGCCGCCAACCCGCTTCGCTGCCGGCGCCGACGCCGTGCAGACGTTCGAGGCCAAGGCCAACACGCTGCTCGCCCAGGCCCAAGCCTACCGCGAGCTGTCCACCTCCCTCGCGTACGACGACGCCTGACCACAAATGGTGCCCTTGGCGACTTCAGCAAATCTAACTATGCGCTCCACCCGCCGCGCTGACGCGCGCGAGTGAGCGCTGGCGTTAGGCGACGCATGGCAGCGTCCGCCGCAGGCGCACGAAGAGAATAGCCCCAGGCTAGCGCGTTTTTCAGCGCGCCGCCCGGGGTTTCGTGAAAAATAAAATATGGTGAGCCCCGGAGGGGCAACAGAACTCTGCGCCGTGGATCTGTACCAATCGTCACGGATTAATCAGGGCTCGGATTGCGGGCGGTCGGAACTCAAAGTCATGTTATGTTGTGATCCATGCCTAGCCAACTCGTAGTCATCAAAACTTTCTCGAATGAGCCGGCTGCACTGGTTGCGCGGGGTGTTCTTGACGCGAGCGGGATCCCCTCCATCTTGAGCAGTGATGACGCCGGACGGATGGAACCGCAACTTCAGTTTACTCGTGGAATCCGTTTGTCGGTGCGAGCCGAAGACGCCGCCGCTGCGCGCGCACTTCTCGAATCCGCGGCGAACTAATACCAGGTGAGGCCAAGCGCCTAACGATCGGCATGGAGCCGCGATTCCCTTGCATTGTTACATGTCCTGGTGCCCGGCTGACGCCGGGGTCGCACCTATCCTGGCTATCTCGGCGGGGTACGTCGTACTGCTACTCCTGGGGCACGGAGTGATGCGCCTGGTCGCCGGCCCGGCCCGCGCGGACCGGCTAACTCGCCGCCCCCTGGGAAACCGCCGAATCATCCGCCGCTGCAGTCGACCGGGGCCGCCATTAAAGGCTCATCGAAAATAATCTTCCCTCAGTTTCTGAGCGCTTCCCTGAAATCGTTTTTTGACCCGAAAGACATTGAAGATTTCAACCGGCTGATGCTCCACTTGAATCGACCACGGCAGGATCCCCCAGCCGGTGCTGTAGAAGCCGGCGTGGCTGGAAAAATCGAGCAAGCGAATAGGTGTCGATGGATAGACGAACTCCCGATTTAGCAGGTCGACATACGCGTCGCTGTCATAGCCGGTGACATAGGGCATGGCGAGATAGGGCTTAACTAGAATGTCACCCTTATCGGGGCGTTGATCTTCACGCGACATGGTCTGCGCCCCTCGCTTTTCCATGTAATAACGAAAGCTCCACTCTCCCGCGATCCACACCCGCTGTGCGGGGTATGATTCAAAGACCTGCTGTGCGATGCGGGGATAAATAGACGCAAACTGGTAATCGGCGTGCGCCAGCGCCATCGCGTAGAGAAGCGTCAGTGCAAGACAAGCTGTTGCTCTCCGTTTGCTCCACTGTGATCTTGTGCCCAGCAACAGAGTCGCCGGTACGAGCAAAGGCAACACATAGCGAACCGAACCGTGGTAGAAAACAAAAACGCAGGCAGCCAGAAAACCAGCCGCCCAGATTTGCCACATCAGTGCCGGCCCAGCACCCGGCCTTCTCCTGTGGATGCCTGCAAAGATATCCCTGACCACCAAGATTCCCGACGCAAGGAAAACGCCCAGCAGGAGACAATGAGTCCAATGCCAGTGCGCCAGCAGCGCAGTCGACAGAGACCCGGTGGCGGCCAGAAGCAGCCAGGCAATCCACTGAGCCAGCCGGTTAAGATGAAAAAGCAACACCACGCCAAGCATGGCGCCGAGGTTCAAAAGGGCGCTGATCAGTTTTTGTCCAAACAGAAACCACTGCGAATGTCCTTCCGTGGTTAGAAACTGGCCGGTTGCCGCCAGGATGAACCGCCGGTGATGGAAAGACTGGAGAGCAACCCAACCAGTGAAAACCGCCAGCGGGAGGATCAGCAGCGGCCACAGTCTCAGCAGCGGTTTTCGGCGCAGCCACAGCACCGCCAGTAGCAGCGGAATTGCCGAAAGAGCCAAATAATTCACCATGGTTGCCAGTGACAACGCCACCGCGGCGGGCCAGCGAAGATCGCGTCCCTGTTCTTCACCCAACCAAAACAGCACGATAGCCAGGGCGTAGAATGCCAGGAACGGAACATCAGTCATGATGGACTGCGAGAGCACGTAGATGCCAGGGTTCCACACGACCAGCAGCGCCAACAGCAGGGGAAATCTGGCTTCTAGCACCATAAGATAAGCGGCCAGACCCAGCAGAAAGGGGAAGATCAGGAATATCGTGTGAAACAGTATTTCATTCTCACCTCCGCTGACGGCGCGCAGCAGCGCCAGCAGGTAGGAGACCAGTGGCGGATGCGTATGCGACGCGGCATCGGGAGCATGTTTGCCCTCAAACAAAGGAGCATAGTCCATCGGATAAAGCGGAGACCGGGCCGCCTGGCGCGATATTTCCAGGTAAATCCGATCGTCAATGTGAAATGGGCGCGCCAGGAAAGGAAGATGACTCAGTATGAGAAGCACCGCTAGTAGGGCGATGTCCCTCGCGACGCGGGGACGCGGAGACGCGGGGGCGCGGGGATCTAATGGGGAATGCGGATTGGGGATTGCGGATTGCGGATTATAAGAATGTTCATAGCGAACCGCCCGTGGGCCATTGTTTCTCTTGCGCACAACTAACGGACAGACAACCCATGGCGGACAATGGATGGTCTGTCAAATCCGCAATCCGCAATCCGCATTCCGCAATCCTATGTGTGCTTGGCTTTTGAGAGTTCGGCCTGATGCATTAGCTGCAGGTATGTCTTCTCCAGCCACTGAATCAAGCGGATCTCCGGCATGAAATCAAAGAACCGGGTGCGTAAGCGCAGTTTCAGAATCTTGAAATAAAGATCGTACATGGCCATCATCGCGCCCTTCAGGCGATTGTTGCAGTAACGCTCAAATGCTTTTCTCTCGAAGAACTTCGACATCACATTCAACTTGGTCAGAAAACGACGTTGCGCTTCATCCAGAAACGTATTGTTATTCATGCCGAAATGGAAATTGCTCCACTCCTCCAGTGTTTCAGGAGGCGTGAAATTGAACTCGTTGACGCATTTGTAATACAGATCCGTGCCGGGATAGGGAGTAAAAATGGCAATGGGCGCCACTCCCGCATGAGGATTATCTCCCAACAACTTAAAAATGAAATCGACGCTTTCCAACGTCTCATCGCGGTCTTCGCCGGGAAAGCCCGCCATGAAGCCGTACTTGACGTACAGTTCCGCCCGGGCGAGTTTCCTGTTGGCCGAGAGCACCTGATCGAGTGTGTTTTGCTTCATGATTTCTTTCATTCGCTTCGGAGAGCCGGTCTCGATCCCCACCCAGAGCTCTTTGAATCCGGCCCTTTTCATTTTGAGCATCAGAGCTTCGTCCGCTCTATCCAGGAAGTCCACGCGACAGGGCGCCTGGATCAACACCTGAATATTCCGCTCAATCAGCAGGTCGCAGATCTGCTCCACTCGCTTCTTGCTGCCGAAGAAGTAATCGTCTTCGATGAATAACGCTTCTACTCCAAAACGGCTGACCAGATACTCAATTTCCCGCACCACCCGCTCGGCGCTCTGGAAGCGATACTTCTTTTCATTGAATTCAAGGTTGTAACAAAACTCGCAGTTGTAAGGGCATCCGCGGCTGGTAACGATCTGCAACTGGCGCTGTCCGGTCGAGGGCGCGCTGGTGAAATAAGGCGCCATGTCCACCAGGTCGTAATTAGGCGAGGGAATGCTATCCAGCGGCTTGATCATCGGGCGAGGAGTGGTGAAACGCAGTTGGCCGTCTTGCGTGTCCGCTTGCTTACGCGCGCGGCTCAGTTTGTATCCGATGCCTGCTACCAAATCCAGGTCGCCATTTTGCGCCAGGCACCGGGCTAGGTCCACTATGGTCGCTTCTCCTTCGCCTTTCACGACAATGTCACAATGAGGATCTCGTAGCGTCGACTCGGGACAAAGCGAGGGATGTACGCCTCCCCAAACTATGGGGATTGTCCCATCAAGATCACGAACCAGGCGCGCTGCCAAAAGGCCGCCTCGGATTTGGGTGCCGGTCATGCTGGAAATCCCCACCATCAACGTATCGGCGTCCACTGCTTTGCCCAGCGCTTCGTCGAACTTCGTGGTCAGCCGCTGGTCGACAATTCGGACCTGGAAGCCGGCCTTGTCGAGAACCGTTCCCAGGGAGAGGACGGACAGGGGCAGTCCCACGTTGATCCCAAACAAGTCCATCCCTGTGGTGGGATAGACCAGCACAATATTTGTCTTTGCCGAGTGCATTGTTGACATCAAGAGCCGTCCACGATCACGTCAACGTTCACGACCACGACCGCGTTCACGTCTACGCGCACGACTGGTCGTCGACGTTGACGCTGGTCGTGGACGTTGACGTGGTCGTGGACGTGAACGTGATCGGCTTTCCTTTGGTCGCGGCTTCGCCGCGTTAGGTTCAGCGCATCAGCCATCGTTTATACATATTCTCCAAGTGATACGTGGTTCTGGGAAAGTTCTGCTGCATGTAAGGATGATAGCGAATTACCTTCTGCGCCCAAGCCGGTTGGTTGATGAAATCGCATCGCGCGCAAAGCGGCAATTGCTCGAACTGCCTCTGGAACATCAGCCGGCGAATTCGTGCAAACTCCGGACTGTGCCAAATGTCAATCAGCGAGCTGTTATTGGTATCTCCGATGATATGCTCCCCTTCGGAGTCGAAGCAGCACAGAGCTACCTTTCCGTCAGCCAGAATGGTCATGTAGTGAAACAGCCGCTCACAGAAATTTTGTTTGTGGTGGAACTCTGTTTCCTTTGAAATTTGGCCCGCCCAGTTGAACCACAATGAAAAACGAACCTGATCGGCTTGCTTCCAAGCTTCTTTTAGCTCCGCCTGGGTATTTTTGTTTTCCGGCGTAGTCACCATGGCGATACTCACACGCGGTTTCTTCTTCCTCAGGTCATTGCGCCTTCGGATGAAATAGAGGACGTTGTCGCGCACCTGATCATAATTCAAACCGAGCCGGATCTTTTCGAAAGTCTCTTTGTTTCCGCCGTCAATGCTGACGATCATCGAGTCCAGCAGGTCATCACGCAGGATCTTTTCTGTTATTTCAGCGCTCAGCCGCGAGCCGTTCGTGGTCACATTGAGGTGAGACGAAGGAGCCTTCTCTCGTATGTAGGCGAAATAATCCAGGATTTCAGGAACCAGGAAGCTCTCACCGTGCAGGAAAGGCAGAATCTTATTCGCTTTGTGTTCGGCGCACTGGTCGACGATCTTCCTGAACAGGTCAAAGGACATAACTCGCCGCGGCCGCTGCATCTGCGGCGTGGCGCAGGTGGTGCAACGCGCGTTACAGGCGTTAGTCAGCTCGATGTAAACCTGATCGGGAAAATCCGGAACTCGATACATGTTGGATTTCGGATTGCGGATTTCGGTTTGCGGATTTGAAGATTGTCCGTGGTCCGTTGTCCGTGGTCTCCAAAAAAATGAACCTCAGAAATGACAAATGCACCACGCGCGACTGACGACTGATATCTCTTTAAATCCGCATTCCGCAATCCGCAATTGCCTCAATTCACTCTTGAGGTAGCGTCGCCCCCATACGACAGAAAATTCCGCTCTATTGCCTTCAGGTATTTCTTCGACGAAGAAATGCTCAGCAGCTTGGGCATCATCCGGAAGAATCGCCCTTTGGTGAGAAAGAACGTCAGGTAAGCGCGCTGCTGGAGTTTCTTCAGCGTGTAAAAGTCAAAATGCTCGCTCTTGATGGTGACCACTTTCGTTCCGTGCCGCGCTACTTCATCCGGGTCGTAGAGACCCTGTTCAAAGACCATCTTATTGATCTCTGTTCCGGCATAGGGAATAACGATGCTGAACAATGCCTCATCCAGATCGGTCTTGCGCGCAAAGGCAATCGTCTGCTTGATCTCATCCACTGTCTCGGTGGGAAATCCAATCATGAAAAAGCCCAGCGTGTTGATGCCATACTTGCGCGTCCAGCTGAGGACGTCCTTGGCTTTGTTCAGGTGCAGGTTCTTCTTGATCAGCTTCTGAATACGCGGGCTGGCTGACTCGATCGCCACGGCGATATGGTGGGTACCGGCTTGGGCGAGCTTTCTGACCAGCTCCTCGTCAAAACACTCCAGCCGCAAGCCGTTTCCGAACTGCATATAAACTTTCTTATTCATTTCGCTGTTAATGATCAGGTCACAAATTTTCTTTGCTCGCGGAATATCAAGGTTGAAAATGTCGTCCTCTACCATGAATTCACGCACTCCGTATTGCTTGTAGAGCATGTACATCTCGCCGAAGACGTTTTCTGCGGAGCGGCCGCGGAATTTCTTTCCAAACAAGTCGTGACAGTAAGTGCAGCGCCATGGGCACCCCCGGCTGGTAAAGATCTGAATGGCGCGCTTATGCTTGGGAGTGTATCGGGCTGATTCCATCAGGAAGTAGCGCTCCAGCTCGAGAAGGTGGTAAGCCGGCCATGGCAAGGCATCAATATCGACCGTCACGGAGCGCGGCATAGTACGAAGCGCCGCGCCATTCTTGTGGAAGAGGATTCCCGGCACGGTCCAGGGGTCCCGGCCCGACTGAAGCGCTGTGACCAAGTCGGCAAAAGTGTCTTCTCCTTCTCCGGCCACGATAAAATCACAAACTCCGTTGTTGATAACCTCGTCGGATTCAATCGTTGGATGCTGGCCGCCGAACACGATTCTCAGCGAGGGATCGCACTGCTTGATGACCTGGGCTGTCTCTCGCGCGCCTTCGTATTCGACTGTCATGCAGGTCAGGCCGGCAAGGTCGTATTTCGTCTTTCTCAGCCGCTCGCGCAGTACCGCATGGGCTGCCTGGACGCTGCTCTCCAGTGCAAGATCCAAAATATCCACTTCATGGCCTTCCTTTTCCACCACCGCTGCACAATAGGCCAGACCGATAGGGATGCCCAGGATCATGTCCATGAACGTAGGTTTGGCCCGAACCAAAAGAATCTTCATACGCTCTCCCTCAGGTTGTCTGACCTTTTATCCTCAAAAATCGGTAGTCTATGGAACAAGGACCATTTTTCGAAGCGCGGGACCCATTTCTTAACCACAGTGCTGTTGACTAGAAAGCTCCCGATAATAACCGGCAGGCGGGGATTGGGCGCCAGGCATCGCTGACAGTCAGGAAACTGGCTCAAATCTCGGTCAACGTGAGCTTGCCTCCAGCGCTGCATGCCCGGGCTGTTCCAAATCTCTTCCACGCTCTTCTGGCGGATGTTTCCCAGCGGTTTGGTTTGCCAGGTGTGGCAGCAGGGGAACATATTGCCATCGACGGTAACTGCAGGAGGCCCCTGCCACAGCAAATGGCATGGGTTTCTGCGGCGCCGCGGCTTGTTGGCCTGACCTGGCACTGCCATATCCGGAAAGCCAATCTCTTCTTCCTTGATGCGTATTTCATCAACACCGGGAATATTCCACATCCTCTGGAAGTCGTTCACTTGGTGGTAGTTCTCTTTCATCCGCACCAACTGCATAATCGTGAAAACTTTGGCGTTACGGCGACCCTTGATCTCCAGAAATTTCAGAATATTGTCCCGCACCTTAAAGAAACTGGCCCCTTTCCGGTACTTCTCGTAAACCTCGGGCGTCGTGCCGTCAAAGGCGATTATTAAGATGTCCAGGCCGGAATCGATGATCTGGTTGGAACGTTCCTCATTTAGCAATGTAGCATTGGTCGAAACTACAGAATGCATTCCATGCGCCTTCGCATAGCGGATCATCTCATAGAGATCAGAATTCAAAAGGGGTTCTCCGGCGCCCCAGGGGATTACCAGTTCGGTCTTTCCGTGGAGCCGGTCCACCGTGCGCTTATAAAGATTCAAATCGAGGTCCTCTGGTGGCAAATATCCTAGTTCGCGGGGGCACATGGGACAATAAAGATTGCACTTGGAGGTATTTTCGATAATCAGATTGATGGGCGCAGCTCTGCCCACATCCGCGCGGCGCAGCAGATAAGCTCCCAGCAGTTGCAGTCGGTTACGAAAATGGCTCAGGCCCATGAGCGGGATGAATTCCCCTAAGTCAATGAAAATAAATAAATAAACGACATAGATACCGTAGCATAGAGAGGCCCTAGTGTACAGAGTAATCGTCGTCTTTTCGGTGCTGCTCGTAGACCTGAAATCTCCGTTTCAGACGTCGAAGCCTCCACTGCTGGTACTGCTGCCTCCAAGACCGTAACGAGAGCCACCCTTTCAGATAGATCAGCCCGAACAACATCCCTCCCAAGTGAGCCAAATGCGCAACCGGGCCTCCCGGGGCCTGCAACGCGGAAATAAAAGTTAAGATCCCAAGACCCGCAACGAAGTACTTTGCCTTGACGGGAACGATGAAGTACAGGAGCAACATCCGATTTGGGAACATCAATCCGTAGGCCAGGAGAATGCCATAAACCGCTCCCGAAGCTCCGATGATCACTTCCCGACCGAACGGATTCACGGCAACCGATAATAATCCTGCGCTGATCCCGGTCAGGAAGTAATAGCGAAGGAAGAACCCCGAACCCCAGTATCGTTCCAACTCGGAACCAAACATCCAGAGCCCAAACATATTCAGCAACAGATGCATCAGGCCGCCGTGCAGGAAAAGATAAGTGGCGAGCTGCCATAGGAAGAATTTCTGAGTCACCAGCGCCGGGCTCAAGCCGAAGATCAACACCATGTCGGGAGCAAGTTGCTCCATCAAGTAAGCCACAACGTTGGCGATGACGAGATATTTGATTATCGGCGTAACCGGAGGGCCAAACGAAACCTGGTAGCCGTTAGGAGCGCGCATTATCTAATTTCGGATTGCCGATTTTATCGATTGCGGATTGGGGATTTTATCGATTGCGGATTGGAGACTGCGGATTGCGGATTTCCAGAATTCTGCCCTTCAGTTATCTGGAGTCCATTGTCTCTTTTGATTGCATCATCGACAAGGTATACTGGCTTCGGGTGATTGATAGCTTCCTCATTCCGCAATTGCAAAGCGCTAATTCGCAATCGATGAAATCCAAAGTCCGCAATCCAAAATCCGCAATTGACGAAATCCGCAATCCAAAATCCGCAATCGGCTAAGTGCCTTCTTCCCAGCTTTCCAAATACCGCTTCTGTTCCTCGGATAAAGCGTCGATAGCCACTCCCATACTGGCGAGTTTCAGCCGGGCGATTTCGTGGTCGATCTCGGAAGGAACGGGATAGACTTGAGGCTTCAGCTTGCCCTTGTTCTTGACCAGATGTTCGACCGAGAGCGACTGGTTGGCAAAAGACATGTCCATAACAGAGGCCGGATGGCCTTCCGCGCTTGCCAGGTTGATCAGCCTTCCTTCTCCCAGCAAGTAGATTCGCCGCCCGTCTGCGAGCTGATACTCGTCTACAAAATCGCGAGTGGCCCGCTTGGCTTTTGACAGCGCTTCCAGCCCAGGGATATCCAATTCCACATTAAAGTGCCCGGAGTTGCAAATCACGGCACCATCAGGCATAACCTGAAAGTGCTCCCTACGAATTACGTTCTTGTTTCCAGTCAGAGTGACAAATATTCGGCCTATGCGAGCAGCGTCGGCGATCGGCATAACGCGGAACCCATCCATGACCGCTTCGAGAGCCTTAACGGCATCCACCTCGGTAATGACGACGTTGGCTCCCATGCCACGGGCGCGCATGGCTACGCCGCGGCCGCACCATCCGTAACCGGCAACCACCAGCGTCGTGCCAGCCAGAAGCAGATTGGTGGCGCGGATTATTCCATCGATAGTGGATTGGCCCGTTCCGTAGCGGTTGTCAAACAGGTGCTTGGTCTCAGCATCGTTAACCGAGATCACAGGGAATTTCAGAACGCCATTCTTGGCCATGCTGCGCAGGCGGATAACGCCGGTGGTGGTCTCTTCCGTTCCACCCACGATGTTGGGGATCAGTTCCTGGCGCTGGCTCAGAATCTGAGTCACCAGATCTGCGCCGTCGTCCATGGTCACCTGAGGCTTGTGTTCCAGCGCGGCCTTGATGTGATTGTAGTAGGTGGTATTGTCCTCGCCTTTTATGGCGAAGACGGAAATGCCAAAGTCCTGAACCAGCGACGCGGCGACGTCATCCTGAGTGCTCAACGGATTGGAAGCACAAAGACAGAGGTCTGCCCCCCCTTCTTTCAGAGTTCGGGCGAGATTGGCGGTTTCCGTCGTCACATGCAGGCATGCTGAAATGCGCACGCCCTGAAGAGGTTTTTCCCTCTTAAAACGATCACGAATCTGTCGCAGCACCGGCATAGAATGGTCGGCCCATTCGATGCGCAGTGCTCCTCTTTCATTGAGGTTGATATCTTTAATATCGTACTGTCTGATGTCAGTCGGCACCTTTCTAAATTCTCCGTTATATGTTCCGTTATATGTGAAGTAACAAAAGAAGAAAGCCGCGAAGTTCAACCCAAAGACGCGGGAAGCACGAAGCAGCCTCCGGGGCAGCAAGCTCGCCTTCAAGGACCCGCGAAGCGGTCAGATAGAGTAGCCGGGGGCAGAGCGCGTTTTTGGCGCGCCGCCCCGGTCGGCGGTCCCCAATATTCACTCCGCACCCTGGAGGGGTGCAAGAGCGGAAAGTTATAGCACCCATTCAGGGTGCATCCGTTTGGTAAATATTGCTACCGGGGGCGTCGCTCAAAAAAAAGCGCTCTGCCCCCGCTACTTATCTGACGCCTTCGGCGTCACAGGCGGCACAGCCGCCATTTAAGCGAGCTTTACTGTCCAACCGCAACTTTAACTTCGTTCTTCACTCCAAAGGCTTCCTGCAGGACAGCTACTTTGTCGGTTGCCTCCCAGGTAAATTCCGGTTCGCTGCGGCCGAAATGACCGAAGGCAGCAGTCTTCTTGAAAATCGGCCGGCGCAGGTCCAGGCTCTCGATTATTCCCAGGGGAGTGAGCTTGAAATTTTCGCGAACTATCTGTTCCAGCTTCTCTTCGTCGACACGGCCGGTTCCCTTGGTATCGACGCGGACGGAGACCGGATCGGCAACCCCAATGGCATAGGCCAGCTGCACCTCACAGCGGTCCGCCAAACCGGCCGCAACGACGTTCTTGGCGATGTATCGCGCCATGTACGAGGCAGAACGGTCCACTTTGGTTGGATCTTTTCCTGAAAAAGCGCCGCCCCCGTGGCAGGACATCCCGCCGTACGTGTCCACGATGATCTTGCGGCCGGTAACGCCGCAGTCTCCTTGCGGACCGCCGGTCACAAAACGCCCAGTTGGATTAATGTGGATTACGGTCTTTGAATCGATCAGATGAGTAGGAATTGCTTCGCGGATGATCTTAGCTTGGATTTCAACACGCAGATCGGAAATTGTAATTTCAGGGCTGTGCTGGGCGGAAACTACAATGGTGTTCACGCGGCGGGGCTTGGTTCCTTCGTACTCAACGGTGACTTGGGATTTCCCGTCCGGCCTTAGCCAGTCGATCACGCCCTCACGGCGAACGGCGGAAAGGCGGCGGGTCAAACGATGCGCGAGAGTTATCGGCGCCGGCATCAGCTCGGGTGTCTCGTTGCACGCAAATCCGAACATTAAGCCCTGATCGCCGGCCCCGCCCGTGTTGACACCCAGGGCGATGTCCGGCGACTGCTTGCCAACGGATGAGATAACGGCGCAGGTATCGGCGTCAAAACCGTACTTGGCACGCGTGTAACCGACTTCACGGATTGTATTGCGAGCGATGCTGGGATAATCGATGATTGCTCTGGTAGTAATTTCTCCGGCCACGAAAACCAGTCCCGTCGTCACCAGGGTCTCACAGGCGACACGTCCCGTAGGGTCCTCCGTCAGTATTGCATCCAGAATAGCGTCCGAGACCTGATCTGCGATCTTGTCCGGATGTCCTTCCGTCACCGACTCGGAAGTAAATAGGTATTTTGACTTTATTGCCATGAACTCGTCTCCTGTCCGCGTCAAATTGGCAAAGCTAGCATAGGAGCAAATAAGTTACAAGTTTCAAGTTACAAGTTACAAGTTTCAAGCGTTGATTGAATGGATTGCAACGGGATTACGGCACTGGCTATCAAGGACGCGAGCTGCAGCGCTATCGCGCGACAAAGACGCGCTCTGGAGTTTCTAGATTTTGAAAAGAGGATTGGCCGTCTCCAGCCCGCAAAGCGGGCGGCCAGCGTGTAGCCCCCGGCGCAGCGAAGCGGAGCCGGGGGTAAGTAAGGATTTCTGAGAGGGAGCCCGCGAAGCGGGCGACAGCCGAAGATTCTTTCGCAAAATATCAAGCCAGCCAGTTATGTCCTTCGTAAGGAGGATAATCATGGCACATTCCTATACCAACTTGCTCTACCACGTGGTATTTGCCACATTGGAGCGTCGCCCTCTAATTAGCGGGGAGTTCGCTTCCCGTTTATACGAGTATCTTGGTGGAATTGTGAGGGGCTTGGGTGGGATATCACTGGGAGTCAATGGCGCAGAGGACCATGTTCACATGTTGGCAAAACTGCACCAGGACCTTGCAGTTTCTGAATTTGTCGAAAAGGTGAAATCAAACTCGTCGGGATGGGCGGAAAATGTTGCCGGCGGCTTTGCCTGGCAGCGGGGCTACAGCGCATTTACTGTCAGCGAGAGTCAGGTGGAGAAGGTAAGACGCTATATCGCCAATCAGCAGATCCGGCATAAGCGAGTGACCTTTGAAGAAGAACTTCAGTCGCTTCTTCGGGCACATCATATCGATTTCAAGCCGGAATACCTGTTACGCTAGACGCTGTCGCCCGCCTTGCGGGCTTTGCGTGCGAAACCACAGTTTACCCCCGGCTCCGCTTCGCTTCGCCGGGGGCTACACGCTGACCGCCCGCTTTGCGGGCTCCCACCACCCTCTTAAATGAATGTAGAACTGCAAAGCCTCAGAAGCAGGTGAAGCGAGGTAAGCCCCGCCGCGAGAGTCATGCGGCACAGCCTCAGTAGACCTCGTCCACGAAAATAAGGAAACTCTATAGCGTGTCAAAGGCGCTTCCCAGACCTAGAACTTGAAACTCGGAACTTTTTAAGCCCTCGGATGGAACTGGTCGTAAATCTTGCGCATTCGCTCCTGCGTCACATGCGTATAGATCTCTGTGGTTGAGATGTCTGCATGACCCAGCATCATCTGCAGCGAGCGCAAATCGGCGCCGTGCTCCAACAGGTGGGTGGCAAAGCTATGACGCAGGGCGTGAGGCGACAGCGACCTCCGGATACGCGCACTCCTTCCGTAGCCTTTGAGTAATTCCCAAAAGCGCTGCCGCGTTAACTTGCTTCCCTGCTGGCTGAGAAACAGGAACTCGCTGGTCTGCCCTTTTAAGAATTGGGAACGGCTTTGCTCCAGGTATTTCGAGACCCAACGCTGCGCTGTTTCGCCCAGCGGCACGATTCGCTCCTTGTTTCCCTTCCCGATGCAGCGGACATACCCCACCGCCGCGTTTACATCCTCCACGCGCAGGCCCACCAATTCGCTGACCCGCAGGCCCGTGGCATACAACAGCTCGATCATCGCCTTATCGCGCAACCCGTTGCGCGTGGACACATCGGGCGCGTCCAGGAGAGCCTCCACTTCCGGCTCGGTCAAGTATTTGGGAAGCCGGCTCCAGGATTTCGGGCTCTCCAGGTTTTCAGTGGGATCCTGCGCCAATTTGTCGTCCAGGATAAGAAAGTGGTAAAAGGCGCGCAGGCTCACCGTCAGCCGCGCAATCGACCGCCCCGTAAGACGCTGCTTCTGTTTGGAAAGGAATTCGACCAGATCGGTGTGCCGCAGTTGCAGGTAATCCCATCTCTTTGCCGCAAGAAAAGTCTGAAGCTTATCCAGATCCCGGCGGTAGGAAGAAATTGTGTTCTCGCTCAGTCCCTTTTCCACTTTTAGGTAAGAGCAGAATTGGTCAAGAACAAGACGGTCCATATTCAGCGGGTTCAAGGTTAGCAGGTTTGCAGGTTTGCACGTTAGCAGGTTAGCAAGTTGCCTGAAGGTTGGCCGGGTAGCAGGTTGCAGGTTGGCAGGTTGGCAGGTTAGCAGGTTTTGCCTGCACGGCAGTTCGTCAGAATTAGCCACCGGTGATTCGTCGGCCGTAACTTGCTAACCTGCTAACCTTCTAAGCTGCAAACCTGCAAACCTACTAACCTTCAGGTAACCCGCAAACCTGTAACTTGCAAACATTATCAACGCCGATCGCGGGTGCAGGGCCGCGGGTGACGCATTCGAATTTATCTTCTATACTAACCCAGATGTCGAGTTTTACTGACAAAGCCGCCACGCCGGCAGAATTGGGACCAGAAACGACAAAGGCGACAAACCCGAGCCTGATACGCTCGGCCGGCCAGGTGAGCATGTCAGTGTTGATCAGCCGCGTCCTCGGGCTGGTACGGGAGCAAGTTTTTGCCGGATTCTTTGGCGCCGGTTTTGAATATGATGCTTTCATTACCGCATTTCGCATTCCTAACTTGCTCCGCGATCTATTTGCGGAAGGAGCGCTCTCGTCCGCCTTCGTAACAACCTTCTCACAGTATCTGACAACCAAGGGAAGACAGGAAGCTTTCCGGCTGTCGAATTTGGTCGCTACGGCATTGATGCTGATCCTGGGTGTGATCACTATTTTGGGCATCATCTTCGCGCCGCAACTGGTAGATCTGATCGCTTACGGGTTTGCCGCCGAGCCTGGAAAAAAGGAACTTACCGTCGCGCTCACGCGCGTGATGATGCCGTTCATTCTGCTGGTCGCTCTGGCCGCGAAGGCAATGGGTATTCTCAATGCGTGCGACCGATTTGGCATTCCCGCAATCGCGTCGGCTTTCTTCAACATCGGATCGATCTTCGGTGGTTTGCTGTGCGCTTTTGTTATCGGACCTCACTTCGGCTTGCGACCCATTGCAGGAATGGCCATCGGCACGCTGATCGGCGGCGCGCTCCAGTTCACAGTCCAATGGCCCAGCTTAAGGGCTGCGGGTTTCCGTTACCGCCCGATGTTAAGTTTCACTGATCCAGGAGTGAGGCAGATTATCAAACTGATGGGCCCGGCCATCATCGGAACGGCGGCGGTACAGGTAAACGTCCTCGTCAACAGCAATTTTGCTTCCACAATCGTCGATGCCAGCGGGCGGCACCTTGACGGGCCGGTATCCTGGCTTAGCTATGCCTTTCGTTTGATGCAGTTCCCGATTGGAGTATTCGGCGTCGCCATCGGGACGGTGACGCTGCCTGCCATCTCGCGCAGCGTGGCCAGGAAGAATATTGATGAATTTCGAGAGACACTGTCGCGATCGCTGGGCTTGGTCTTTCTGTTATGTGTTCCATCCGCCGCCGGCCTGGCTGTTCTCGGCAGCCCTATCATTGCGGCGATTTATCAGCACGGTAAATTTTCCGCCATGGACACCCCCCAGACTGCCGCAGCGCTTAAGTTTTATGCGATCGGACTGGCCGGTTATGCGGCCATTAAGGTGCTTGCCCCCGCATTTTATGCCTTGGATGACGCGCGCACGCCAATGCTGGTCAGCCTGACCTTGATTGCGACCAATATCGGGATGAACTGGGCATTCCTTCGTGTACTCAACTTTGGTCATCGCGGCCTGGCGCTCTCCACTTCCATTGTCGCCCTGCTGAATTTTGCCGTCCTTCTTTCCATCATGCGGCGGCGTATCGGGAGCATCCAGGGGCGACGGTTGTTGACTTCACTGGGAAAAATTTCCGCGGCATCAGGACTGATGGCGCTGGTCTGCTGGGCCGTCTCTTATCTTGTCACGCGGACGGTGGGAAGCACGGGAACTATTGCTTCCGTGACCAACGTGGGCATGTCTATCGCCATCGGTGTCGCGGTGTTATACGCCTGCTGCAGAATTCTGCGAGTACAGGAACTGGATATGCTGGCTGAAGCTATGGCCAGGCGGCTGGGGAGAAGGTCATGAAATTGTCGGAAATTGCGCGGCGGCTTGATTGCGAGCTCCAAGGCAATGGCGAGATTGAGATCTCGCGCGTCATAGGAATAGAAAAAGCAGGGCTGGGCGACCTCAGTTTCATTTCCAA
Source organism: Acidobacteriota bacterium (assembly GCA_036505615.1). Taxonomy (GTDB): domain Bacteria; phylum Acidobacteriota; class UBA6911; order JACQSX01; family JACQSX01; genus DASXTB01. The sequence goes on from DASXTB010000360.1 coordinate 31,656, forward strand.
CAAAAAATATTTCCCCTATTTGAAGACCACTAAAGCTTCCGCCGTCATTCTCAGCCCCGCGGTGCCGCCGGTTGCCATGCCCACGCTTCGCACTTCCAATCCTTATCTTGCTTTTGCGCGTGCGATCGAATTCTTCTACGCGCCGCCTCCTTCTGAGGACGGTATCCACCCGACAGCAGTGATTCATCCCAACGCCAAAATCTCGAAAGGCGTCAGCATCGGGGCGCATGTGGTAATCCGTGAAGGCGTCGAGATCTCACCCGGCGTTACCGTTCATGCTAATTGCACAATCTATCCATATGCCCGCATCGGTGCGGATTCCGTGATTCATTCCAATACGGTAGTGCGTGAATATGTGAACATCGGCAAGCGCTGTGTCATTCAGAACGGCGCCGTCATTGGCGGCGATGGCTTTGGTTTTGCTCCAGCCGGCGACGGCTCCTATTACAAGATTGTCCAATCTGGCATCGTTGTGCTCGAAGACGATGTTGAAGTCGGGGCCAACACCACCATCGACCGGGCGTCGGTGGGAGAAACACGCATTCGCGCCGGGGCCAAGCTGGACAACCTGGTCCAGGTCGGGCATGGATGCGATGTGGGCGAGAACGCGGTGCTGGCGGCGCAAGTGGGGTTGGCGGGCAGCACGATCGTCGGCAAGAACGTAATCCTGGCCGGGCAAGTGGGCGCCGCCGGCCACTTGCGAATCGGAGATCGTGTGGTTGCGACGGCGCAAACAGGAATCCCTCATTCAGTGGAAGACGGCCAGATGATCTCAGGGTATCCCGCAATCGACAATACCTTGTGGCGCAAGGCCAGTGTGGTCTTCCCCAAGCTTCCCGATATGCAGAAACGGATGCGCGAACTGGAGCGAATGGTTGAGGATTTACAGAAGAAGATTCGTAATTGATGAGACGCGGTTGCGGCTGTCTGGCTCAGATAACCTTTCTTGTTTTGCTTTCGGCAGGTCTGTATCTGGCTCATCCCTGGATCTTGCCGGTCTTCGGGAATTTCCTGCTCCGCTCGGACCCTTTGCAGAAAGCCGATGCAATTGTGGTCCTGAGCGGCGCCTATACCATTCGTAACGAAGAAGCGGCTGCTCTTTATCATCAGGGATGGGGCCAGAGAATTCTGCTCACACGCGAATTGCCGCCGGACGATTTCTACCAGTTAAAGAACAAGGGAATCGTATTGCCCGAATCCATCGATCTGAGCCAGCAAGTGCTGGAAGGTCTGGGCGTGCCTCGTCCCCAAATCTGGCGTCTTGAGGTCCCATTGGACAACACGAACGAAGAAGTACAGGCGATTGGAGAATTCCTGAAGCATCAGAAGGTCGGCCGGATCATCCTTGTGACATCGAAGACCCACAGCCGGCGCGCCTGCCTGGTCTTTCACCACTACTACCAGAATCAGTTTCAGATTATCTGCCGCTACAGTTACTTTGATCCCTTTGATCCCGAGCGTTGGTGGAAAAAGCGGAGGGATATCCGCGAATTGGTCTTCGAGTATCAAAAGCTGGCTGCCTACGAAATAGGATTCCTGCCGGGCTTTGGTTTTTCGAAGTAGGTCACGGTTCTCGGCGCTGCTTCGCGGCGCCCTTGAGTGCGCGGTCCG
>DASXTB010000361.1:0-4293 GCA_036505615.1 Acidobacteriota bacterium
CTCCGCCCAGATCGGCGCCAAACATGGTGAAGTTGTACTTTACGTCGTTTCGTCGGACTCGGTATTGGACAATTGGCAAATAGTCTTTGTATAATGTTTTAATGCGATGGTTTACTCGTTGAAGGGGATTGCCTGTGAAAAACATCAGCTCCCCGAAGCCGGTGTACAGATACCCTTCCGGTGTCACCTCAGTAGCCGCGGGAGCGTACAGTGAGCCGATCACGTCTGTCGGATGCCAAAAGTAGGAGAACGGCTCTGCTGACAAATCTATCGCGGGATCGAGCATGCCGCCGCGCTGGGCACGTACCGTTGGCCCCAGACCCAAGCACCAAACCATAAGGCTAGCCATGATTAAAACACCTAAGCGCCTTGTAAGATTCATGTCTCCATCCTTCTTTAAAAAATCGTATTGCTAAACTTCCGTATTGCTAATCTCCTATACTTCTCAATGTTCCGGTATTATCGGAGACCCAGGGGTAGTTGAGATTAATGAAGTTTTCGACTTATTTTGTCAAGCAAAAAAATGACGGTAGGCGCCGTTAGGTTCGGCTGGAAATCTAGAAATAGGAGCGACTTGACAAGCGGTGTTCTCGCCCTTTGAAACGAGAGTGTTCCGCTGGGGTGTACATTTCTGACACAGGGCTACAAATTTTCTTCAGCAAAACACTGTCCAACAGTGAGTTACGGAAGGCCAGAGAGGTAGCTCCCTTCAGGCCAATATCAAAGCCTAATGAGCTGGCCCTAATCTTGAGACCTAGCAAAAAATCGGGAAGGGCATACTGAAACGCTTCCTTCTTGATGAGTGGTAAAAGCACATCCTCGCCTTGGAGGATGTCCCCGCCAAGAATGATCAGTTCCGGGTTGAACAGATTGATGAGATAGGAAATACCGTGGCCCAGGCTTTTGGCTGCGCGACCGAGAACCTCGGTTGCAACTGAATCGTTCTCTCTCGCAGCTTGGAATACTTCGGTAACTCTTGCGCCAAACGCGTGCTCGACCGCCTTCCCCGTCTTCTTTTCCAGATATTGACGGATAATGTTCGGACTGGATGCGATCGATTCCAGGCAGCCATGCTTCCCACAGTTGCAGCGGTCTTCCGCCCTCGGATCTATAATGATGTGTCCGAACTCGCCAGCCATTTGATCACGACCGCCCACGGGTTTACCATCGCTAAAAATGCTGGCCCCGACACCGTTACCAACCATAACGTATATGCAATTATCGATGTTCTGGGCGCATCCCAGAGAGCGCTCTGCCAAGATGCAGGTCCGATGTGCGTGCTCTAGAAAAACCGGCAAGCCAACGGCTTCTTGGAGTTGCTCTCGCAAGGGGAACTTATGCCAACCAACGTTGAACGCTGTAACGCGACCCGCCTTGTCGACGATCCCGGGGTGGCTGATACCCGTGGCCAGCACCCGTGAGCGCTGCCTCGAGTCCAGGTTACGCAGGACCATTTCAATGCCATCTGCCACTTTTCGGATTTGTAACTCTTGTCCGAACTCGACATCTTCTTCCCAGCGGTAGCGAATGTCGCCGATTATGTTAGTCAGGGCAATGCGGATGCGAGTGCCTTCGAGATCTATAGCTACAAAATAACCGGCTTCCGCATTCAGCTTTAGTACTTCACGCTTACGACCCCCAGTGGACTGCAACTCGCCGACTTTCACAATGGTGCCAGAATTTAATAAATGCTTGAGAGAATGACTTACGCTGGCACCATTCAACCCAGTAGCCCGTATGATTTCACGGCGGGTAGAGGTTCGACCTTGATAGAGTGTGCTTAGGATATCGCGCAACCATTGGTCGGAGATTTTGGGCATAAATCTTCCTTCTTAGTATGGCAAATTAGCACAATAACATCCCCAAATACAAATTTTACCCGGTAAATTCGACGGGCTTCGGCGATGACAACGGTCCCAAGAGGTTCCGGAAGGTAGGAATAACACGGTTCTACAAGAACGGTGCTGAGTCAGGACAAATTTTAAAAGGTAAAATTTGTTCTTGACTCTCGGAATAGGGTTGTGGCTAGATCTGGAGAAAGTGAATTCAGGCTACTAGCGGTGCGGACTATAGAGTCCTCATTTAAAATACCAGTCAGGCACCTCTCAATAAAACAGCGTGTCAAAGCAGCTCAGTCTGAAGGGAATTCTTGACTGCCAGGCCAGGGAAGCAATGGGACAGATAATAGTTAAGAAGGGAAAGGATAGCGGCAGGGACATGGTGGTTGCCAGGCTGACCGAGCGGGCGAAATTTCTTCGCCGACGAGGGCTCGCCATTAACAGTCGAACGCTTCACGCCGGTGCAGCATTATCTTCGGCTGATATCATCGCTGTCCTTTTCTACCACACGCTGAGGTTGGATCCATTGAAACCGTTGTGGGAAGACCGAGACTACTTTATTAATTCTAGGGGACACGGTGCAGAACCCATTTATGTGGCCTTGGCTGATCTCGGATTTTTCCCTAGTGCCGATCTGGATCGTGCAGAAGAGTGCGGATCGCACCTTCACGGATTAACCAGCACGACCACACCGGGAATCGAATTCTCTTGCGGTTCTTTGGGCCAAGGGTTTTCGCTCGGAGTTGGAACGGCATTGGCTCTGCGAGTTCTCAAACGCCCAGGGCGCGTTTTCGTGGTGACAGGAGATGGCGAATGCCAGGAGGGGGCATTGTGGGAATCCGTCATGTCTGCGGGCCATTATAAACTTGACCATTTGACTCTGATCATCGACCGCAATGGTTATCAATCGAACGATCGCGGCACCGAGACAGTTATGTCACTGGAACCGCTCGATGAGAAGTTTCGCGCTTTTGGCTTTGCAGTGCAGCGGCTCGATGGACATAACATCGAGGCACTTGTTGAGGCAATAGAAAGCCTGCCATTCCAGGCGGGCAAACCTTCAGCCATCGTAGCCGACACCATCAAGGGTAAGGGGGTCTCCTTTCTTGAATCTGGCCACGTGCATTGCGGGAGATTTGGCAGGGATTTTGATGGCGAATTGTTGGCTAAAGCTCTTCAAGAGCTGGATGAAAGCAACTAATGACAAAAACAAGGGTTTCTGTGCGCAACACAATCGAAAGAGCCACTGCTGAAATTGCTCTTGGTGTACCATTGACGCCATTTACTGAACTTCTAATCGAGTATGCGTCACGAGATCCGCGCGTCTGCTACGTGGGCGTCGATACTATGGACGTGGAGTTTCAGAGGCACTTCCCAAGTCGGGCGTTCGACGTAGGAATTGCCGAACAGAATCAGTTGGGAATCGCCACCGGCTTGGCCAAGGCTGGAATGGTCCCGGTGGTACAGGCATGGTCGCCATTCACACCACTTCGCAACTTCGATCAGCTTCGCACCAGCCTAGCGCGTCACCATAGCAACGTAAAAATCGTGACCACCGCGCTTGGCTTGGTTAACTGCTCCCATGGAGCTACACACCATGACATGGAAAGCCTGGCTCTTTTCCGCACAGTCCCCGGGCTTGTGATCCTTGCTCCGTTTGACGGCACTCAGTTCGAACAAGCCTTCCGAGTCGCTATGGACTATGTTGGGCCCGTCGTCATCATGGGACCGCCAGAGATTTATGCACCTGGCCGCGACGGCCTTGATTCGTTACCGATCCAGAATCACCCGCCTTTCGAGATCGGCAAAGCCGAATGGCTCCGTCATGGTAACGATGCTTGCCTCATTACTTTCGGCCCGGCGCTTCGATATACCTGGTTGGGCGCAGAGCGCCTTTCACAAGGAGGGCTCTCGGTTGCAGTTGTTAATATGTGCTCCCTGAAGCCATTGGATTGCGATTCCATTCTGAAAGCGGCGACCGAGATTCAAGCGGTTCTGTCGGTTGAAGAACAGACTGTCATTGGCGGTCTAGGTAGCGCGGTCGCAGAGGTAATTGCAGAGAGTGGGGTTGCAGTGCGTTTTAAGCGAATGGGCATTCCCGATCAATTTGTCGAGAATGTGGGCGATTGGACGGAGACACGAGAGGGCATTGGCTTGACCGCCTCGCAAGTTGTTCGCGCTGTGAAGGAATTGTTGGCATAAGGACCGGAGCACTCACGGCCTTTCGATTCAAGGCGCTCAACCAAATCGTCATAGCGGGCTCCCTTCAATTTGCGGCTATGAAATCTCGCAGCCATCGAGCCTGTTCTGGAAATAAATCGATCAAAAATCCACCCAGGATGGAATATCCGGAAAGTTTTTCGTCTCTGACGAGATCAAGAATCTTTTGCCAGTGGACCTTCAGGAAGTCCAGCGGTATCGGTCCTGGGGGTTGGAAGTCAGTCAGCCGGTAAAC
>DASXTB010000362.1:0-3622 GCA_036505615.1 Acidobacteriota bacterium
CTCATCTGAATCATTTTCGTCGTACGGCCACCGCTTGACCTTTTCTCTTCGGGAGACTGAATGACGGAGAGCCGTATGTGGGAAAACCACCTGTACGGTTCGGAGGGAGGGGCGCTTCACGCGCGCCCCTACCCCTATAAAGCCTTCGGGGAAGGCCGCTGAAGCGGCCTAGTAAGCCTCGCCGCCAGAGGCAGGCGGCAGATCCCCCGTAAACTTCATCCAGAGTGGATTCGAAGGGTAAGCCTCTGGCTTGCTAGGCGCCGCATAGCTGCGTCTGACTTTAGCCCGGCCTTTATGGTTTTTGAAAAACAAGTTTGAGTCGAAGTCGCGTTTATGTCGCAGATCCGGAAGCAGCCTGCGCAGCAGGCGCGAGCATATGGCCCCCGGTGGAGCGAAGCGGAACCCGGGGATCAACCTGGGCTCAATCGTCGCTATGCGACGAAATGCTCGGTTTTGGCGATCGCACAGAGAACAACTGCGCAGGAGGCTTGGAGGCCCGGTCCTTCAGGAGGTTTTCCGAGCCAGCAAAATGGTTCGGCTTTCGGTTCGAGGAACTGCGATCTTGCGGATTTCGCATCCCTCCAACGTGCGCTCTGTGCGCTCAGTTGCGCCTTGAAAGCAGAGGTACAAACATGAGTGCGAAGTGTTGGATTTGAGAAACTCAAAATCCTTCCCCTCGATTTTCAAGCCCCGCCAGCAGACAACATCGGCCTGTTGCAGAAATGGAGCGCTCTCCTGCAAACGGAGAGAATAGGACGCAGCATGACGCATTCCCAGGCGACGCATGACTTCTTTCTGGAAGAGAGTTTTCTTTTTTCGGGAATCCACCAGCACCAAGCGGATGTCGGGTCGCACGATTTTCATCGCCAGGCCCGGGAATCCTGCGCCCGAACCGACGTCCACGACGCGGAGCTGGCCCGAAGGAAGTTGGTTTGCAGCGAAGAAAGACTCCAGGAAATGAAGCCGGACCGCGTCTTCTTCCGATCGAATCCCCGTCAAATTCACCTTCTTATTCCATTTCTGGAGAAGATCCAGATACGCCAAAACGGCGTCTATTTCGACCCTTGTTAGAGCGAGGTGAAAGGAGCGAGCTTCAGTTTCAATAAAATCTGCGGTGATCATTCAGGTGCATTGCGGAATGCGGAGTGCGGATTGCTACTTGGGATCGAGAGTGTGGGTATGCCTCGAAGTCTAGCGCACAGTGGCACAGCCATTCGCAAGCAAGGAGGGAGTCTCATCAGCAAAGAACGTAGAATACAAAGATTTGTCGGTGGCATTTCGACATTCCATTAATCCGCATTCCGCAATCCCAAATCCGCAATCGAATTAACTGGCAGCGGCCCGACGGCGACGCTCCAACTCCAAATGTACACCGATGATGGAGACAGCCGCCGGCGTGATGCCGGAGATGCGAGAAGCTAAACCCAGCGTGGCGGGTCGTTGGCGGGAGAGCTTTTCGACGACTTCGCGCGAAAGACCAGGAACTCGAGCATAATCGAAATCACCAGGAATTCTCCTCTGCTGTGCGGCTTGCATTTTATCTACTTCCAGCATTTGCTGCCGGATGTAGCCTTCATACTTGATCTGAATTTCCACCACCTTCTCTTCCTCGTCGGAAAGTATGTGGCTGGAATCCCGGAGAATTTCTCGAAATTGGTCTATCTTGAATTCGCTTCGCTTCAACAATTGCTCCAGCGAAACTCCGGCCGGTATCTCCCGCTGGACTAGTTGAGCAAGCTTCAATCGATACTGCGACGACTCTTTCAGGATCGTCCTTCTCAAGAAGTCAGCCGCAGCGTCGATGCGCTGATACTTTTGCTGGCAAGCTTCCCATTGCTGGCGGGCTACAAGGCCAAGCTGCAAACCCTTCTGTAACAATCGCTTATCGGCATTATCAATTCTCAGCAACAGGCGAAATTCTGCTCGAGAAGTAAACAGTCGATAAGGCTCATCGACTCCCCTGGTTACCAGATCATCGGCCATAATGCCGGTGTACGCCTCAGAACGATCTAGCAAGAATGGTTCTTCACCGCGCACCTTCAAGGCTGCATTAATTCCAGCGATGATTCCCTGTCCGGCCGCTTCTTCGTAGCCAGTTGTCCCGTTGATTTGACCGGCATGGAATAAATTCTCGATTTTTCTGGTCTCGAACGTGGCGTGCAGATTAGTGGGCTGCATGAAGTCGTATTCGATCGCATAACCAGGACGAATCATATCGACGTTTTCCATTCCAGGAATCGATCGAAGCATCTCTACTTGCACGTCGATCGGCATGCTGGTGGAGAGTCCGTTGACATAAATCTCATGCGTGTCGATACCTTCAGGTTCAAGAAAGATCTGGTGTCTCTCCTTGTCGGCAAACTTGACAATCTTGTCTTCGATGGACGGACAATAGCGCGGCCCCACGCCCTGGATTTGCCCGCTGTAAAGAGGCGAGCGGTGGATGTTCTGCTTGATGATCTGATGTAACCGCGGGGAGGTGTAGCTGATGTAGCAAGGAAGCTGCGGCTGCACGGTTTGCGTGCTGCTGAAACTAAACAGCGTCGGTCGCGGATCGCCCCGTTGGATTTCAAACTTAGCAAAATCGACGGTCCGGCCATCAATACGTGGTGGAGTTCCCGTTTTCAAGCGCCCCATGGGGAAACCGAGTCGCTTGAACGCTTCCGCCAAATAAATCGACGGAGGCTCGCCGGAGCGGCCGGCCGTGTATTTACGTTCCCCAATATGAATCAGACCGTTCAAGAATGTTCCGGTAGTGACGACCACCGCCCGCGCAGCAATCCGCCGGCCGTCGATTACCTCGACTCCGGCAATGCGGTCGCCCTGAAGGATAAGGTCAGTAACTTCTGCCTGCTTTAAGAATACATTTAGTTCGCGCTCCAGGCGCCGTCGCATCTCGCGGCGATACAGCGCGCGATCCGCTTGAGCCCGCGGCGCCTGCACTGCCGGCCCGCGGCTACTGTTAAGGATCCGAAACTGAATACCGGTCTTATCGATTACTTCGGGCATGGCGCCGCCCAGGCAATCCAGCTCCCGCACCACGTGCCCTTTGGCGATTCCTCCCACGGCAGGATTGCATGACATCTGTCCGATGGTGTCCAGGTTGATGGTGTACATCGCCGTGCGCATGCCCATCTTGGCAGCCGCAAGCGCCGCCTCACAGCCGGCATGCCCGCCGCCGATAACGATCACGTCGAAGGATTCGTGGAAGTACATGGCGATTGGTGATTATATCAGTGTGCACTTCCCAGTGCCCAGTGGCCGCTGCCCGGTTGCCAACATCCGGGCGCGAGCGTGAGCGAGAGTGGAGATGATCATGAGTCAGTGCGCCTAGACTCTGTCGGATCGCTGTTTTATTTCCCAATACAAAATGTCGAGAAGATCTTATCCAGGATGTCTTCCACCGTGGTCTCGCCCGTAATTTCCCCTAGATACTGCAGGCCTCGGCGAATATGGTAGAGGGAAAATTCCTCCGACAGAGTCCCTCTTAGTGCCGCTATACCCTCCTGCACCGCGGCTCGTGTTCGCGTCATGCAATCACGATGGCGCAGATTTGTGACTATAATCCCCTGCTGGCCCGAGGAAGCATCGCGTGAAAGCGCGTCATAGATCGCCTGGCGCA
>DASXTB010000363.1:0-36848 GCA_036505615.1 Acidobacteriota bacterium
GAGAATATTGCCCTCAGGATCGAATCTGGATCCGTGGCATGGGCAATCCCAACTGTTCTCCTCAGAGTTCCAGGAAACAATGCAACCGAGATGGGGACAGACCGCGGATCGCTCGTGCAGCGTCCCTGCGGCATCTCGATAAATCGCGAACTTTTCCAGTCCCCGGCGCAAAATTGCACCCGCACCGGGCGCGACTTGCCTTGCCGAATTCACTTCGCCCGGGGTTACCCAATCGATATATTGCGCGGCCACATTGACATTTTCGACTGCGAACTTGCCTGCAGCTCCAAGGCTTTTGCGGGACGGGCTGTACAGATTTTCCCAGCGGCTTGTCCTTCCCAAAATCAAATCAGTGAGTAATAGTCCGGCGATTGTACCATGTGTCATCCCCATCCCTGAGTCGCCGGTGGCAATGAAAACGTTGGGAGAATCCATGGGGTTTCGGCCAATGAAAGCCAGGCCGTCGATGCTTTCCATGACTTGGCCGGACCAGCGGAAATCAATATCTCCCATCATAGGAAAGCGCGTACGCGCCCAAGACTCAATGTCGGCATAGCGTTGATCTGCATCGTTCGCCTGTCCGGTTTTATGGTCTGCACCTCCGATAATCAGAATTGCCTTACCATTTCGCTGTGATTTTGAACCGGCCGTTTGCAACCTGACATAATGGTATGGGTCGGCGATATCCCAATAGAGCGCTTTCACGACAGCATTTCGAGGAACACCGGCGCCGATAACAAAACTCCGATAGGCACTCTGCTTACTGTGAATCGCGATTCTGTTGTTGACAGGCGTATTGGTGGCCACGACGACGGCTTCCGCTGTGACCGCCGCTCCGGTGCTGGCGTGAACCCGCGCCGGCGATCCCCCTTGGATGTGATCGGCATGGGTTTCAGTGTAGATGCGTCCCTTGAGAGCTTGTATCTTGGAGGCGAGCGCCGCTAGATACTTCAGGGGGTGAAACTGCGCTTGTCGCGGAAATCGGAGGCAGGGCCCGGTGTTGAAATCACGTATGGGAGCCCGATCCACCCACTCGACATCGCTCAGACCGGCGCGATGGCAGGCTTCGAACTCCCGATCCAGCTCTCCGGTAGTTGCGTCCGGCGGCGCAAAAAGATAACCATCCAGCCGTTCGAAGTCGCAGCCGATCTTGTTTTCCCTGACAACGGACTCAATCAGATCGATAGCAGCAGAGTGGCTTTCTGCGGCCAATTTCGCGGCCGTCTTTCCGTGGATGGATTCGATATTATAGTAACGATCATCGATTGCATTACTCAGATGTGCCGTCGTCAAGGACGTCTCCCCTCCTCCTATGGGGCCATCGTCCAAAACAATGACTGATTTCCCCTGGCGAGCGAGCAGGTACGCCGTTGTTATCCCGGTTATCCCAGCTCCCACTACGCACACATCTGCCCGGACATCTTCAGAAAGCGGCCGGTGCCGCGGCATTTTTGTGGTCGCCGCCCACACCGAGGTATTTCGTACTGAGTTGGCCTCTACCTTCGTGCGCTTACCCATGGGGCCGTCCCATCCGGGGGAAGACAAACCATAGCGTGGCAAAAAGGCACAAGAGTGCCGCCGAAATAAAGAAACTGGCACTGGCGCGGTGTAGAATCACAAATGAAACCACATATACGTCCAGCGCCAAACCGAACATCAGAGGAACCATTCCGACGGAAAGCAGTAGCGTGGCAAGCCGGGCGAACTTTTTGGATACGGTTTCGGGTTCGGCCTGGCGATGGTAGGCGGCAGGAGTCATGATCACAGCCATTGCCATCGCGACCAAGATCAGAGCCAAAAGATGAATTATCTGTTCTCGCAGCGCTAGTTGCTTGTGGAAGAGGTCGCTGAAAGTCGCAATAAATTGAAATCCCAACAGGGTTTGGACTCCTGGCAAAACCATGCGGGATTCCTCTAAGATTTCGCTGACCTCTTTGTCCAGGGAAAGAGTTTCGCGCTGTTGACGTCTGGCTTCGCCATGCATTCTTACTGGCCTTTTTTATGCCCTTTTTTCTTGTGCTGCTTCAGCACAGTGCGAGCTGCGACTTCTTTTGCCCGTTTACCGTAGCGTCCGGACTTTTGGGCCTTTTCTTTTATATGTTCATATTGGCGTTGCTCCTTCTTTCCAACGCCCCGAACATGCTTTTTCTTTGGCATCGTTTATCCCCTCGGATGTTGTCATTGCGGTTTGCCCAGAAGCTACACCGCTTGGTTTGGCGTTGTGTCAAGCACTCCTACCGCAGTCTAGCATGGTGGCCAAAGGACTTTTTTGTTGTCCTGATCGCTTCCTTCTTCGATTCAAACACACGGCTGGCGATCCTCGCTATACTTGCTTTGAATGAAACAACAGACTAAATTCACTATCGGGCCCCTTCTAGTGGAACTGGTCATTTACGCTCTTCTAGTCACGCTTTATTTCTTTCTGGTTCTCTATTTTCTGGGTGGCTGGATCAAACAGCTCTTTGATCAGCACAAGACCGTTTATGCATTCGTCTCGCTGGCGCTTATCGTGGGTCAGGGATTCCTCCTTGAAATATTGACCGCGGTTTTGATGAAGAGGGTTCGGTGGCGCTAATTGTATGAATTTCTTGATCTCGGGCCAGCACATCAATCCGATCTATCTCGCTGTTACAGGATTTCTAATCGGTATCTTTGGGGGTTTTTTCGGGGTGGGGGGCAGTTTTCTAGCCGGGCCGGCTCTCTATGCCGTTGGAGTTCCGATGAATTTTGTTGTGGGCACCGATCTTGCCCACATCGTGGGAAAGTCTATAGTCGCCGCAAAAAAACACAGGACGCTAGGTAATGTGGACATCAAACTGGGAATGGTGATGGTCTTGGGGACAATCATGGGAGTCGAGACCGGAGCTCAGGGGATCGAGTATTTCAAGCGTCAAGCCAATGTGAACCTGGTGGTCGGTTCGGTGCTGACAATAGTCTTGGTCTCTATATCAGCTTTCATCTTCTGGGAAGTCTGGCGAACATCAGAAATGCAGAGCAGGCGCAAGAAAAAGAGGAAGAAGGAGGATGAATCGGCATTTGACCATGTGCCCAAGGCGGTCTGGCGAATCAAATTGCCCCCAATGATTGAACTGCCGGTTTCCGACATCAAGAAGCTGTCTTTATGGGTCATTATGTTTGTTTCTTTTATAGGAGGAATCTTCAGCGGATTTCTCGGCGGCGGCGCCGGCTATATACGGATGCCCATGCTGGTTTACATTTTGGGGGTTCCCACACATGTAGCAGTGGGGACCGACTTGTTCGAGGTCGTAATTTCGGCGGGTTACGGAACCGTCTCGCATGCCCTAAAGGGAAATGTAGACATAATGATTGCTCTTGTTATGCATACCGGGGCCGCGATTGGCGCTCAAATTGGAGCTCTGCTGACGGAACGGTTTAGCGGACCGAGAATCAGACTGGCGTTCGCTCCCCTGCCGTTGTTGGGCGCGGCATTGCTTGTTTACAACCTCTTTACGCGAGGAGAATTAAAGTGAAGAGTCCGGAATGAAAGTCTGCCTGCTTCGCTCCCCTGCTCCAGTGGAAACCAATCCACTGGACTACACCGAGGTGCACGGAATCGAGCCTCACGGTGACCAGGTTCTGGTTCGAGTGAGCGCTTGTGGGGTCTGCCGCACCGATTTGCATGTGGTCGAAGGCGAGTTACCGCCTCGAAAATCACCGGTCATTCCAGGCCATCAAGTGGTTGGCGTAATCGAAAAAGTTGGTGACCACGCGACCCTATTTCAGATTGGCGCGCGGGTTGGCGTTCCCTGGCTGCACGGCGCTTGCGGGGCGTGTGAATATTGCCGTTTAGGCAAGGAGAACCTTTGTGACAACCCTGCATTCACTGGCTATACGGTGGACGGGGGATTTGCGGAGTACACTTTGGCACGCGAAGCATTTGTTTACCCGATCCCGGAAGCTTTCCTCGATGTGCAGGCGGCACCGCTGCTTTGCGCCGGGATCATTGGTTTTCGGGCGCTGCGGCTTTCGGAAATTCGAGCGGGAGGCCGATTGGGATTTTACGGATTTGGAGCGGCCGCCCATCTTGCCATTCAAGTGGCTCGTCACTGGAAGGTTGAGGTGTACGCCTGCACACGCGATCTCCGGCACCAGCGATTGGCGCTGGAATTGGGTGCTGTTTGGGCAGGCGGAGCCGGGGATGAGCCTCCGGTGAAGCTGGACGGCGCTATCATCTTTGCGCCTGCCGGAGAGATCGTTCCCGCAGCACTACGGGCTCTCAGGAAAGGAGGAACATTGACCCTTGCCGGCATCCACATGAGCCCTATCCCGCCTCTTGAGTATTCCTTGATTTACCAAGAGCGCGTGATCCGCAGCGTAACCAACAATACGCGACAAGATGGTAAGGACTTCCTTCGCATTGCCGCGGAAATTCCCATCCGCACCGAGGTTGAACTCTTCCCCTTGCAGGATGTGAACCAAGCCCTCAATCGCCTCAAGAATGACTCGATCCACGGCGCCGCTGTTGTCCAGATTCAACAGCCTGTACCGTGACAGCCTTTCCGGAACTTGGTTCGGTTAAAACCAGCGCACGTATTATCTGGAGAAGGTCGTTAGGGGTCGTGATTTTCGAACCAGCTTGTTGAAGTTGCACTGGACCAAGGGGGTTCTGAGGATGACGCCAGGTTGACGTGAAATGCCGAAGGGGGGAGTCGAACCCCCATGGGCCTTGCGGCCCGCTGGATTTTGAGTCCAGTGCGTCTGCCAGTTCCGCCACTTCGGCAAAGAAGGAAACAAAGGACTTACTGGATCATCTGACTCTCTGCTACCCTCCGAAAAGGGGCTACTTTGCCCAAAACTTTGCCCATAGCTTCGTCTAACCTCAGCGCGGCCGCCGTCAAATCGTTTTCACTGACTATGTTATATCTCTCAAAAACGGCCCGCGTTTTATTTCCGGTCATCTGCATCGCAACCCGCTCTGGAATGCCAGCACGTACCAGATTCCTGTCCGCTGCCTTCGAAAGTCATGTGGAAGCCTACCCGGTAACCCGGCGTTCTTGCAAGCTGCATTCCAGGCACCGCGGAAATCCTTAATCGGTTTCCCCTCGCAATGAAAGACAAACGGGCAGATGATCCCTTGCTTTTGCTGCAATGCCTCAGCAGTCGCCTTCTCCGTCTCCAGGACCGCGCGAAGTTCATGAGTGAATGGAAAGAGGTTCTCGAACATTGAAGGAATCCGTCAGATACGATTTTCCAAGGGAAACATTCGAGAGAGCTTTGGTGACGTCCTCGCGACTCCACGGCGTGAGTTCGGCTCAGGATCTCGCTCAATCGTGAAAAATGATGTTGAAAAAAAATCCCGCCGTTTCCGAGCTGAGAGGAGTTCTAGGGAGGAGAGAAATTGAGGAGGTCTAGCGTCCCTACTGGGTAGTCGTCGCTGCACCAAAAACCCTACAACGGCGATTCTTCAAACGCCCGGCTCTACCCTAGTCCAGTAAAGAATAAGTTGCTGTTTGAGGCTTGCTCGACCCTCAGTCGATAGTGATGCAATTCTTATGAGATCACGTGCAAGCGCTGGGTCAACCGCTGTAATTAGCCTAAAATCAACGTAGGATTCTTCATCGAGGATGCCGGCGGTTTTAGGAAGGTGAAAGGCTTGGTAATTGGTACCGGTGCGGATTGCCTGCTGTCCTTCTGCACCTTCTACTGAAATCCTGACAATTCTGGCAAATGACCACGGGGCACGACCGCCTTTGTCGATAATGCATTCATGCGTAACAAGCATTCCCATTGAACGCGAACATGGAGCTACAACATGTGCTTTGTTGCCAGTGGCAGGTAAGGGGGTCGCTGTAAATTTTGTACGCGCCGCGTCCGAAGGCTGGACAAAATCCAAGCTTCTGACATAGGCAAAGGGGACATCCGCGAAAATGTCTCCCTGAAAGTATTCGCTAGCTGGTGACGTGATGATCGACACCAGGGATTCCAACCACTAGAGAAGGTCTTCTGGAACGTCAAAATAAGACGGTTCTTCAGGAGCCGGCCGATAGCAAGCATTGAATAAAGTGGCTCGCTCAGCGTGAGATCGTGCCATCCCGAG
Organism: Acidobacteriota bacterium; assembly: GCA_036505615.1. Classification (GTDB taxonomy): domain Bacteria; phylum Acidobacteriota; class UBA6911; order JACQSX01; family JACQSX01; genus DASXTB01. Next base: position 6,059 of record DASXTB010000363.1, read on the forward strand.
AGGCCCTACAAACGGAGCAAATAGTGGATCCTTGGGAGGGTTCTGCGAAGAGGCTTCGGTGACTGAAGCATATCGGTAAATCACGAAAACAGCAGTCGATATAAGGTTCGGTGGCAACCCGATAAAATGCTCAGCCTGAGACGGCATGAAGGAAATCTGCAGCCTCGAACTGGCTTCTTTCCAGTTTGCAATCCCAGCACCGCTGGTTCTCACATTATCCATAAGACTCCTCCGACAGAAAGGATTCCCCGCGGACAGTTTTTTGTTGTACCGCCACGAAGCCAGTTGTTTTAGTGATTGTGGCCACATCGATAGCTCCGCCAACCCCCCTGATCCCAACTTGCCATTTCTGTAAGGTTATAGTAGCCCGTATCAAGAAAATTGCCAAGTCAACGCAGTCTTGCAGCGGAAGGAAGGGATAAGGTATTGGGAGATTCAGTTGACTAACTGCATTAGTTAGACCGCTTTCCTGATCAGAAGACAATCCACAGCTCTGTTTGGCAAGTTCCGGCAGCCGCCGATCATATCCTTGTATCAGCCTATCTACGAATTCGGTCTGTCCTCCCCACACCGCACCGAATGATTTAGGATGCCACTCTTTCGGTTTAGGATTCGATGGAATGGTTACTTCGAATACGCGACCATAAGGTTCATTTTCATCATATCCACCAATGAGAAAAACCATGTCTGGTACTGCGACGTTGTTGGGCATAAGCTCTTCCCATTTACCCAAAAAGAATTCGCCGAATTTTTTTGCAAATTCTCCGACCTTGATTCTCTTCGAGTTTTTCAACTCAGCTTCCAATTCCGAAATAAAACTGTGCGCCGTTCGCGGTGCCTCCTGCCCTATGGCGCCCAAACCGTACGTCACGGCACCGACGTGGTCCTGTCCTTTGACCTTCAAGAGCTTCGTGGCATTGTCATAGCTCGCCGGGATTACAAGCAATTCTCCACCTGGCCCTTTTTGAGCCAGCTGCCCAGTTAACGTAACGCGACTGTCGGCGGCCAAGACGATACCTTCAGCGCCTTTAAAGACGATTCCAAGAGACATTATTTTTGCTGTTTCAATTGCTCTACAGCTTGCTTAAGCCGATCTTTAATCTCTTGACGCTTCGTCAGGCTATTTTCGGAAGCGGCAGCATCAAGATCGGTTTTCAAGAAGGGCACCTCCCACGACTTGTCGCCAATATGTATTTCCAGGGTGTATTGGAAGTCTCCTTCTTTGAATTTGGAGCGCTTGTCTTTTAGCCACCGATATTTGGGAGGGTACCCGGCCGCTTCCACGATTTCCTTGAGCGCCTGGTCCACAAATTGCTTTCCAGCCTTAGTTTGTACAGAGCCGTCACCCATAGAATCGCTACTAGAAATATATCAAAAACGGGCGCTCGGCGTGCGGAAAGCGCGGTAAAACCGCTAGCACTTTGCCTGTAACTTTGCCCACGACGGTTGAAAACCACTAGATTTCACCTATCTCCACCGAAAAGAGCAAAAAGCCAAAGCCCTCGAAAAACCAATAATCTTGAGAGCTTGGACTTTGTCTTTTTCGGATTTTGAGTCCTGTACGTCTGCCAGTTCCGCTACTTCGGCAGAATGTCAAATTTGAAGCACTTATCGTACAATACTTCCAGAAATCTATCGCCTTGAAAAACTTGACAACAAGGGTACCGAGACCACGGATCGAAAAAAGAGAGGGGAAGCCTATTATTGTTTTCCCGAGGCAGGCAGAGCGCCTGACAGTTGACGAAATTTCGCGGCTCGTGCGCGAAGAGAGGGAACGGCAAGCGCGAAAGCAATGATCCTTTCTGGGGGCGGTGTGGGACACGCTACGCTTAACGACCCAGTGGCTAACCCGCACGCCCCCGGAGCGCAGGGTGCGTGTCCTGATCAGCGACTTGTCGAGTGCGCCCCTTTCAAGCTGTCAAGCCTCCCACAACTCCGGCCTCCAGAACTCAATGTCGCCAAACTCTGAGTGCTTCTGCGGTTTGCCTGCTGTCCGTCCCGCGCTGAAGCCTTTGATGCAAATCCTTCCGCGAAGGTGTTGCGGAATCATGTGTGTAGCCTGAAGGACATTCTCCCAAACTCCCAGCCTCCGGTCAGGCGTGGTCTCTGGCGATGATAAGAAGTTATCGATCCACACTAGCAAGCTACCCCGCGGTGCAACTTCCAGCGCATTGGATTCGCTTTCCTCGGCCACAGGATGCAGACACAGGTTGAAGAAGCGCGTTCTGCTATTGCTTTCCAGGTATGGAACAACCGAGTCAACAAAATCTGCGATCGAACAAGCTGCCCCCATGTAGACAATGTGTGCGCACGGGAGGCTCGGAAAGTCTTTCATCAGCCGGTTGAGAACGATAGTTCCCATGCTGTGTCCAACAAGGGTTATTTCGTAAGAACTCGGGTCGGACTTTACCTTCTCCGAGAGCTTGCGAAGGAACAAGGAGAAGGCGCCTGTTGGAGCAGTGTCAAGCGCCCTTTCGATCTCAGGCTCCTTATCCAGCTTGTCGCGAATATCGAATTCTTGAGGCTTGCGAAAAAGCGCCTTCGTCCGCCTCAACATGTTTCCCCACGCACTGGTCCCAAAGGCATCTACTATCGCCCCTGAAACTACTTTGACGGGAACACTTACAAGCAGGCGAACAAGGAGAATCCACTTCTCAGCTGGAGTTCGTCGATCAGTGCCAAGCGAGACCCCAAGCGCCGTGCCGTCCCCTTTCCTCAGGGTGTCTTCGTAACGCTTCCTCAGTTTGATGAAGAGAGCGGTTGAATTCAGCCAGTCTGGATTCGATCCTGGCATGTATGGCTTACAGTCGTTGATTACCTGAAGATAGAAGGCGGCCGGAAACCGAAACAGAGCGCGACCAACATCGGCGACTAGATAGTACAGCCAGGTGATCCACCAATATTGCCGATGGATTCGCCCCTGCCGAACCCGGAACAGATGCTCGACGTAGCAATCCACAAGGCCAGATCGCCAGTTGACGAAGATTGGGTAATAGCCCGCCTCTGCGATTAGCTTGGTTAGCTTTTTCGCCCGGTCAAGACTCTGTGAATAGGTGTTGAGGCCTCCGTGTACGTAAAGTAGTAACCGCCTTTTCCCAGGCGACCGCTCCATCTCTCTCAGCATGTCACTGACGTACTTTGAGAATTCATTGCCGGACATTGCCGTCCGAGGGCTTCGCTCCGGTCGGAGCGCGTCGCCGTCTCGAGAGATCACAACGACGTGCTTACTCGCGCCTTCGTCGAGCGTGTCCATCAACTTCTTCACGTCCTCTCCTGCTTCGCAGCGGCTTCGGCACACATAACGCCCGGGCGTCAGGTGGGGCGGCTGAGCACTCTTGCGGATGCGCGGCTTAACTCTTGTTTAGGCTCGCCTAAACCAACTTGGCGAGCGGCCCAAGACCAGGCACTCCCACGATTACGGTTTGGATGAGTTCTCATTATAAGGCCACTTATTGCGCCACCGTTCGTATAAGCCCTACTCGCACAAGTGGATTTGATCTTGTTTTGGTCTGGCGATTTGATCGTTTCGCGCGCTCAACAAACACTTGATCTTCGCGCTCGAGGAGTTTCGGAGCTTAGGTATTGGGTTCGTCAGTTTTCAAGAGAATATCGACACCTCAAGCCCGTTGGGAAGCGCGATATTCACCATCATTTCAGCCGTTGCACAGCTTGAGCGGGATATCATCGCGGAGCGCGTAAGACGGGCGCAAAAGAATTGAAGTCGATACAAACCGGCTTTGGTTGCTTCGCTCAAAGGCTACAGTACGAGAGCGATCTCCCCTGAACTCGGTGTTAAGAAGAGCACCGCGCAAACCTGATTCGTGCCCTGTCCAAAAACCCCCTTTGATCAGCGCCCTCCCAAATAGTTGGAAATACTGCCTCCTGATTTCCGTGAACTGCTGTCCAACAAACAGTAGTTTTTTGGGCGACCTGGACTCAAATTGAAGGCTCGGCAATCCCCGCTTTCAAAACCTCGAAAAACCCAAAGTATTGCGTGGTGTGAGTCCCCGACCGATCGGCCGAGGTCGAAGAAGGTGAACCACACGGTATGCGGCAACATCCGTTTTTCCAGAACCGGCGCAGGCAATCAGTTGAAGGTTGACGCCGTCGTGTTCTATCGCTCGTTGCTGGTTAGGCGTCAATGGCATTCGCTCACCTGTCGGTAGTCGGTCGTGGCTCTGTGCTTCACTCTTCGTCTGGCGGCTGGCGAAGCCAGTTTCCTGATTGCCACTTTATAGATACAGAGGCAGTCCTCTATTTCCCGGGGCCGAAGCCGCCCGATTGGTTTAGGAAGCTCACCGGCGCGAACCGTTTTGTGGCTTCCATTGATTCCGAGCGCTTTAGCTCCGTCTCTCGTTCCCGCGTGCAGGTAAACTGTCTCAGGCTCAAGGCGAAGGTACGCTCCAATCCGCAAAGCGGTATCGTAGACGGTAAGCTCGCCAATCCCGAAAATCGGCCTGATCAGTCGATCGATCTTCAAGTGGAGTTCTTCGAAGTCTCGACTTTTCGAGATTATCTCTTCAGCGCTCTCGAGGCGCCGAACCGCTTTAGACAAAACTCGACTGGGGATTCTTCGCTGGTGCTTCAAACGCTTCCCGCTGGGTCCCTCGGCTCGGCCCGCACATCGCAGAGCATCTGCCAATGTCCGCTGGATTGCGAAAAACTGCAACTCTCGGGCCGCGGCTCTCCGTTTTTCGGCGCAGTAGTGATTGACGATGGCTTCAAGGGAATTCAGCTTTACTGACATTTTCGCGCGATTGGCTCCGATAGAGAGACTCCCTTAGATGCGTGGCTCGGAAGACGCCCGGTTCCCGTCTAAGTTCAGTTTTTATTTATGATACGTCGCAACGCATGGAGCCGTAAAGCTTTTTGGGCGGTTAATGCGCCGAGCTTAGCGCTGAGGACAAGGGCGCTAGGGCAATCACCGCGGTGGTTCACCAGTGAAATTTCGTCCTCAATTCATCGCGAGGCGCGATAATGGTTTACCGGTAAAGCATGAGACCCCTCGGTCAAACAAGACTTGCTCGGATAATGGATTCAATCGTTGGCCCTCGCCCCGGGTTATTCATTCCTCGCGGATACAGGAGACAGACTGAAATTCCCGGACCACATGTTGCTGTTTTCTACAGGTACTCGGATCTCTTCGAGGGTGCTGATTGTCAACGCCTTTACTGGGAAAGACTGTCTGAATTGCCCTTCGAGTACGGACTTCTCAGCTTCACCGCTATTAACACTGCACTCCTGAAGTCGCATTTCGATCAGAATGTTCACCAGTTCCTTGAGAACACTTGCATCCGGGCTGAATATTTGCCCGGGTTTCAGCGCTTCTCGCAGGAACATTCCAGCCCGAGCAGCCGACTTGTTTTCCACCGTGCTAATTCACTAGTCAATATCAAAGCGCTGCTGGTGCTTCCGCAAAAGGTTGGCTGCGTTGATCCTCGCCAGATTGGAGACGCTGCCCTGCTCATGAATGAATTCATGGCTGGGCACCAGTTCCGGCAGGAAGAGACAAGGCCGGATGACCTAGATCTCGTGGTCGAGTTTGCTGCGAGTTGGGAACTTTACAATCCGGTGGAGATTGGCCACGGCATTTCCAGAGTAGCTCTAATGATTCAAGAGCTCTGCAGTGTGGACGAGGGGATTGAACAGCAGCGCCTAGCACTTGGCATCGACCCTGCGACGATTACCTTTGACGGGTTGTCGTTGTCTACTTACCAGGCAGTGATATTTGGTCTCTTCGCTCACGTCAATGCAGCTTCTGCCCAAGTCGTCCTCGGAAATCCAGGTGCATGTGGCTTCGACAGGCTGGAATTCTTACGAGAGGTGGAACTCCCTCAAGATCATTTGGATACGTTTCTTCGGCATCGAAGCCTCTCCGTTAACGATTTGCGAAGGAAGATCAATCCCGAGGGGCTAGAGTCCGACACCGATCTCCTGCAACGGATGCTAGAGGATCAAACCTTCACAAATGATTTTACAGTTTTTAGACAGTATCCACTGGTCAACCTAACCGGTGACAAACATTTCATCCTCGATTATTACTTTCTCGCCGAGCTTCTCATCTATGGGCTGTACTGGCATATTTTCGACAGCCTGCCTGGCAATCTGCGGGAGGACTTCAGCAGTCTCTGGGGTCAGCTATTCGAGCGATACGTATCGAATTTACTCTGTAATTTTTACGGCGGAGAATCCCATCTTTCTCCCTTACGGACAAACTTGCCCTATGACCGTGGCGAAATTGACGCGGTCCTGGATTTCGGATCGGACGTGGTGTTGTTTGAGTGTAAAGCATCACTACTGTCAAGGGCCGCGAAATACAATCGTGACAGAGGGCTTTTCGAACGAGAAATTTACGAGAAATTTGTTCAAAGCCCCAGAGGAAGTCCGAAAGCTCTCCGTCAGCTAGCTCGAGCTGTATCCTCAGCACTGAACGGAAGGTTGCCGGTAAATGGTGGATCGAACTTTTATCCAGTCCTGATCGCCTATGAACCGATCCTAGAATCATTCGGGATAAACGAATATCTCGACCGGCTTTTCCAAAGTGAGCTGCGAGAGGCCAACCGGAGAGTTTGGCCCCTTACGGTCCTCTCGATCGATGAGCTCGAAGAGATTCTGCCTTATTTCGCCGCGAATGACTGGAGCTGGCCAGCCTTCCTCTTGGATCGATTCGGCGATCATCGACGGGTGCCCGGATATTCCGTCCACCAATCTCTGCACAACTTTCGATCTCAAAACGGAATTCCACGCAGAGTGAATAAATTTGTTATGAGAAAGTTCGACGAGGTTTACACGGCGATGCTACGGGAATATCGTGGAGTGCACTAAGTTTCCTGATGTAAATAAGGTTCACAATTCTATCAAGATTTGAGCGTATTTGAGTTCACGCTGCAAGAACGGCTTAATCCATAAAAACTTCAAGAGCTGTTTCCATTTGGGATACTCTTTTTGCTTTGTCGCCGCAGACTACCAAAATCAAGCACATCCACTTTGTGCACGGGAAAGTCGGCAAATAGTTCGCGTTTCGATTCTGTCAATTCTATCTCCTATTTTTCTCCTGTCCAGATTGTGAATCTTTGTAAGTCTTTCGATCTTTCAGTGCCGAAAAATCCGGTCTATTTGTTTGTGATTGTTAATGTTTAGAAGTGATTGTAGGTGCGTCAGTGACGGATTTTGAGTCCAGTGCGTCTGCCAGTTCCGCCACTTCGGCAACTTGCGGGAACATCTATCCTACAATATCTTCGGTCAATTTCATCCACGCTCGCATTCGGAATCTAACAATTCGCGACGAAGAGGGGATCCGATTTCCGACCTTGGAAGAATCCCCCACTCTCCCGCTCTCCCACTCTCCCACTCTCCCACTCTCCCGCTTTCCCACTCTCCCGCTCTCCCGCTCCCCCACTCTCCCGCTCCCCCACTCTCCCGTTCCCCACTCTCCAACTCCCGCTCCACCGCTCTCCCACTCTCCCCGGCGCGAACCTTTGTTAGAACTTTTTTACGACCCTTCCCGTCTATGGAAGTGATGACGCAAAGATAGTCTTGATATGGAAGTGATGACGCAAAAGATAGTCTTGATGAGGATCGTTGGTCATCAGGATATCGAGACCCCATCCCGTCTATGGAAGTGATGAGGCAAAAGATAGCCATAATTCTCCGCGTCCTTTTCATTGTTTCGACCGTCGGCTTCAGCGCTGTCTTGTCGGTCAACTCACAGACAACCCCAACCGCCACAAAGGAGTCACCCGAAAGTCTGGTTGAAGACGGACACTGGAAGCGCGCTCGGTCCAACATTGAGCCGCGCGCCAAAAACAATCCCAAGGACGGCCAAGCTGCTTATCTGCTCTCAAAAATAAAAATGGCCTACGGAGATTGGGATGGGGCCGTCAAAGAGGCTGAGCGTGCTGTAGCGGTTGACGGCCGTAATGCGGATTTTCACTTTCAGCTGGTGTGGGCCTGCGGTGAAGTAGCCAACCGCGGCAGCTTCTTTACCAAGATGAGAATCGGACCGCGCTTCAAAAGAGAGATCGACGCGGCCCTGGCCGTCAATCCCAAACATCTCGAAGCTCGGGTGGGACTGATGATGTTCTATGTGCACGCCCCTTCAATCATGGGCGGGGACACCAAAAAGGCGCGCGCTCTGACCGACGAAATTCTGTGCCAGAACCCCGAAAACGGCTACTTCGCCAAAGCGATGCTCGCCGAGGAAGAGAATGATCGAGCCGGGGCTGAACGCTTCTACCTCAAAGTTCTCGAAGTGAATCCGCGAAATTATAAGGCCCTGATGAGCGTGGCCGGCATCTATCGCTCGACGGAGCGCAATCGGCCGGATCTGGCTGAGAAATATGCCAGGGAAGCCTCCAAGCTGGAGCCTGGCCGTGCGGGCCCCTATAGAGTGCTGGCGGCTGTGCTGGCACGCCAACAGCAGTGGACGGAACTCGATCAGACATTGGCTCTGGCAGAGAAAAATGTTCCTGACAATCTAAGCCCGTATGTCGAAGCGGGCTACGCGCTTTACACCCAGGATAAAGACCTTCCCCGATCCGAGCGATATATTCGCAAGTATCTGACGCAAGAGCCAGAGCCCGGCGCTCCGCAGCCCGCCGTGGCACACTATCTACTCGGCTTGGTATTGGAAAAGCAGGGGCGTAAACCGGAAGCGATCGCGGAAATCAATACTTCACTGAGGCTCAAGCCTGACTACGAAAACGCGAAGAAAGCGTTAAAGCGATTGAAGGGATAGTCGTCTCCGGTACCCGGCTGCAAACCAGCGCGTCCGCGAAGCGGACCAATAGCAGTAGCCGGGGGTGCCGAAGCGCGAAGCGCCAGGCACCCCCGGTCAACCATCCCCATATCACCCGGACCGCGCAAGCGGTCCCATCAGGGGCAGTCATGGATGCCTCCGTCCCAACGATAACGCTCGTCATACGGAATTTACGAAGACAAAATAAAGGAAAAAATGGGACCGCTTGCGCGGTCCGATTCCGTGCGGGGAATCGCTGACCGGGGGTGCCTGGCGCTTCGCGCCTGGGCACCCCCGGCTGCTGTTATTGGTCCGCTTCGCGGACACTCGGGTTTGGACATTTTGGAGAGACGGCCGGTGGGCCGTCTCGCGCGCAATCTTTCATCGTGCAGGAGACGCCCCACTGGGCGTCTCTCCAATGGCGCCGCTTCGCGGACACGAAACGGCCCAGCGGGCCGTCTCTACCAAGTATCCGACCTTTCTGGCCGGCAACTATGCCTGTTAATCGCGGCGAATTTTGAATTCCCAGCGCAAAACGATAAACTGTATCTCACTTTAAACTGGTATTCTTGCTACAGTGCACTTGTTATGTATCCAGTCTTCCTTCGAATCGGAAGTTTAACCATTTACACGCATGGCGTGATGACGGCGCTCGGCTTCCTGGCAGGAATCTGGCTGGCGCTTCGCCATGGGCGTGAGCAGAAGCTGGATACCGAACAGCTTAACGAGCTGTTCATCTATATTTTGATCTCCAGCATAATCGGAGCACGCCTCTTCTCGGTATTCTTTGACGGAGAATTCCAATGGTACCTCACCCACCCTTTGGAGATTCTGAAAATCTGGCAGGGAGGACTGGTTTATTACGGCGGATTTATCTTCGCCGTCGCGGTGGCGCTGATTTTCCTTCGGCTCCGCAAAATGCCTGTATGGCAGACCGGCGACGCGTTGGCGCCGGGAATTTCGCTCGGCCAGGTCATCGGCAGAATTGGCTGCCTGGCAGCAGCCGACTCGTGGGGCAAGCCTACGCACGTACCCTGGGCCATTACCTATACCGACCCGGAGGCGCTGGCTCCTTTGAACGTGCCGCTGCATCCGACTGAGGTCTATATGGTGCTCGGCAATCTTCTGGTTCTGTCGCTGCTTCTGTGGTTGCGAAGTCGGAAGCGATTCGATGGCCAGATCTTTCTCGCTTATGGAATTTTCTATTCCATACAGCGCTTCATCATTGAGTTTTACCGGGACGACCCTCGAGGCATGTGGTTTAACAGCACTCTTTCGACCGCGCAGATCATTAGCATTTTTCTCTTCTGTATTTCCGTGGTCTTCTACCGGCTGAAAAGAAAAACCTTTGCAGAGTCGTCGCCGCAGCCGGCTGCTCGTGGATTGACCGCTGATCGAAAAACCGGGTGATGATAAGTTGGCAGGTTAGCAGGTTAGCAGGTTAGCAAGTTAGCAGGTTGGCAGGTTGGCAGACTAGAGGGTTTGGCTTGGCAGACTAGAGAGTTCGGCTTGGTGACCGGCCGACGTGACTTTGCTTACCTGCTAACCTGGGCAACCTGTAACGTGCTAACCTGCTAACTTGCCAACCTGCTAACCCATAAGCATCACCGGTCAGAGACCGCAGCCACGCGGCGAAAGATGGGCTCGTCGCAGTAGATTCCGCCGATCCACTCCCACCCTCCGGGAATTTGCTGAATCAAGAAGTAGACGTAGCTGTAAGGGACGCTCCATCCGTGGCTCTCCAGCACGTACCAGTCTCCATGATGGGGAAACTTGCGAACTCCGGTTGCGACTTTGATTCCTCTTCTGCGGTTTTCGTCCAGAAAGGCGGCCACCTCTTCCAGGTTGGAGTTGAGAAACTCGCTCTCGCAGGCACCGAACATGAAGTTCACTTTGCTGACGTACTTGCGAAGGGAATTGAAATCATGACGCTGCACGGCGCTTCTGAGGACGCGCACCAGTTGGCTGCGGCTGGCCACCAGCCACGAACGGTCGCCGGACAACCAGACCAGCCGCCGCCGCGCCGCGTCGGAATACCTGTCACCGATCTCGTCTGTTTCGTCGGGATAATCTGAGATCATTTTCTGATAAAGTTGGCGTGCCCGTTCGGGAAATTTCGCCTCCAGGCAACGGCCTACCTCCAGCAGGAAGGAGGCCCCGCGGCGAAAGACTTTTCTATCGTGCGCGCGGTTCAACCAATCCTGCGCCCGGTCGCATTCTTCGCGCTGCAGGTAAATTCCAATCAGCGAGGTGAAAGCCTGCTCCAGCATTGCCTGATCCTGGCTTGAAGCGATGGTCGTCTTGAGCTTTTCCTCTTCTTCCGCATTGGGGCGGACCTGAGCCCGGACTTCAAGCGGACAGAGAATGCCAAGAAAAATCAGGCAGGCCAGGAATCTCGCGGGCATTATTTTGAAGAGTCGGAGAACGTGGTGAAAGATGAAGATTCGAGAGAGGCCATTTCAGTCGTGGTCTCCTAGAGTGGATCAAATACTCCGGGAATTTCTATCGGTTTAAGACGGCCCTCAGGCCCGTCTCTCCGCTCCCCCAAAATGTAGAAACTGCAATGGGCACTGCTAACTGCAGATCCAAAATTTTCTACTTTAATCCAATATTTAGAATCCGTTGAACCTACGATCTCCGTGTTGCAATCACTTATAAAACTATCATAATTCTGTTTGTGCCAAAAATTTTTGTAACCGCGCAATCACTCTCTAACATCTATTTTGACATGGGGAGAACTACATGAAATTCGCGCTAACTTGTACCATCGCCATCCTCTCGAGCCTTTCACTGATGGCGTTTCCGAAATACCTGGAGCGTTTCACTAAGGACCCTCTCAGTTCGCCGCAGTTTCAGAACCGATGCGCCACATGCCACATCGATCCCAAAGGCGGGAGTCCTCGCAATGAATTCGGTCAAGCTTTTGAGGCCAACGATTTCACCATCACTCCCGATCTGCGCGCGCGATTTCAGGAGCGATTTCAGTATCCGGTCCAGATAATTGATTCGCATACCGAGATCCACTATTCGGATCCGACCAACAAGACGGTGGTGTTGAAACGCGACGGAACGGTCACAGTAATTGACCCCGCAAATCCGCCGAAAGCGGCAGCTCCCGCCGGTGGCGTCGCCCGGGCGCAGCCGGCAGGTGAGACTGGGGGCCCGAAGCCGGCAGTTCCCGCGGCAGGCCAATCCGGCCGCATATCCGAGTGGGAGAAACCTCGCCAGATTTCCAACCGGTGGATCAACCTGCCCCAGCCAATCCCGGTGCGGCGTAATGACATGAATTTCCTGGTTCAGCATCGATTCAGCGCCCCCCTGTTTAACGGATCGGCCGGGCGGCTCTTTGGCCTGGACAGCACCGCCAACATAGCTTTTGGATTCGATTATGGCGTGTGGAACCGCGTGATGGCTTCCGTCTACCGGGCGCGCTCGGACCGAACCATTGAGATGGATATTACAGGAGACATCTTTCATCAACAGCGAGGGGATCCGATTTCGCTCGCTGCTAAAATTGGAATTGAGGGTCAGAACAACTTTCGGGGGATCTATTCCCCGCACGTTCAGGTGATGGCCGCCCGGGAACTGGGAAGGTATGTCGACGTAATGGTGGCGCCGACGGTCATCTTCAACAGCCAGAACAATGGGCTGTTCTTTTTGAGAGACTTTGCCACCAACCCGGATGACGACTACACGGTGAATTTGGGCGTCGGGCTGTCAGTAAAGGTCCGGCCGTCTCTGGCCATTGTTGGGGAATATATCCCGCGCCTGGCGGGTTTTCGCGGGTACTTTGTCGACCGTCCGGCACTCTCGGTGGCGCTGCAGAAGCAAACCTTCCACCATGTATTCAGCCTGGTGATATCGACCTCCACGCAGATGAGCCCGGGCCGATACGGGCCGAATGTGGGAAGCGACACAGACAACCGGTTTAAAATCGGGTTTAACATATTTAGAAAACTGAGGTAGGGACGAATGAGACTTGACAGACTGCTATTGATTTTTGGCGCAATCGCCTTTGTAATGATTTGCATTTTGCTCGCTGAGAGTACCGGCACGCCAACCCAGGGTATCCTTAATTCCAACATGTGCTTCCAGAGCGGCTGTCATACAACTTTTCCTCTGAATCAAAATCCGAACTTGCTCTCCGTGACGGGTTTTCCAAGCCCCACATACACTCCGGGGCAGAACTATGACATCACCGTTACGGTGAGCAAGAACCCCAATGTCAGCTCGGGTGCGCTCGCAGGATTTGCCGCATTTGTGAATAAAGACGGCACTCCCTTCACGGCGTCTGTTGGGACAATCGTCATAACAGATTCTGGCACTCATCTGATGTCCGCCAACACCGGCCCCGCAGGTAACATCGTGTATGTAACCCACTCGCTCCCGAAACCCGATCCCAGCACGGTCAATTTTACATTTCGGTGGACGGCGCCATCGACGACTACCAGTAATGCGGTGTTGGTGGTCGGCTCAAATTCTGCAAATGGCGATGGCCAGCCCACGGGAGATTTCATCACCAAGAAGACGTTCACTGCCACGCCCGGGCAAAGCTGCAGTTTCTCGATGTCGCCTACAAGCCAGACGTTTCCCGCGGCAGGCGGGACGGCAAGCATCACGATGACGACAGCCAGCGGCTGCGCCTGGACAGCGACGTCCAGCACCAGCTTTATCACCTTCACCTCCGCAAGCAGCGGAACCGGCAGCGGAACGGTGAATTTCTCTGTAGCCACCAACACCGGTTCATCCAGCAGAACCGGAACAATCACCATTGCCGGACAAACGTTCACGGTCACGCAGGCGGCCGCGCTGCCGGAGACTGAGAAGCAGAATTTCGCGCAGTTTGCAAACGGTGATTTGGGCGGGGGCAACCAGTTTGCTTCCACGCTGATCCTCTTAAACCCCTCTACGACGCAGGATTCTTCCGGCACTGCGAAGCTTTTTGACAGCAACGGAAATTCGCTCAGCGTCAATATCAACGGCACACTTGCAAATGGCCAGTTCACGTTTGACATTCCTTCGCAGGGGATCGGCTTTTTTAGCACCGACGGCGCAGGCACCCTGCAAGTAGGGTCGGTACAGCTTTCATCGACGCTGCCGCTGGGCGCGACTATTCTGTTTGTCAGCCCCGTAGGAACCACCGGAGTGCCTGGGGTGCAATCGCTGGCTCATTTCATGCTGCCGATCGAATACGATCTCAGCGACCTCACCAAGGCTGTTAAGACGGGAGTGGCGGTTTCCAACTCCACCAGCACGCCGGTGACCGTTACCGTGAACCTGCGCGATGCCGGCGGCAAAATTGTTACCAACGGTACGACAACCATCCAGTTGACCTCTAATGGCCAACTGGCGAAGTTCCCTGACGAGATCTATCAGGGCAAGGGAATCGACTTTACGCGCTTCAAGGGTACGCTGGAAATAGTGTCTCCCACTGCAGTCAACGGGATGGCGATTCGCACCAGCCCCGGCCAGTTCACCACCGAGCCGGTGACAGAAGTGAAGTGAAGATCTTGAACTATCTAGTCCGGTAGCGGCGTTGACGCCCGCTGCTGCGGGCTTTCCTGCACCGCACTGGTCAACCGTTCATCACTCATTTGTTTGGCGGCCTATTTTAGTTGCGGCTTCGTGACGTTCACGGTAAAACTCCTAATCGGAGGTCATAACCGTGCGTACCACACCTCTATTCTGGGTCGGCTTGGTTTTGATTATCTTGGGGCTGGCAATTATCTTTATGGGCGGAATACCCCGTCGGGAAAAAAGCTCTGCGCAGCTGGGCCCGGTGAATATTCAGGTTCAGGAAGAAAAACGGGAACCGGTCCATCCGGTGGTCAGCTTCGGAATTGTGGCATTAGGCGGGGTTTTGATGTTGGTGGGAACCAGGCCGAGGAATTAGGAATTAAGAATGAAGAATGAAGAATTAAAAAACAGGGAATGACGGAGGGTGAATTCTTCATTCTTAATTCTTAATTCTTAATTCAATTACTGCAGCATCACGCCGCGCTCGTCCTGGTAGAAGATCTTCAGCTCCCCTCGCTTCCCCACTTCGGCGATCAGCGCGTCCAGATAAACCGCCAGGCGGTGCAAGTTCTGCAGGCGCTCGCCTTCGCTCTTGGAATGGCCTAAGAGTTCGACGAAGTTGTGAACCTCGAGCTGGTCCTTGTACATCAGGTAGTGCATCGTCGTCTGTTCGAAACTCTGAAGGTCTGCCAGGAACCCGAAGAATTCCTTTTGGTCGTTGGCTTTTTCTAGTTTGCCGATCATTCGCTTCAGGTCATCCAGCAGACGGACCGACTGCTCATAACGTTCAAATATGTTTTCGAACACTTCGTACCTGTTGAATTGAGCATTGAAACACTGGGCCAGCGTGATGAAGCAATTCTGGTAGCAGTTCCAGAGCAAGCCACTGCTATCCTCCAGTCGAACTCGCACCAGCTCCTCATCTTCGGCCTGGTCGATGCTCTGCAATTCCTGCTGGAAGACTCGGCGGCTCTCCATGCGCAGCGCAGAGGTGACTACCTGGAAGGATTCGCCCGTCTTCTGATCCTTCCGCATGATTACTTCCGCGAAGGCTCTCAGTCGCCGCGTCAGAGAATGAGCTTCAAAATGAATCAGCGTGAATGCCAGGAAAAAATGGCGGGGCTGGAAAGCATCGCGCAGCCCGCTGTTCATGAAGCGAAGGTAGGCCATGAGCCGGACGAAGCCGAGGAATATTTCTGTCACTTCCACTTTCAGCGGGATGGATCGAGTTCTGATCAGGACATGCGCCGAAATGACCGGCTGGACCTTACTTTCAAAATAAGTGTAATTGAGCTCCGTGAAGTAGACTGATTGGCGGAAGTTTTCAAACTCGTGGCGCAACAAGTTTCCGATGCGGTCAAACAGGTCCGCATCTATCAATGGGCGGCCCAGCATGTCTGTAAGGAGCATCTTGAACTGCTTGACAGAGTCCGCCAGCACTTCCAGCGCCGTGGCGTTACTTTCGGACGTCTCTGCCTCCTCTTCCAGCCATAGCGCCCAGTTGGAAACGCGGCTGCGGTCGGCATTCATTCTCTGGCACAGCTGCTCGACGCGGTTAAGCATTTCCAGCGTGAGCTGAATTTCCTGTTTGTAATCCCGCTTCTGGCTGACGTTGCGCGCGCTGAAGGGGAAGCGCTTGTAGCGAAATAAGATGGGTAATGACTTCAACCAGAGTTCCAGCTCCAGAAACTCGTTGATCGAGAAGATCGATTGATTATCCATGGTTTTCCAGGCGAATCCTAAATATAGAAGCGTCGCGGACGCCCTGCAGTGATGTAAATTACGTTTCTGCGCGGGTGCTTTTTCACTTCTCAGTGACTCCTCAGTGACGAGTGATTATCGTCACATCCTCGGAGCCCGAGGCAAGCGCCGAGGCCGGTCGCTACAGACTGCCCGGCACCGGCGTTCCTTCCGGGCTTTGCCCCCAGGGGATGGCCCAACTCGGTGATTCAACGAGTCTTCGACCGGACAATCCTCCTTCGGTTTACACCGCGACTGTCTCTATAATGACTCCCATGTCCGCGAATTCTAACATGAAAAGTCGGACTGCACGGTTCGCCATTATTATGGCGCTTTTTTTGGCGCTGCTGAAAATGCTGGTCGGCTTTTGGATGAATTCAGTGGCAGTACTGGCTACCGCCGCCGATTCGCTTCTTGACCTTTTTACTTCCACCATCAATTTCATTTCTCTTCGCAAATCTGCCGAGCCTCCGGATCGCGAACACCCTTTCGGCCACGGCAAAGCCGAGAGCCTGGCCGCGCTGTTTCAATTCGTGGTGATCTTGTCGACGGCCGGTTTTATTCTCTGGCGAGCCTACCAAAAGTTTGTTTCTCAGGAGCCGGTTCGATTCCTGGCACCGGGCCTTCTGGCGCTTGCGATTTCTTCCCTGGCGAGTATTTACATCGCGCGCCGGCTGGTGAGTGTGGGGAGGCAGACAGAATCTGTGGCGCTGCTTGCCGACAGCCTCCACTACCGATTGGATGCGTTTGCAACGGGAGGAACCATTGTCGCGCTTATGCTCACCTGGTGGCGCGGGTGGCACTGGGTGGATCCCACGATTTCGCTGGTTATTTCGCTCGGAATCCTGGTGGCAGCCGCGCGCATGGGGATTCGCTCCATCGACGAGCTTATGGACAAGCAGCTACCCGATGAGACTCGCCGCGAAATAGAACGGATCATTGAAGGCTTCAAGCCGGAGATACTCAGTTACCACAACCTACGAACTCGCAAATCAGGGGCGCAGAAGTTTATCGATTTTCACATCGTCATACCCGCCAGCCGCCCATTCGGCGAGGCACATCGGCTGACCGAGGAGTTGATGGCTCGGATTCAGGAGCGAATCCCTAATGCCGACGTGATGGTGCATACAGATCCGCAGGGGGAGGCGGACCGCTTTTGAATGTCGAATGCCGAATTTCGAATGTCGAATGACGCCGGTCAGTCAGTAGTTCGCCCTGGCGAAAACCGCATTAAGTTTCGAATTGCGAAGTTCGAATGTCGAATGCTGTTGTCGGAGTGTTTAGCTACTGACTGCTGACGTCATTCGACATTCGAAATTCGACATTCGAATTTCACACGAGCTGTTCGACGCGCGTTTCGTTGACCACATCCCGCACGCCGCGAACGGAATAAATTACATCCAAAATATCGGGAATCTTCTCATTGGTGGGGATGGAGCCTCGAACAGTGACTACTCCGTTGAAAGTATCTACGCTCAGCCCGGCGATTTCGCGGCTCTTCGGGTTGTGCGCCAGTTCGGTTTTCACTCGCTGAGTAACTAGATCATCCGAGGCATAAAACTCCTGAGAACTAATTAGACGCCGCTTGGTATCATGAAAGAGATTACGCAGGCGATTGCCTTCGTACTCGGCACGCTTCTTCAAGAATTCACCGCTGCGGCCGATCAGCTTCCCGCCATGGCGCGCTTGCGCGCCGATCCAGCTTCTTGTCTGGCGCCCTGTCTTGGGCGCAAGCAGCAACCCCGCCGCCAGTCCCGCTGCTGCTCCCAACAACGTCCCAATGATGACATTCTTTCGGTTCATGAAAAATTGCTCCTCTAAACTCTTCGCCCGATGATCACTCGATAAAGCGCTAAAATAACGATGGCGCCTAGAATTGACATAATCCAACTGGGACGGGCCAAGGGATCGTGATAGAGTCCCAGAAACTGACCCAAAAAGCCGCCCACAAAAGAACCTGCAATTCCCAACAGAATCGTGATGATGCAGCCTCCGGGGTCTCTTCCGGGCATGATTAATTTCGCCAGAGCTCCGACAATCAAACCGAACAATATCCATGCGAGAAAACCCATGCTGTCAGTTTAACAAGGGGAGCGAACGGTCACAAGTCGAACTTGCGCGCAGCGGAAATGATGCCGCCTCTAGGAGTCTCACTACTGCCGCACGCCCATCGACTGATGCATTCCGAGCCGGCCGGAGAATTTCATGGTGCGCTCGACAACAATCGGCTGGTCTGAAGTGACTTGGGTACTAACCGAGGTGGGCGTCACGCCAGGGACAGTGTTGACGTACACGGTCAGCCGCCTTTTTGGAGGCAAAACGTAACTCTGTGTGACTGTACTGCTGTCCTGCTTTAAAAAGTTCATCGTGATGTTAGCCGACTGGTTTCCCGGGTTGCTGACGAGAACCCATGTCTCATATCCGAAGGCGGTAAAACCTTCCGCCAGGTTCCAGACGTAGGCAGTGGTAGGGGAGCCGATGGAATCTCCAACATCGGTACCCGAAAACATCAAACGCTCCGCAACAATGGGAACGTCGGATAGCACTTCCATCGAAAACCGGACGTTCGAGCCGACTTCGGCCGAGGCATCCAGGCTTAGCCGGCGTTGTGCGGAAATGGTGTAGCTCTTGGAAATCACCGTCCCATCCTCAATCATGTAATTGACCGTGACGAGGGCCGAGTTAATTCCCGGATTGAACAATTCCAAAAATGTGCTGGCAGGGACCAGACTGGTGAGGGCCGACGTGTCTCCTTCGGCAAAATACCAGGTCTGGCTCTGAGATACGGCGCCGATTCCCGCAGCGCCGCCTGCCCGGCTGTTAATGTAAAACGCGCGTTCCGCCGCGATCGGCGATGTCGACTGAAGGCGCACGGAAACTCGGACGCCAGGTGTGATCCCGTGAACTGGAATGGTAAAACGGCTGTTCGCGCCGACGGTATAGCTTTGCACCAGAGGTGCCTGGTTATCAAAGATGAAGGTCGCCGTCACGGTAGCCGTTGAGGACGAAGAAGGATTCACGATCAGGATGAAATCTTCATCGCCCGAAAAGGATCGATTGCCAGGGAAATACCAATTGGTGTTGGTCGAAGTAGCTCCGATGCTGTCAGTTCCGCCGGCGCCGGCATTGAAATACATGGCGCGCTCCACCAGGATGGGAAGGTCTGCCTGAACCCGCGTGCTGACGCTGTACACACCGGGGACGGCCTTAACCGGATCGTGAATGGCCACGGTGGTTCGTGTTCGCGCCGGCACTGTCTCGGTATAGAGTTTCGTGGTGCCGTTTTGCAGGAAAAAGGTGAAGTTGACTGTGGTGGGAGAGAAGTTAGGATTTTGCACCAGAACATAGGCATCGAACCCAACGGTGCTTCCTTCCGCAAGAAACCAGGATTTGCTTGCCTCGGGTACCGTGTTGTTCACGCCCAACGTCCCAAGAACCGCTGCAGCAACATTCCCCCGTATGCGGAACGTATACATTCCGTCGTTTGCCACGCCACCCGCTGAAGTAGTTCCGTTCCAGGCGACTGACGTGATTCCCGAGCCTAGGCTGGCGGCGTTCAAAGGTGTGGCGATTACCGTTCCGTTTCGATCCAGGATTTCAACAGTGATCACATCGGGCGCGGACAACGTGAACTGAATAGTGAGCGTTTCGTAGACACCGTCGCCATTGGGCGAAATCACGAACGGCGAGACAGCGACGCCGGAAATCAAGCTCGCGCTGGCGGCCGGATATACCAGTTGCACTGCCTTGATATCGTCGGAGCGAACCGATGCGCCGCGCCCGTCGCCGTGGGCTTGGTAATACATCAACGCATCGCGCAGATCGAGATTGGTTTCCAATGGATTTTCAGAAGAATGCGCCAACCCGATGGCATGGCCCATTTCGTGTCCCGCAACTTCGGATAGATTCAGTAGGTCAGACAGGAAACAATCAAATCCGTTGTTGAAAACCATGTCTGCCTGGAAAAGCTGTTTAAAATTAATTCCATTGACGACCTTGTTGGGCGATGAGGAAAACTGGATGTATGTAACTGCCAGTGTGCCGGCACAGCCGACCGGATCGGGGATGATGCCTTGAGGATCTCCGAAGCTGATTACGTTGGTATTGTCGCTAAAGTTGCGGCCGCTAAACGAAGTTTGGCCGCCGTTGACAAGCTGAATTCGAGTTCCTGGAACGTTATTCCAAGCCTGTAGAGCGTTATTCACCGCCGTCATCGCATTGGTCGTACTTACTGGCGCGTTGGCGGGGTTCACGTAGAAAGCGACGGTCCCTCCGCTGTCAAAGTCATGCCAACGTGCCCCTCCCGAGCAGCAAAGCGTGAAAAACATGGTCGCGGCCGCGTCTCCCTTTCCCGCGCCCGCAGCGGGGTCTCCCACTCCATCGAGTGAGAATCGAATCAGATGTTCAGATCGATCCAGCTTCAACTCCGTAGCGAACCTTCCTAAGCGCGGTGCTACTCGGCCGCGAGCCGCCTGTTCAATCTCGTCCAGTCTTCCGAAACGCCGCGTTTGGTTGCGAAGGATCACTGCATCGCTTGGCAGGCCGCCTCGCAAAACTCCCGAGTCGAGCATTGCGAACTTTCCTTGAAACATGTGGGCGACTCGAAACATTCCATTCGGTTCCAGTTTGACAAACACCACGACGTTTTCTCCAAGTTCAAACTCCGGAGATCCAAAACCCCACTCTGAAATACCTTGGAATCGCCCTCCTGGTTCTTTCAGATAAATGCTAGTGTCAGGAGTTATCTGCTGAAATAAATCGCGCTGGACCTTGATAGCGATGAACGTATTGATGCTTCCATTCTCGCCTGCAACACTCTGAAGATCTGCAACTCTGCCCACAATGATGGCGTCGGCGGATGAGAGTAGCTGATCTCGGGTCAGGAGAATGAAGCTACTGGAAAAAGCTGGCACCGAGAAGGAAATCAGGAATAAAGCGGAAAGAAGTATTAAGAAAAAACGACGAAACATAGGACCAGCCTTAGACTCCTGGTGCAGTTTACATTGATGCCAGAGACTTCAGGAAGTTGCCTAAATCACAGAATTTGGAGAAGAAGCGGAGCAGAGATTTTTCAATATTTGTAGCGCCGGCTTCCAGCCGGCCTTCGACGGAGTGACTGGGACAGCGATGCCGGCCAGAGGCCGGCGCTACAATTTTTTGTCCGATGACGCATTAGCCTGCGTCTTCCCCGCTAGTGCTTACTGCCGCACCCCCATGGCCTGGTGCATGCCGTATCTGCCCGCAAACTTCATGGTGCGCTCCACAACAATGGGCTGATCGGAAGTCACTTGCGTACTCACCGACGTCGCTTGCACACCGGGGACCTGGTTTACATAGATAGTCTGGCGGGTCTTAGGCGGCAATGAGTAATTCTGGAGGATGTTAGTGCCATTCTGCTGCAGGAAACGTGCTGTGATATTGGCAGTTTGAGTTCCCGGGTTGCTCACAATCACCCAGGTCTCGTAGCCAAAGGCGGTGAATCCTTCGGCCAGGTTCCAAATGTAGGCAGTAGTCGGAGAGCCGATCGTGCCATCCAGATCCGAACCGGAAAACATCAACCGCTCTGCCGCAATCGGGTTATTGGACAGCACCTCCATTGAGAAACGTTTGCCCGCCGGGCCATTCAGCGCCCCAAGCTCGTTTGCGCAATCCAGGGTAAGCCGCCCTTGAGCTTTGATGTCGTAGACCTTCGAGAGCACCGTCCCGTCCTCGATCATATAATTGACAGTGACTTTAGTGGGGAGCGTCCCCGGATTCATCATTTCCAGGAAGTCAGAAGCTGCGATGGGAACCGGAGTGGTGTCAGCCGTAGTGTTACCTTCCGCGAAGTACCAAGATAAGCTTGTGGATGCGGCGCCAATTCCTCCTACTCCGCCGGCTCGACTATTAATGTAGAGAGCCCGCTCGGCGGCGATCGGAATAGAAGACCGCAGAGAAGCCGACAACCGGACTCCCGTTGGGAAGGCTGCCGGGTCGTGAAGCGCGACCGTAAATCGGCTGCTTGGCGCGATAGTGTAGTTTTGAACAATAGGCGCCAGTGTGTCGAATAAGTAAGTTGCAGTCACGCTTGCTGAAGTGGTCGGCGACGGATTGACCATCAGAATAAAATCCTCGTCGCCTGCGAAGGAACGATTTCCGGTTAAGTACCAGCTGGTGCCGGTTCTTGTCACTCCGATAGTGTCGTGGCCACCCTGTCCCCCCGGGTAGGTTCCGCTGAAATTAAAGTACATGGCCCGTTCCACGATTATCGGCTGGTCGGCGTCCACCCTGGTGCTGACGCTGTAGGTATTGGGTGACCCGATGATCGGGTCATGGATGGGAACCGTAGTTCGCGTTCGTGCGGTTACCGTCTCCGTGTAGAGCTTTGTTGTGCCGTCCTGCCGGATGAATGTAACGTTGGCCGTAATGGGTGTGGGATTCGGATTCTGGATCAAGACGTAGGCCTGGAAACCCACGGTGCTGCCTTCGGCGAGAAACCACGATTTGTTCACTTCAGGAATCGTATTGCTTATGCCAAAGGTGCCGGTAACGCGGGCCGCGAGGTCACCCTGGATTTGGAAAGTATACATTCCATCAATCGCGGTGGGGCCCGAAAGGGTTGTTCCGTCCCAGGTAACAATGTGAGTCCCCGCAGCTTCACTCACGTGATTCAGCGGAGTGGCGACGATCACCCCGGTGCGATCCAGAATGTCCAACGTAAGGAAGTCCGGTGAAGAGAGCGAAAAGCTGATTGAGACCGTGTCATTAATTCCGTCGCCATTGGGCGAGATGACAAACGGAGCGGCGCTGGCGCCCGAAATGAGGTTGCTCTTGGGCGTAGAGGGCAAAGTTGGATCAAAAGGCGAACCGGTTGCAGCGTCGTTTTTTCTGAAGCGCGGCCAGGGAACTTTGGCTCGCGAAACGCCTGTTGAACCCAAACTGTCTCCGGGCCCGGTGACAGCCGCGGAACCAGCTTCATGATAAACCCGAACCAGTCCCACATTCGATGGAGCGTTATCGGGCGAAACGGGTGTGTAATTCTTGCGGCCCGTTCCTATCAGTAGGTCAATCTTCCCATCGCCATCAACGTCGGCAATGGTGGGAGAACCCCAAGTGAATAGCGGAGCGTTCGAGTACTCCGGAGGGGAGCTAAAAGGAGGGACGGCGCTTCCGGTGTAGATCTGGTACTTCTTGGCCCCAGTCAGCGCATTGAAGACCGCCATGTGAAAACCACCCCCGGTAACAACCTCCATTATGCCGTCGCCATCGACGTCGCCAACCGCAGGGGAACTGAAGAGAGAATAAAAGTAAGAGTCACACGGCCCCGCCTGTCCAGGAGTATTAAACCAGCGGATGGTTCCGTTGGGATTGATGCACCAGAGGTATCCGTCGTTGTCTCCAACAAATGTCTCCAGCTTTCCGTTTCCGTCTAAATCTGCGAGCGCCGGCGACCCAAAAACGCGATTATCCGGTGCCGGGGGGGAGCCGGAACAACCGGAGCGCGTGTAATGGCCCGTCAAACTGACGGGCCATCCAGCTACCTTGGTGCCGTTGGCTCTATAGGCATTTACGTATTGTCCGGTGCCCGCGTAGAACAGGCCGGTTCCCACGACGATTTCCAGTTGACCATCGCCATCGATGTCGCCGATGGCGGGCGAAGACTGAATGATCTGATCGATAAACTGCGGCCACCCGGACAACTGCTCTCCGGTATAACGAAAGACTCGCAGCACGCCGCCTGGAGGCGTTGTGGAATCGCCGCCGATGACAATCTCCAACTTGCCGTCGCCGTTAAGGTCGGCTACTGCGGGCGAAGACCAGACGGTGTCGGTATTGTCAAAAGGCCAGCCGGACTTAGGCGCGCCCGTGTTTGCATTCCACACGTAGATCAAGTGCGAAAAGGCCCCCACGATCACTTCATAGACGCCGTCGCCGTCCAGGTCAGCAACGCAGGGTGAGCTGAAAACACCGTAATTGCCGTCCCCGGCGGCAGCTCCGGTGGACTGTGGCCATCCAGGCAGAGTGTTCCCCAGGGAATCAAATCCGTAAACGTAACCGTCGCCTGAGCCGATAAAGATTTCCAGCTTCCCGTCGCCGTTGATATCGACCAACGCCGCAGTTGAGTTCACTAGATCATTTTGGTCAGCGCGGAAGACGCCTCCCGGTGGACCAGAGGGGTGGTTCAATAAGTTTTTTGGAAATCCGCTAAGTTCTGCTCCGGTGTCTCCCCTGAAAGCATGTAACATTCCGCCGGTATCCGCCACAACCGTGACCATGGGACCGGCTGGACCAAGGACCTTGCCGACCGCGATTCCCGGATGTTTGATCCAGACGCCCGCAGGATACCCAGGCGACACGGCCGTGTAAGTCGTGGTCGACGTAACTGAAGCAAACACCAGCAATAAGCCCGAAATCAAAATTAGTAGAATAAAGAATAATGTTCCTTTAGCACTCATCTCATAAACCTTGTCTTTTCAGAAGTTCCTAACTTCAAAACAGCATCTCCACTATAGCAAATACTAGATGTAAGGACTGCCACAAAGTTGGCTTTGAAATTTAGTAAGTCCCTTAAATTTCTGAATTAAAGAGTTGTTAACTTGGTGCCAAACTTTTGGGCTATCGCCCGCTTAGCGGGCTTGGCGAGGCAAGGAGGCTGTCTCAAAACTGATGAAACCACGGGGAACACTGGGAACAGGCCGATCGTAAAGATTATCAAGAACTATCGAGTAGTCACCAAATTTTGTTAATAAAGTTAAATTCCCCGTGTTCCCCGTGTTCCCCGTGGTTCATAGTTTTGGGACAGTCTCCAATCCTCGCCGCCAGAGGCAGGCGGCAGTGCCGCTGCAGACCTCGTCCAAAGTGCTCCGAAAATGTAGAAACTCCCCTGCGCGCTTGACTCCGCACTGAGGCGCCCGGTCGGATGGCTCTACAAGTGCAGACGAAAAGCAGATTGTGCTAGGCTTACGACTGTGAATCGGTTAGTGGGCAAACTGTTGCGGCAAAGAGAACTTATCTGGCAGATGACGTTGCGGGAACTGCGTGGAAGATACGTGGGGAGCGCGATGGGGCTGTTCTGGAGCGTGCTGCATCCCCTGATTACGCTGACGGTGTGGACGTTTGTCTTCTCTTACATTCTCGACATTCGCTTTAGCGCCGAGGGAGGTATAACCAGTTTTGCACTGTATTTATTCTGCGGCATGGTTCCTTTTCTAGCCTTTCAGGAGACGGTGCAAAACTGCACCACTTCGATCACCGCCCATGCTCCGCTGATTAAGAATCTTGTGTTTTCTTCCAAATCTCTCCAGCTCTCGATTGCATTGGCGGCCCTAGTCACTCATTTCGTCGGATTGGGAATCCTGGTAGTGGCTCTGGCCGCTTTGTGGCAGAAGTTCCCCGTCTATCTGCCGCTGGTGCTGCCGCTGGCATTTTTACTGATGCTATTCAGCCTCGGGCTGGGATTCATCACCTGCACACTGCACGTCTTTTTCCGCGACACCGCCCAACTGGTGAGTGTCCTGCTGATGATCTGGCTATATGCCACGCCTATCTTTTATCCAGCGCACACGCTTTCTGCACACCACTTGCAGTTTCTAATTTACGTCAATCCTCTCGCCTACGTTGCCAACGTTTATCGTTCCCTCATTCTAGTGGGGGATGTTCCATCCGTGCATGGGTTCTTGATCTTTTTGATGATATCGATGGGGACTTTCGGATTGGGATATCGAATCTACACAATCAACTATCCCAAATTCATTGATGAGCTCTAGCGCATGGTCAATGTCCAGGAGCTGACGAAGATCTTTAAGATTTATCGTCGCCCGTCCGAGCGCTTAAAGGAAGCATTGTCTTTTGGCAGACGTCGCTATCACGCAGACTTCACGGCGGTGGACAACGTCAGTCTGAAGATTGAAAAGGGCGAAACGGTCGGCCTCATCGGTCAAAACGGATCGGGAAAAAGCACGCTGCTGAAGATCATGGCGCGGCTGATGCTTCCTACCAGAGGGTCCGTTGAAATCTCGGGGCGCGTCGCTTCTTTGATTGAGCTTGGGACTGGATTCCATCCGGAATTTACCGGCCGTTCCAATATCTATCTGACCTCCAGCCTGGTGGGATTCTCCAGGGATCAAATCGACCGGATGGTGCCCCAGGTTTTGGAATTTTCCGGCTTGGAAGAGTTTATCGATCGTCCCCTTAAGACATATTCTTCAGGAATGTGGGTGAGGCTCGCGTTTTCGGTGGCCATTTCCGTGGATCCTGATGTATTTCTGATCGATGAGGCTCTGGCAGTGGGTGACATGCTGTTTCAGCAACGCTGCGTTGCCAAGCTTCGAGAATTCCAGGAACGTGGTGTGACCGTTGTCTTTGTTTCCCATGACTTGGGGGCGGTAAAAACCCTCTGCGACCGGGCGGTCCTTTTGGACCGGGGTAAAAAGGTCAGCGAAGGCCCTCCTGAAGCCATCTGTTCCGAGTATGTCGCGCTTATGGCTGACCGTGCCAGTCGTGAAAGGCTCGAAACTCGTCTCGACGCCCATCATCGCCGCTACGGGAACTATCAGGCGGAAATCGATCGCGTGGATTTGCTCAACTCAAAAGGAGAACCTGCAAGCGCGCTGATGTCGGGCGAAAAGTGCGGGATCGAGGTTTCCGTCGTCGTTCACGGCACCACTGATCACCCCACGGTGGGCGTGATGATTCGTGACCGGCTGGGCAACGACATATTTGGAACGAATACCTTCATCGGTGGAGTTCGAATCGATCGCGACCTGCAGAAATTTACCGTGAGGTTCGAATTTGATATGGATCTGGGCCCCGGGAGTTACTACCTGAGCGCAGCCGTCCATTCCGGCCGCGATCACCTGGGGGATTGCTATGACTGGATCGATAATGCCGTGGCTTTCCAAATACTGCCTACCATTCCCGAATTCGTCGGCTGTGCGCGGTTGAAACCGAGGATCTCAGTTTTACCGGGTGGCTCAACGCAAAGGCGCAGAGACGCAGAGACGCAGGGCAGCAGCGCCAAAATCAAAGCAACGGGACACGGGGACGCGGCGACCCGGGGACGCGGGGAGGGTTGAAAATCTTCGCGGGCAAAAAGAAACTCACGTTTTAGCGGCGCAGAGTGGGTAAGGGCGACTCTACGTTTCCAAAGCTTTTTGCATAAACTTCGTCAGTCCAGTTTGGGTAGACACATATAAGCGCCTTAAACTGCC
Organism: Acidobacteriota bacterium; assembly: GCA_036505615.1. GTDB lineage: Bacteria > Acidobacteriota > UBA6911 > JACQSX01 > JACQSX01 > DASXTB01. The sequence goes on from DASXTB010000363.1 coordinate 33,242, forward strand.
TAGCGTCATTGCGTCTCGGCGGCTTTGCGCTGCATCTTTCACAGAAAGTGTCAATTTTTTGTAAACCTCTGGGTGCCTTCCTGCATCTATAAGGCAACAATCTATGGTTTGAGGCGTTAGAGAGCTGATAAGGCTATTTCGAGGCAATCTTAGAGAGTTCACAGTCGCAGTCCTGGGGCCGGGAAAGTTTTGTCGAGATTTAGACTGTTATCTTTCAATTACAAGCCGCTGTTACCGATTCCAAACGGGTCAGTAATTCGTTTCCTCAGGAGACCAGCTCTCATCTGGAAGCTGGGATTGCTGTTACTGCTATGTACATCCTTTCTGCTGGTTACGTCGGGCACGTCGATAAGATTCGACCGGCCAAATGTTCTGATTCTCATTCTCGACGCGGCGCGCCCCGATCACCTGGGATTTTACGGCTATAAACGGCCCACCACCCCTGAGATTGACCGAATCTGCAAGGACAGCCTCGTTTTCACAAACGCGTCGACCGTCGCCCCTTACACTTTGGCATCGACGGCGTCTCTTTTCACCTCGCTTTATGCCGACACCCATTCCGTGGTTGATCCAGAAAACCGGCTTTCTGAAAAAATCCCCACAATGGCGGAAGCCTTTCGAAAAGTCGGCTACCAAACGGTGATGGTGGCAAATAATCCTTTCTTTACACCGACCTTTGGCTTGGATCGAGGCTTTGACACTCACGTCGAAGAAGAGAGCTATGGAACAAACCGCGCCGAGACTGTCACAAATCGTGTCGTGGCCGAACTGGACAAAGTGAAGGGCGTGTTTTTCTGCTATGTTCACTACCTGCGCCCTCACGACCCATACGATTCTCCCCCAGACATCCATGCCGCGTTTGATCGATCTCGTAAACCAAGAAGCTACGATCTGGGCGGGATGGATCAGGGAGCCGTTCCCATCGTCTCAGACGAGGTCAATGACATTATTGACGATTACGATGCCGGATTGAGAACGGTGGATCGCGAAGTGAGGAGAATCTTTCAGTACCTTAGAAGCTCAGGACGGCTAAAAAACACAATTGTGGCTATTTTGAGCGATCATGGCGAAGCGTTTGGCGAGCACGGGCGAATGCTGCACAGCTCCACCGTCCATGAAGAAATGATCCGAATTCCCATGATTCTCTATTATTCAGTAGCGGTAAAAGCCGGCAAAAATGAGAATCTGGCGCAAAACGTCGATATTTTTCCAACTTTGGCCGACCTTGCGAAAATCCCGTTACCCGATTTCGTGCAGGGCCAGTCGCTTCTCGGAAAGGCTCGCGAGTATTCCTTTAGCAGAACCAACGGATATACACCGGTCTTCTCAGTCAGTAGTCGAGATTCCAAGCTAATCCGGGACTCCCAGAAAAAATCGGCTCAGTTCTATGATTTGAAGAAGGATCCTTTGGAAAAAGCGCCGCTTCGTCGATCCGGAGTCTCCGGGGAGAACGCCGCCCAGTTTCATGAGCTGGAATCCGTGTTCGCACGATGGATTGAATCCTGTGCAGCCAACCATCAAGGTTCGACGAAATTACGAAATCTGCACCAGGACCTGCTTTCCCGATTGAAGTCAGTGGGCTACTTACAGTAGGAATTGAGACCTGCATCAAGCCCCGATCATTCACAACACTCACCACAGAGGCCTAGCGCGGCAACGCCGCAACCAAAGCGTCATTCGTCATCAGTCATCGGTCATTAGTAAAAACCGCTTCAATGGTGCGGATGCAGTTGCCGTGCCACAGGGACGGCCCGAAAATAGCCCAGCACTTCAGTGCTGGGATTGAGGGTTAACGCCAATCACACCAACCCAAAGGAGTCCCGTAGGGACGGTTCATTCAGTCGTCCCTCCGGGACTGTTATCCAATCAACCTTGTGGTGGCCTTCGAATCCCAGCAGTAAACTGCTGCGCCTGGAGTTTGGACATTTTGGAGAGACCGCCGGTGGGCCGTCTCCCGCACAATCTTTCATCGTGCAGGAGACGCCCCCCGGGGCGTTTCTCCAATAGCGCCGCTTCGCGGCGCCGTCCCAGCAGTAAACTGCTGGGCTATTATCACGCCGTCCCGCCAAGCGGGACGCAAAACTGCCCACGATTCTCCAACACGAAAAATTGGTGAATAATCCGGAAGGTCTGACCAGATAACGGCAACAGATCTTGATGAGCGAGTCTTAGCTGGCCGTCGCGCTTACTCGCTCCACGGATCTGACGTAAGAGTCAACCACCCGCTTCCAGGAATATTTTTCAGCCACGTAACTCCTACCACGTTCGCCCATTTTTTCAGATAGCGTGGAGTTGGATTGCAGTATTTTCATCGCCTCACTTAACGAAGGGGCATCTTCGAACAAAATCCCTCCATCGCAGCTGCGCAGGTGTTCTTCAAGGACCTTGGATCCCTTGCGCGCCACCACGGGCTTTGCGAAGGCCCAGGCCTCCAGGGCGGAAAGACTGAGACTTTCATAAAGAGAAGGAAGAATCAAACCCAGGCTTTGCCGGAGCAAGGAGGCCTTCTGCGCCTCATCGATCTGGCCAAGAACGTGCAACCGGTCATGGGACGGCAGTTCCATAAATCGGGGACCTGCAATTACAAGGTCGACATCACTCAAAGAGGAATTCAAGAACCACTGTACCAGCTCTTTGACGCCTTTATCGATGTCGACTCGGCCGAGATAAAGAAAAAAAGGCTTCTTCAGCAGCATCGCTCTGGATTGGCCGGGGACTCTCTGTGCTTTTTGCGGGATGTCTTCGGGAATATCCACCCCGACGCCCACTACTTCGGAGGGTACGTGCTCGTTCCGAAATACACGCTGCACTAGCTGTTTTTCTTCTTCCGTGTTGTAAAAGATCATTCTGGGGAGATGAAAAACGGGACGAAAGATGGAGAGGTACAATGCATGTTCGTCATGCGCAGTAGGAACCAGAATGCTTCGTTCCGGCGCGATCCCGATTCCATCAACGGTAGTGGGATAGAGATAAGTAAAGAAGAAAACCGCGGCATAATGATGCCGCACGCTGTCCAGATGTTGGTACAAAGCAGGAGCGACGGGTCCCTGGTAATGCAGCCACTGGCGCTCCTCCTCCAGTGAGTGCGGTTGGGAATAGACGCGCTTGCTCAGCCTGTGAAAGCGCCGATGCTGCCGGAACCCTCGCACTTTGAACCGGTGAATACTTGCTCCATTACACTCGGTGGTCCCTTCGGGGAAGTGATTTTTCCAGTGATAATAATCCAACGCGCAGGTAGTCAGGATGTCGACGTTATAAAACCCGATAAGGCGCTCCGCTACGCCCCGGCACAAGGACTCAGCGCCGCCTACCACCTCCTCTCCGTATCGCTGGATTACGAAAGCGATTTTCTTCTTCATTCCGGCCTGCATTTGGTCCGATGATGATAACGAAATGTGCGAGGATTCGTCATTGATCAATCGCCAACAGTATGCCGAAAAATTCACCGCGAAGGCGCGAACAACGCGAAGTAGCTTAAGGTCGCAGCCAAAACGTCACCGGTTATCGGTCATCGTTAATCGAGTCAGAAATCTTGCTTTTTGTCTGGTCGGGCTCGAAGAGCCGTTAGGGAGTAGTCCCGTCCGTTAACAGGGATTATTCATGAATT
>DASXTB010000364.1:0-6158 GCA_036505615.1 Acidobacteriota bacterium
ATTTGGCTATCGTAAGACCAAATGTGCGAAGAGAACTTCATACTAATGAATAGCGACGATTGACAACAAATGACGAATGACAAATGACGCTGTTCCTGCCTTCTGCCTTCTGCCTTCTGCCTCCTGCCTCCTGCTTCCTGCTTCCTGCTTACAGCCCTAACTTCCCCGGACAAAGAATCCCCTTCGGATCTACACCCTTCTTGATGCGGCGAAGCATATCCAGGGCCGGGCCGTATTGGGCGCGCATGAAGGGAGCCAGCCGCAGACCCACGCCATGATGATCGTTCATGACGGCACCGGCGGCCAGGGCCGCCTTCACTCCGTCGCCAATGATCTTGTCATGCAATGCCTTGGCCTTGCGCAGATCCGAGGGGCCGACTGGAATCTTCATGCGCGCGTAAATCATCGACCCCCATTCGTACCAGTGCGACAGATGCGTGGTCAATTGCAGATTCCATTTTGGGGCAACCGCGGCGCGGATGGCGCGGGTTGTGGCATTGTAGACTTCCTCAATGCAGGAAAAGTCAGCCACTACATCGACTGTTCCCCATATGCTCGGTAACTCCGGGGCGTAGGGCGGATAATAAAAAACATAGCGGCGCTCCCACCATGTCTCGGATACAGCGGCAGGCAGTTCGCGGCCGCCGGCGCGGCGGCAAGCCTCCGACGCTTTTTGCGCTTCCAGCTCCACAAGGTCGGGGAATTCTCCGTCAAAAACCATCACCAGCGTGGCATCAGTGAGCGGTTTCTCCACTGCGCGTGCCAGGCTGTGTGACGCTGCGTGCTTGTCATACAGGCGCATGGTAGAGGGACGCAAGCCGCGAATCATCATCACCCGTCCTGCTTCGATTCCATGCGAGAGCTTCGCAAAGGAGAAGGCGGAAAAAATTCGCGCCTTGGGGAGCGCGCGCAGCTTGACAGTTGCTGCGGTAACGATGCCAAGTGTCCCTTCGGCGCCAACCAGCAATTGAGTCAGTTCAGGACCGACTGCATGGCGTGGTACGGCGGGGGTATGAACCAGCGCTCCGGTTGGAGTAACAAACTCCAGGCTCAGCACATGATCTTCGATCTTCCCATACTTGGTCGAAAGCACGCCCGAACCACGGGCCGCAATACATCCACCAATGGTGGCCCATTCCGTCGAGGCGGGATAGTGCGTGAAAGATAAACCGCGCTTGTTTAGCTCAGACTCAAAATCACGGCAAACCTTCCCGGCTTCCACCACGCAGGTAAGAGATTTCTCGTCGATCGCGCGCACTCGATTCAGTTGCCGGAGGTCGACAATAATTCCTCCCCGGTCGGCATTGGCCGCGCCCTGCACTCCGCTTCCTCCTCCCCAGGGGGTAATTGGAACCCGCAACTTGTTTGCCAGGCGCACGACCGCGGCAACCTGGTCTGGCGTGCTGACACGAACCGCCACGTCAGGCCGGCTCAGCGGACGCCCCGCGGCTGCCGCGGCAATAGCGAACCAGTACTGGTCGCCAGCGTAGCGCGAGCGCGCTTCGTCGTGTGCCAAAACATTCTTGGAGCCGGCGATTCTTACAAGAGAAGAAAAGAGACGATTCTCGGAGACAAGCGCCATGTATTTGTTTTGGGATATTCAGGCCCGAAGGGCCACTATTACGTAGACCCGTCCGCCAGGGCGGGTTTAATGACCATCTCGAATTCGGAGTTCCGTAGGACCGACATATGTCGCACCTTCGGCGCTCCCGTTCAATTATGACTCCGTTCCCCGCCCTGACGGGCGGATCTACCTAATAGCGGCCCTTCGGGCGTCCCCCCCTTTGTGGTTCCCTTCAGCAATAGGGACACAACGGACACGGAACCGGAACTCGAAACCTGAAACTTGAAACTCGAAACTTTTACCAGGCCTTCGCCACGGTCCAATCGCGGTTCTTCACGGTTACTTTGACCTTCTCCAGTTCCGCGACGGCATCGATCAGGTGCTGCGCAAAACGGTCAAAGGCGAGGTTCCCTTTTTCTGCTGAGCCGCGCTGCGGCACTCCCATCACGCCCGAATCGGTGAACTCTTCGTGGTCAAAGGGAAAATGAAAATACTGATACCCTTGAAACTCAGCGTCGGGCATACCGTCCTTTTTCTCCCACGTTTTGCCAAGCCAGCGGGGCGCGTGCGCTTTGTCAACCTTAGCTCGATCCATGCGCACCAGTTTCGGATTGTGAGCCAGGCATTGCGACGTTTCCAGCTCTCCGGCGTGCCAGCCTGGAGTCTCTTCGGGCGGGCCCTCGAGCACGTCCTTAAGCATTCCGATGTAGCGCTCCGCATAAGGCTTGTAGTAGCAGATGAGCGCTCCCGTTTCATAGCGCAGGCGCCGGAGCACAGGGTCAATCACCTTCACGTTGGAGCCGTGGCCGTTGACAAAAATCAAGCGGTTAAATCCGTGGTGGATCAGGCTGCGGCCGACATCGTAGATAACATTCAGATAGGTGTCGGCGCGCAGCGTGATCGTACCCGTCCCAAAACCTGGAGCGCGCATATGTTGGGGCGAGTATCCGAGCCAGAGAGTCGGCGTGTAAAGAATACCCGCTCGTTCTCCGGCGCGCCGAGCTACTTCCGACGACGTGATCGTGTCGCAGTAAAGGGGCAGATGGGGACCGTGCTGCTCCAGGCTGGCCTTGGGAATCAAAATCGTGTCGGAGTATTTCAGGTACTCCTGGACGTCCACATAGGCCAGATCCCCCAGACAGAACGAGGGGAAGTCGAGCGCCTTGGTTTTCCGCGCTTTGGCGCCATTAGTTTTGCGAAGAGCTTTGGCAGGCATGAAACCCTCCTTCTAAGCAAGAAAGTCTATTCTTCAGTTTCGAGTTTCGAGTTTCAAGTTTCCAGTTAGGTTCCCAGTTTGAAGTTGTGGAGTTCGGTTTGCAAGCGGGAGTTCGCAGCAGGGAAAGAATCTCAACTCGAAACTCGTCGGCTATCTGTAGGGGCGGCACGCGAGCCGCCTCTCAGCCCGCGAAGCGGGCACTGGAGTTTGGACATTTTGGAGAGACGGCCGGTGGGCCGTCTCCCGCACAATCTTTCATCGTGCAGGAGACGCCCCACGGGGCGTCTCTCCAGTAGCGCCGCTTCGCGGCGCCTTGTCCGCGAAGCGGACAAGCCCGCGAAGCGGGCATCCAGCATCTAGCCCCGGGCGCCGCGAAGCGGAGTTCAGGGCGAGCTATTGACTCTTCTCAGAGTCCATCAGCCGCAGCGTTTCCCCGAGCACAACATCGGCAAACAAATCATCATTGATGTGAGCATCCACCTCGCGATATTGAATCTGCGGCTGCAGCCGAGATCGCAGCTCTTCCTGACAGGCATGATTGATCTCCGGATCCCAGAACGCGCCTCCTTCCTTGTCCATGATCGAACCACCACGCAGTGGCACCACGACCGACACTGGGCCCCGCGCGGCATTAAGTTTGTTTGCAAGGAATCGCGTCGCTTCCAACTGCTCTGGGCGGGTTAGGCGCACCAGCGTGAATTCGGGGTTGTGATAGTAGGTCGGCCGGTCATGGTATTTGTCAGGAATTTCATGCTTCGCTCCAAAAACCACAAAGTCCAGGCAGCCCGGAACTATCACTTGCGGCAGCCCCGCAAGGCCGGCAGCATCGAGCCGCGCGGGTCCACCCACATGAAAGCCGCCCGCGACGTGCCCAGCCACTTCGCTCAGAGTGTAGTCGAGAACGCCGTCAAAGAGTCCTTGGGCAATCAGTTCTTCCATAGCCGGTCCCCCGACTCCGTTGGCGTGGAAGATGATAAAGTCCAGCTCCCGCTCCTCGATCTGAGGCTTAATGCGCATCAGAGGCCGCGTGGTATTTCCAAGCATGGTGGCAGCGATCGACTTTCTGGGCCGGCGGCCCGATTCCTTGAACGGCCCCGCCCTTCCGGCTTCGGCCCGTTCTTCATAAGCCTTCGCCATTCCGGCAATGGCGGCAGCGGCGTTGTCAAAAATCTGCATGCTCACGTCATTCAAGCCCAGAATGTCGACAACCGAATGCATCACTACGATGTCCTTGGTCCCCACAAACGGACCAAAGCGGCGGTGACCTGAAGCGAGCGGAGAGACAATGAGCTTGGGCACTCCCACCGGCAGGGCTTTCATCGCGGCCGCAGCCAAAACGGCTCCTTCCGCTCCTCCCAGGGAAGCCAGGCCGTGGATTTTTCCCGCCGCGAAGAGATCGAGCGCAATCCTTCGGACACCCTTAAGCATCTGCTCGATGGCTGTGCCCCGGCTTCCAGCGTTGCGCAGCGCCTGGATTGTAGAGCCTGCCGCCCGGGCAACATCGCTCCGAGCAAAGTCAGGTTGCAGGCCGTCAGCCTCTCCAAGAATTCCGGAGTCCAGGACGAGCGTTTCGCACCCGCACGCACGCACGCGATCCCGCAGGTAGGCCGTCTCGGGGCCTTTAGTATCCAGCGTTCCGATCAGCAGAACAGTAGCCATTTTGAATGTGGAATGCGGAATCGAATTGCGAATCGCGGATTGCGGATTGCGGATTATTGAACGGCGGATTTCGAAGCGTGAATCGCGGATGACCCGAACCAGGATTTAAATACAGCATAGAGGCAACGAGACTGTGGATCCAGTTGGAATTCGACCGTCGAACTGCGCGAAAGTCCCGCGGTTGCTGAATCGGCAATCTGCAATTCACAATCCGCAATTGGATATTCCGCATTCAGCATTCCGCATTTTGAATTATGCGCCGCAGGCTTTCAGGTGCTTGATGGTGTTTGCAACGTGTCGCGAGTACTGATCGTCGCTCATCAGGTCGCTGCCGTGGTCGCGGATGAATTTCAATTCGGCTTCCGTTGCCTTCGTCCCGGCGTCCTGATCCTGGCGGCGCAGAGGCGAACGGTCAAATGGGACGACAAATTCGCCGGTCAGGTAACCAGTGTAGCCAGCCTTTTTCAAGGTGGCGATCAGTTTCTTCCAATCCCATGACCCTTCTCCGGGCGGTCGGCGATTGTTGTCCGCCACGTGAAAGTCGACCAGCTTCTTGCCGGTGTTGAGAACGGCCTGATAGGGATCCACCTCTTCAATATTTATGTGAAAGGCGTCAAGGGTAACGCCGATGCCTTCGCCGGTTTCTTCGGCGAGACGAAGCGCCTGATCGTGGCGATTCAGGAAATTGGTCTCAAATCGATTGAGGGGCTCCAGTCCGATGCGAATCTTCAGCCTGCGGGCGTGCTTGGCTACCGTCCGCAGACCTTCCACCGCCCATGCCCATTCGGTGTCCGGATCCGCCATCGCCTTGATCTTTCCCACCTCGCTCGGGACCAGACAGAAGATTTCGCCGCCTAGTTCGTGCACCATATCGAGGCATTCTTTGAGATAGGTGACCGTCATTTCGCGATAATAAGGGTCCCCATGGATAAGGTCGCGTCCTCCCAGCATGATGCTCACCGAGCCCCAGCATTCGAGCTTATATTTCTTCAACAGCGATCGTACCTCCTTAACGTCATATTTCCGGGGTTCACCCATGATCTCGATACCGTCGTAGTGATAGCGATGAAGCCTGCTCAACGTCACTTCTATCGGCTCCGGGCGCATCCAGTTATGCATGCAGATTTTCATGGGATTCTCCTGTGCAGCCATCAACTCGGCTGCCAGCCGCAGTCAAAAAGGTGCTGCGAGGCTTGCCCGGCCGTTTGGAAGCCGGCGAAGCTGTCCCGAAGGGACAGCCGGGCGCCGCGAAGCGGCGCTATTGGAGAGACGCCCCGTGGGGCGTCTCCTGCACGATGAAAGATTGTGCGGGAGACGGCCCTCAGGCCGTCTCTCCAAAATGTCCAAACTCCAGAGCTGTCCCGAAGGGACAGCCGATAATAGCCCAGCGATTCATCGCTGGGTTTAGGAAGCTTCACAGCAAGAAGTCTCGTAGGGACGGCTGATTTGGATTGCCAAGCTGGGAATTTCAGACGTCCCTACGGGACTCCTAGTCTTTGGCTCACCCCATTCCCAGCGATAAATCGCTGGGCTATTATCGAATCGTCCCTCCGGGACGAAGTTCAATGCCTGCCCCTGGCACGACCCCTCATTTTTCAGCGAAAATCTCCAAACTATGTCGCCCGCCCATTCGGGCGGGCTTCGATTAATAGAATTCCCCGGATCCCCAGGGCTCCGATCCGCTTCGCCCTGGGCCAGAAGCTCTCGCCCGTCCCGCCA
>DASXTB010000365.1:0-8225 GCA_036505615.1 Acidobacteriota bacterium
GGACGGTTTATGGGAACGGTTAACCGGCGGCGACGCCCCGCAACAAGCGCGGGCTTTGCCGCCGGCTATACTCTGTAAACCCTTCGGGTTTCACCGACGGCCTCTTACATCCTTGGCTGCGGGTTCACCGTTCATCTAGCCATGATCGGCTTTTGTTTCGGTTGTGGCCCTGGCACTGCAGGATCGTGGTCGTAATCATAATCGTGGTCGTAGCCGGGTTTATGTGCCAAACGAATCATTGGAACGAACCTCGCCATGCATCACGAGGCTAAGGCAATTGTTTTCCGTATACTGCCGCCCACGTCTTTGCATGTTTTAGAAAGATATAGAATGCTGCCATCGATGAGGCGATGAAGCCGCGTGCGCCGCCCAGGAACCCTAGACTAAGAATGTAAGTTCGCAGGAAACCCCAGAGTGGCTCTAGCGCCATGGCGAACATCAGATTGACTGGAGAAGGGGCCGAGCCAGAGGCCAGGCGATTTTTCGACTGAATATCGGTGTAATGGTTCACCTTGGCCACGTGGTGCGAAACACTTCTATACGGAAAGTGATAAAGGCGCCCGTGAAGCCGGCCACTGGGGCCTGTTGTCTCCAGCCTATCGTGGGGATCGACTCCGGTCCAATAAGCGCGATTGCGACGCACCAACCGCAGTCTCCATTCCGGAGACCAGCGGCTCAAGGGCATCCAGTCGCCAAGATAAAAAGTTTGGCGGTTAACTTGGTAACCATCCACACGCTCGCCGCGTTGCCCCGCAAGCACTTCTGCAATCGCCCGGCGAAGATCGGCGTCGAGCCACTCATCGGCATCAAGACACAATACCCAATCACCTGTGGCCTTTTCGAGCGCGTACTGCTTTTGCCTCACGTAGCCGAGAAATTCTTCCTCCCAAAGTTCAGCGCTGGCTTGTTTGGCAATCTCTTGTGTTTGATCGCTGCTGAACGAATCGACGACTACAACCTGGCTGGCGAGGCCGGACAATGAGGCAAGGCAGCGAGGGAGATTATCCGCTTCGTTCAGCGTGATGATGCACACGGAGAGTGACGCAGACCGAAGTTCCTGCCGCAACAAAGCCATGGGATTTTCTCTCCTTCGTAGTGCGGAATTATAGCTCAGTGGAGCGCTTCTGCCGCCCCATAGTGAGATCAGAACCGCGGGCGTAAGCCCGCGCAGAGGTAACGGATCCCTCCTGCACCGACAAACAGAACCGCTGGCGTCAGCCCGCGCTCTGAAACCTACAGATGTCCGCGGCTCTGATGTGGGCGGAGGTGGGGTTGATTCTTCCTGCGCGGGCTGACGCCCACGGTTCTGTGGATGCAGCACCGCAGAAGAAACTGATGCTTGGCAGTGCTGAGCATTTTGCAAAGATACTGTGCCATTCGAAATTCGACATTCGAAATTCGAATTTGTTACCGTCGGCCCATCACCAGAAGATCGCGATATGCAGCCAGTGTGGTTTCGGCGCAGGCTCGCCAAGTGAACTTTTTTGCCTGCAATGGCCCGCGAACCCGCAGGTCGCGGCGCAGGGTCTGGTCTGTCAGAAGTCGATCGAGCTTGGCGGCAATGTCGTCGACATCTTCCGGGTTGGCCAGCAAAGCCGCGTCTCCGGCGACTTCGGGAAGCGCCGTCACATTGCTCGCAAGCGATGGCGTCCCGCAAGCCATCGCTTCCACCAGCGGTATGCCGAACCCTTCATAGTGAGAGGGAAGAGCAAATGCCGCAGCGCCCCGATAGAGAGCCGGCAGATCGTTGTCTGGGACCCAGTCAAGAAATCGCACGCGAGCGTGGGTCTGAGCGTCGCGGGCGATGCTGTCCGTATCAGAATCAAAATGCGGGCCCGCGAAAACCAGCAGATGATCTCTCGCGGCCTTAGTGCGAGCGAAAGCCCGAATCAGGCCATCCGGATTCTTTCGCCGCCCGATTCGGCCGACGAAGAGGATATAAGGCCGATCCATGATGGCATAGCGGCTAAGTGTGTCCTGATCCCCGGGTTTTCGCTCGGGAGAAAATTGCCCATGATCGAACCCGTTATGCGTCACCCGCACGCGCTCAGGACTGAGTTCCGGGAAATGGCAAAGTATGCGCTCTCGCGTAAATCCGGAAACTGCCAGGATCATGTCAGCTCGAGCGATCACTTTCTGCGTCTTTTCTCCGCGTTTTTTTATCCATGGAGCCGCGGCGAGCCCTGGGCCTTCCAAGACAAGCATATCGTGAACGGTTACCAGCTTCAGCGCGGCCAGGGCGGCCGGAAGCGATGTGCCTGTGCAGTGGAACACTTCATCTCGTCGCACAAAAAGCGCCGGCAGCGCTCCAGTATGCAACCGCGGACTTTCAATTCCATCCAGTTTGGCGAGCGGGGAAATCCACCCTCTGTGCTTCCAGCGGGAGGGCCTTATCAGCAGGCGCATACCGTCGTTCGGCCGGAACAGTTGGACGATTGTCCGTACCAGCTCGACGCTGTACCGTCCAATGCCTGTGGGGTAGGGCTTGGCGGCAGACGAAATGTCGATGGCGATCTTCATGGAACTTGGATCGAGAACAGTGAGCCGCGCAGCGGCGCCTCAGAATTGTAGCTGAGGGTGTAAAGGGCATGTTATCGAAATTCATCGCCATCTGTAGGGGCGACTCGCGACCCGCCCGTCTTGCGACGAAAAATCCGCATGCTCCGACGGGCGGTTCACGAACCGGCGTTACAGACAGGTGTGGCAGGTCTTCCCAAAAACCAGTCCCGAAACGTTTTGTGGAATAATCCGACCGGCTGTACGATAGCGAAACCATGCAGAGGCCTAGTCTTTCCGCTCTTGTTCTGGCTCAGGACGCGGCGGGTTTTCTGCCGCGCGTGCTGGCGAACCTTCGTCCCTTGGCTGACGAAATCATCGTCCTGGATGGTGGCTCCAGTGACTCGACGCCGGAGATTGCCGCAAGCGAGCCAAAAGCTCGCCTTTTCTACAGGTTCTTCGAGGGAGATTTTGCGGCACAAAAAAATTTCGGAATCGAACAGTGCGGCGCCGATTGGGTCCTGGTGGTCGATGCCGATGAGCTTCTTTCCGACACACTTCGCGCACAGGTTCCGGCTTTGATTCGCTCCAGGCGCGCCCGCTGGTACAAGTTTCCGCGCTATTGGGTGCTGGCCGATGAAAACCCTCTTCGTTATATCCAGTCGCCGCTTCACTATCCTGACTATCAGCTGCGCCTGTTCCGCAACGAGCCGGCCTTCCGCTACGTTCCCGGGCATCCGGTCCATCAACGTTTTCCCAGGGAGGGGCGCGGCCCAGGAAAACGCCTCCGCAGGGGTCACATCATTCATTTTGCGTTCGCTCTCGCCGGTCGCGCAGACAGGGAATCGAGAGTCACGCGCTATACGCAGCAGTATTCTGCGAGTTCGGCGACAAATCGGATTTATCTGTACGAAGACTATCCGCATCGGGTACTACCTTGCATTGAAAAAATTTCTGAGGAGCTGCCGGCATGACTGGCCGGGCAAGGGTTGTAATTGCTATCCCCACATACAATGGCGCGCGATTCCTTCGAGCTGCTTTGCACTGCGCCCTCAACCAGACTTACCGCGACATTGAAATTCTGGTCGTCGATGACTGCTCATCGGATGAGACGTCCGATGTTGCCTCCAGCTTCGCTCCGCGGGTGATCGCTTATGAGAACGAAATACACCGCGGGATTGGCGGTAACTGGAACCGCTGCGTCGAGCTGTCAAAAGGCGCCGCCTATCTGCTGATCGCACATCAGGATGACCTCATGTCGGCCACGCTAGTCGAGCGTGCGGTTGAGCTGCTGGAGCGCGAACCGGCGGCCGGTTTTGCCATGGCGCCCGTCGAGCAGATCGACGAGAAAGGGAGAGTAATCGAAGCGCGTGAATCCGCCGAGGGAGATTTCGTTCGGCCCGGCGCGGAATATTTCGAGCGTCTCATGGAAGGATCTATGCCGATGTGGGGCCCTGTCGCCGGCGTGGTTCGACGCGCGCTCTATGATCAAGCCGGTGTTTTCGATGAAACTTATAGTTACGCGGTTGACCTTCAAATGCACTTCAGAATGCTTCTGCAGGCGGACGCCGGTTTCCTGGCTGAGCCGAGATACCAGTGGCGACGCCACGAAAACCAGGCCACATCCCGTCATAACAAGGGGCAGCGCTACGAAGAAGTGATTCGCGCAAAGCTCGAAGGGGTGAAACTGGCCGAGCGATCCGGCGGCTTCGACCCGCCGGCGCTGGCCCGACTTCGGCGCGCTGCAGCGCGCGACTGCTGCAAAGCAGCCCGCCGCTACGCGCTTGCAGATGCCGGCTACGCGCGCCGGCACCTCAGGCATGCTTGGTCCCTTTGTCATGGCTCCCTTCTGAAGAATGATTTTCTGGCAGGATCTTTGCGCATGATCTGGACCGGCCTGTTTGGACCGACCGCCGCCGGCCGCGCGCGTTTTGAAAGGACGGGAATCTAGTACCGCCGCAGCCCAAATTGCCACGAAGTCACGATGACACGAATCCTATCTTTGAGTGACATTGTGCCTTCGTGGCTGAGTCTCTGCGGTGAATGTTTGTGAATAACCCAGACCTATGTTCGCGGCTTAGTATTTTTTGAAATGATCTCTTGATAAAGGGCCAGGTTTCCCTCCACCATTGCGTCCAATGAAAATTCACGGAAGGCGAAGTTTCGAGCTTCCATCGCAAGACTTTGCCGCAGCCGAGGGTTGGCAATGGCTTGGGCGAGATTTGCGGCGAATGCTACAGAATCGCCCGGTGCAGACAAAAGGCCGGTCTTCCCGGCGATTACCATTTCCGGAATCCCGCCCGCTGAGGTAGCAACGACGCAGGTACCCGCATGGAAAGCCTCCAAAACCGCCAGCCCCAGGCCTTCCGTTCTGGATGGCATCACGAAGACGTCCAGCGCAGCAAGGAGATCCGGGATGTCCCGTCGAAATCCTAAGAGCGTGACGGCTGAGTCAAGGCCCAGTTGGACGATCTCCGATTCCAATGCCGTCCGGCGGTTGCCTTCGCCGGCGATCACGCAATGAGACTCAACTGCGGAGTCCTGCAGAATCTTCAGTGCTCTTAGAAGCATGGAATGATCCTTGTAACCTGCCAACTGCCCGGCTGTTCCTAACAGCGTCCTTTCGGGAGGGATATTGAGTTCCCGCGCCAGCCTCGGTCGTGCTTCGCCTCGGTCGAGTTGATTGAATGGCGCCGGGTCCACCGCGCTACGAACGACGTTTATCCGGTTGGCGTCGATGTTATAGTCCAGCAACACCTGGCGAATCTTTTCTGAAATGGCGACAAATCGGTCCACTCGATGCGTGCCGTAAAGAAAACGGTTACCGAGGCTCGGCTGCGGCGGCAAGTCGATGTGGCGATGTACCACCAGGCGTGTTTCAGGAAGGAGCATCTTGGTCCAAGCGCCGATGGAATGGGCGCGGGCGCTGTGAGCGTCGATCAGGTCGATGTGACGCTGTCGGCAATAGCGGGCCAACGAGAAAACCGCAAGCGGATCGAGATCATTGCGAACTTTTATCGGCAGCAATGGGACCGTTCCCTGGGTGCGGTCGCGCAGCTCACCGTGGCAGGCAGCTGCCAGATGCGCCTCTACTCCTCGCTGAATCAGTCCGGACAGGAGCAGTTGCACCTGTAGCTGACCGCCGGCCCATGTTTTCTCCGTGTCCAGAAGCAGAACGTGCATATCACTGCTCGGCCCGGCCGATGAATACAAGGCGGCGCTTCGCGGAGAAGCTCTCATCGCGTATCAGCATTGGAGGCGGGTGCTCGCCGAAATAAAATCGAATGGCCTCCTTTGCCGTGGGGACCACGTCGCCTGACTTTCGGTGAGCAAGCAGGATGCCCGCTGTCCCGGGCCGGTCAAGGAAGTCGCCAAGGTCAACGGGCGTTCTTCCGTTAAGGTCGGTGATGGTCCGGCCCAGGTAAAAGTAAGCCGAGCCGAACTCGCGCTCGCCGTAGCCAACAGCTCCCAGCTCACCCGTGTGAGCTAGTCCGGAAACCTCGCGGTGGAAGGGGCCCTCGCCAACCCGATCCCGTGCCTCGACTATCGCCCCATCCAACCAGCCGCAAGAAAACGTCACTGCGCCGAGCGCTGTGAGAAGGCTCAGTCTCTCAGCTCCTCCGGTTCGAACGGTCCACACTGCCACTGCAAGAAGAAAAATTGCCACTACCGGCAGGCATAGCGCTGTGCCGGTGATTTTCCCGCTGGCACTATAATCGCGGGCGGCAAGCACTGCCGGCGCGCTGCTCGCCGCAATGGCCGCACAGGCTATTATCAGGCGCCGGGCGCGCCATGCCGGATTGGCGGAAGTCTCCTGCCACCAGGCGCCGACGGCTGTGGCAAAGGGCGCAATCAGGGCCACCATATAGGAGGCACGCTTCGACTGGGACGCCGCAATAAGCGTCGCCGGCACGATCATCCAGGCAACGAGGAGCAACTGGGAACGCCGTTCTTGAAGGGGCTTGTTGGAAAATGCCTTCCGAAGCACATCTACTGCCGCTAGCACGGCAAGCGGTGTCCATGGCAAGAGCGCCGCGGCCAGCCAGGCGATCACTTCGTACGGCCGCGCCGAAGTGTGGCCACCAAAGACGCCGGTGAAGCGCCCAAAGTTGTTGGCTACGAGGGTTTCACGTAGAAAAACCAGACCTAAGCCGCCGGGCGGTTCCCGCTGGCCTGCCTGATAGAGAGCGCGCACCCAGAATCCGCCTACTGTCAGGAAAACAAAAATGCCAGGGTTGAACACGATCCTGCGAAAGCAGCGGACGTCACGCCCCAGAATCACGTATGCCAGCGTCGCAATTCCCGGAATGGCTACTCCAAACAGATTCTTCGAAAGGAAACCGAACGCCAGCGCCGTATAGAAGAGCACACCCCACCGAAACCATTGATCGGTCGCGACGATGCGCTCGAATGCCCAGAAGGCAAGGGACACGGTCGCAGCTACGGCGATATCGGTGACGCAGTGGTGCGCGGCTTCCTGGAAACTGCGGCTCGTTCCCAGAGCGATCGCGGCCACAACTCCGCCGGCGGAGCTTCCCGAGAATCGCTTGCCCGCAGCGAATACCGCCAGGACCGCGCACAGAGCGAAGATCGAGGATGGAATCCGCGCCGCGGTCTCGCTTGGGCCAAGAAGCCGAATTGACAGTGCTGTGGCGGCATAAAACAGCGGCGGCTTCTCCAGAAAAGGTTTGCCGTTGAGGCGCGGAACCACAAAGTCACTCGAATCGGCCATCTCGCGAGCAATGCCGGCCTCACGACATTCATCGGTTCCATGCAGCGAATGGGACAGATTGATCGCAAGAGTTGCAAACAACAGGACAAAGATAAAGAGCCAAGGCCACCGGAGTGAATCCATAGGGTTGCTGCAGATTAGCAGGAGGCGCGCAATGGAATCAACGCGACTGACCCGTATTATTCTTAGGTTGAACGCTCCAAGCGTACTCCTGTTGCGAGCACAGCAGCACGCAAGATACCTGCGCTCCCAAGAAGCGAATCCGTGAATTTTATCTGAGCGGAGTAACCCCCGGCAGGCCGCGCGCCAGGGCTAACAGATCAATCCACCGTCCCTTTGAATAATTGAACCCGCTGGCATTTCCAAGGGGCTCCAGTCCGAGCGGGCCGCTCTCTTTTTCAATTCGCGCCAGCGCCTGGCGCGAGATCACCAGCACACCAGGATACGGTTTATGAGCCCATCGTCTTACCGCACAGTTGTCTTCCAGCGATTCGATAACCCGGCCACGGAGATAGAAAACGAGACTGGGCTCGCCGTAATCGTGCTCGGCAACAGGCACACTCTCGTCGGTGCGGGCACGGATTGCCTCAGCAAGTGGCTTTGAGATCTTGAAGCGTTCGGCTATCGGGAGGCCAGCGAACATGAGAGTAAGCTGCAGCGCGAGGACACCTCCGGCAAGAGTTGCAATTGTGGATCGATAGCGACGTGCTCGATGTTCAATCAGTGCCAGCAATGTCATCAACAGTACGACGCAGCCGCAAGCAGCGCATGCCCCAGCCAACCCGAAGTTGATCGGCGAACGAGTTGCCGCGGGCAAAAACCAGGGTACGATTACCAGCGTCGCTCCGACTGAAGACCCGACCGTACTGAAAGTCCAGCGGCCGCGCTTGAGCCAAGCGAAATCCTTCCTCGTTAACCGGCCGCTTTCGGCAGCCTCCAGGACCCCAGCAACCATCAACGCAAGCGCCGGACAGAGAGGCAAAATGTAGAGAGGCAA
>DASXTB010000366.1:0-31265 GCA_036505615.1 Acidobacteriota bacterium
ATGTTACAGTGAGGACTCTGGTCCGTTGCGGACCCTTTTGTCCATCCTCTTTCTACGGAGATCAATTTGAGTGGTTTCTGTTGCACCCGTTCAGGGCGCATGGCGTTGGGGGGTTTCTAAAACCGGGGGCGGCGCGCAAAAGACGCGCTCTGCCCCCGGCTATTCTATATGACGCCTTCGGCGTCTGGAGACTGTTGTTTCCCAGGTGTCAGACTGGAACAGAGTTCGCTATGAATAAGTGAGGGAAGAAGGGTACGATCTGTCTGTCTCTTACATCAATCATTCGAATTCTTGATTCTCTGAAAATTAATGAACCGTTTCGCATCTGGCGCTCTGTTGGTAATTCTCATTCTGGCCGCGCTTTGGAGATTTGCAGATCTGGATCGCGATCCCCCCGCAGTCACCGGCGAGGCTGGTTCCTGGATCGACCCGGGACACTATCTTTACAACGCGCGAACGCGTGTGTTGTTCCATGAATGGCGATTTGAGGAGGGAAGCGACGTTTTTTTTTCGCAAGGATACACTTTCCTGGCAACCTTGTGGTTTCGAATTCTTGGCCCCGGATATCGTCAGGCGGTACTGCTTTCGACGCTGGCCGGTTTTCTGATTATCGCGGCAACCGGTTTGTGGTCCTGGGCCGCGATCCGGGACCGGTCGCAGCTGTCAAAGGTCGGCGCTGGATGTGCGGCGATAGCATCGCTCTTGCTCTCTTACGTTATGTTTGCGCTCCAGCACGTGCCCAAGGCCGACATGGAGTCTGTGGCTATCTGTTCCACATCGGCGGCCATTCTGGCGGGACTGGATGTATTTGAATCGGATGTTTCAATGCGGTGGTTCAAGTACCCGGTGATTATCAGTGGGCTGGGCATCGGGCTGGCGCCTTTCGTTAAAATTTATTCCGCACTCTTCTCTTTAGCCTGCTTGATGGCTTGGTGCGTCAGCTATTTTCTCCTGGATAGCCAATGGAAACGAATTTGGCGCCGAGCGACTCCCTTTCTTGCGGTAGGGCTCGCTATTTCGGCACTGGTTTGGGTGTCGTGGATTTTGTGGCTCGTCCGGTGGCGCCTGTTCGGGGCGATGGCGCATGAGTTTAGTTGGGTGTTCGAAATGGTCACTCCCTCTTTGGTCAGTCCCAGGACTGCTGCCGGGCGCGGCGGTTTTGCCAAAGCACTGGTCATTTCGCGATTTCTTCAATCAAATTTGTTTTATCGGCAGCCCGTGGAGACCGTTCTCGCAACAGTGGCAGCGTGCCGCTTTCTCTTTCTCAAGCGCAGGAACTGGCCGCTGCTGCTTGCGTTTACCTGGCTGGTTGTGGGCTTCTTTTCGCTGAGTATCATTGAGTATGCGCCGCTTCGCTTTCGGACGCTGTTTCTTCCGCCGGCCATAGTATTGGCGGCTTCGATGTGGGTCGAGCTGGCCCTGGGAAAGCTGGAAAGACTCGACACTCTGAAGACCTTCGCTTCTTGCGCTGCTGCTGGAATCGTGCTCGGGTACACGGCTACCTACTGCCTCTCCATTCGGTTACCTTGGTTTCTCAATGCCTTTGCCGGCTCGAGATTCTATGTGGCAGTTTCCTTCCTCGGTTTAATCGCCGCTACCTCTGTGTGGCTCGCGTTGGAACGACTTCCGGGAAAGGGCGTTGCTTCAGTTCTCGCTCTGGCGGCCGTTTTGGTGGCCCTGCCACAATGGTGGAACGGCGAGCAAGGGCGCACGCATGAGCAGCACAATATTGCCGAGCGATTAGCTAGCGCGTACCCAAATGCTGTCTTGGGGGGCGTGCACGGCGCAGACCTCGCGCTCCGAACCAAGCTGGACGCTTATCTGTTCTGGACTCCCACAGCGGTGAGACGAGTGACGTTGGTCGTGGACCCCCCGTCAGGCCTGCGGGACGTCCCCTTAAAGCTCGTGGAACTGGAACGCCATGAATTGCGCCCGATTAAGGTAACGGTTGCGATCGCTCTAGTTCAGCGGTAAGTGGGACACGGAAGACGCAGGGAACACGGGTCAGCGAATGTCGCGTGGGGCCTGAGGTAATTGGGTGCAATTTCCCGGACCAAAGGTGGTGTGGTACTAGAGTGGCGTTTGCTTATCCGTGGTCTCCCCACTACTATTTGGTGAAATCTTGAGCTTTCGCCAAAGATTTGCCGCTGAACAGCCGACCACGT
This sequence comes from Acidobacteriota bacterium, assembly GCA_036505615.1. Classification (GTDB taxonomy): domain Bacteria; phylum Acidobacteriota; class UBA6911; order JACQSX01; family JACQSX01; genus DASXTB01. The sequence goes on from DASXTB010000366.1 coordinate 2,166, forward strand.
TCACGTTCACGAGCCTACAGTGGCAGGGTCACAACCAATACAAAAGTCGATCACGGCCACGTGCACCAAACGGTGAACCCGCAGCCAAGGATGTAAGAAGCCGGCGATGAAACCCGAAAGGTTTACAGAGTATAGCCGGCGGCAAAGCCCGTGCTTGCTGCGGGCGACGCCGCCGGTTGGCACCCCATAAACCATCCGACGCTGAAGGCGTCGCAGAGCCTTAACTCCACAGATAGCGCAGGTCGAAGGAAACACCATGTCGCTGCAGCAACCAGATGAGCTCGTCTTCAAAACTGAAAGTCTTGTGATGCTCCTTTTGTCTTTATGCATTTCCTCCTGGTGAACTAAAGGGGCCTGAGTCCAAATTTGCGAAAAATTTCTTGGGCCCTTTCAGGGCGGATCGTTCTTGGGGAGATTGCCAACCGGCGGCGGCGCCCCCAAAAGACGCGGGCTTTGCCGCCGGCTATACTCTGTAAACCCTTCGGGTTTTGGAGGATGTGTGGGGCGATGCGCCAGGAGAATGTGGCAAAAAAACCAGATCTCACGGTCCGGTAACACGTCAACGTCCACGACTACGGCTAGTCGAATCGTGAGCAAGTGTGTTTTCGTCTGCGTAGACATGGACGTGCTCGTGAACGTCGTCGTGATCGGCTTTTATTAGGCTGCGGCTTTGCCGCGCTCCCGTGTCCTATCTTTCTACGGCTGCGAAAACAATCGCCAATCTGCGCGGGCTTATTATCTTGCGTCCCACCTCTTGTGATTTAAGAGGCGCGCGCTGCAGATCCGCGGGCTCGCCGACAATAAGCGTCACTCTCCTGACAGCATCGGGAGTCCATGTTAAATAACAATCCAATGAAGTCCAAAGCGACAGCTCAGAGCCCCACCATCCACCGAGTACGGCATCCGGACGATTGGTGCTGATCCAGTGCGCGGCCTCCTGTATCTGGTGGCTGGAAGCCCGCTCGCCAATCCGCCACTGAGGCAGAGAGACAAAGATCATCAACAGCGCCAAGGCCCACGCGACGCAACGATGCGGCAATTGCTCCAGGCTCATCCAGATCAACCCGGCAATTACCGGAGTGATCAGGAGAACGACCATAGTGAATGTGAAATAGCCCGACAGCCAGCGTTCTGCGGTACCAATTCGGATTGAGAGGCTGAATACGATGACATAAGCCAGAATCACTGCGGATGCCGCGGCGATGAGAATGTTGTGGCGTCGTTCCAACTGAGGCATTCTCCGCGCCGCCAGCTCCGTCCATAGATTTGCCGCCAACACGATCGCCGGTGGAACGAATAACAGTCTGTAACGGACCGTCGCAATTATGAACATCATCGATACAAACCCTACCATGAGCCACACACACGCGAAAAATAAAGGCCAGTTCCAGCGGCGCCCGACCAGCAGACGAAAAACAGCAACCGTGCCCAGGATGGTCTCCGCTGGATGGCGGTAGAAAATGTTCGACTGCAAGAATCTTCCCAGCAGGAACCTCCTGTAGTTGAGCAATTCCTGACCGGGGGCACCTTCTGCCAACGAAGGAATAGCTGTTCCGAAAATAAAGAACGATCGGCGGAGCATCAGATCAAGCATGTTCAAGTGGTACAACCACAAAGCCCAAGCGATCCAAATTAAGGAAGAAATCAGCAGTCCACCCAACAGGTAGGGCGTGGCACGGCGCCATCTGGACCTCCATTCGGAGCCAAGCACCGGATAGCTGGCGCACCAGGCCGCCGCAGCGGCCAATGAAAAAAGACCTGAGGACAGTTTCACAAAGGGGACGAGCCCCATTCCAAACCCGGCCGATGCTGCCAGCAACCGAAAGTTTCTTCCGTTAGAATCAGCATTGTCTAGTCCGACCAGGGCGAGCGCGGTCAGGGAACAGAGCGCAATGGATTCCATATCTGCCTTGGGCACGCGTTGCAGCGCAAAAAACACATAGGAGGACAGCAGGGAAGCCAGCGCAGCGCAAGCGCGCCAGTATTTGGGCAAGCCCATTTGATGTTCTGACGCAACAGATTCCGCGCAAAAAGCAGTAGCAAGTATTACCACACAGCCAGCCAGGATGGAGAGCAGCGCCGCTTGCGCGTATCCAGCACCGAATATTCGAAACCAAAATGCCGCGAGGAACGCATAGCCGGGCGCTATGTAAAGGCTGTGACCTTCCTCGGCTCTCCACTCGCCGAATAAAGAATGAGAGCGCGCATTGTAAAGGTAGTAGCCGGGATCGATCCACGATCCCAGTTCCCCCGATATCAAAGGCGGATCGCGCTCCAGATCCAGGAATCGCCAAACCGCGGCTGGCAATAATAACAGCAGGATGAAAACGAAGACGATCGTTGCCTTGTTCATAGAAAACCCTGTTCCCATCCACTATCAAGGGTGAGAACGTGTCAAAAAATCAGAACCGCGCCCGTGAGGGCGCGCGCGAAAAATCTAACAAGATCGCAGAATTTTTTTTGAGCTGCGCCGGTTCAAAGTAATTTTAGGCGCCGCGAGATTAGCAAACATTGGGAGTGTCAGGACAGCTGAGAAAGATACGCCGTCACCAGATCCGGCCAATTGAACTCTGTCCGAACTCTTGCGCGAGCCACTTTTCCCATCTTCTTGCGTGTTTCTTCGTCTCCTAGTAAGAGAGAGATCTTCTCGGCACAATCTTTTGGGTTTAAGGGGTCTACCAAAAAACCAGTGACGCCATTTTGGATTGCGTCCGGCACGCCTCCTGAGTCTCCGCCCACTGAAGGCAATTCGCAGGCCGCCGCCTCCAGGAAAACCACACCAAAACCCTCGACATCTCCATTCTCTGGAATCAATCGGTTGGGCATGACAAAGAGTGTCGCCAATTGATAGTAGGCGACTCGCTCTGCCGCTGGTATATTGCCTGTAAAACGCACGTTCTGGGACACTCCCATGCTCTTGGCCAGGTCCGAAAGTCTTTCGCGGTCGGGTCCATCGCCCACTATCAAGTAAACAACAGAAGGATGAGCACGCTGCACCATAGGGAGGGCGCGAATCACCATGTCAAACCCCTTGCGCTCGACCAGCCTGCCTACAGAGAGAAGCACCGGAGCGTTCGGAGGAATTTCGTGTCGGGCCAACAGCGTTGGATTCGATGTTCCGGGAGTGAAGGTCTTGGAGTCGACCCCCGGGTGCATCACCACCACATCCCCGTCCTTTGCACCCATCGCCTGTGCCAGTTTCGCGGTGTAATGGGAGTTCGCCAAAATTTTGTCTGCGCGCTGCAAAGTGCGTCGCATCAGCATGCGGTAGCGCAGCGACGATGATGGCTCAAGGAGATCCATTCCGTGGCAAAAAATATCCAGCGCCGGGGTTCGTCTCTTCAGCCGCCCTGGGATGGATACCGCGAAAGGAGACCAGCTGCTGGCGATTACGCGGTCAAAACTGCTTTGCCGGAGAAGGCTCGATACCGCTCTCCTGCACTGCAGGACCCTCTTCGAATATCCTCGCGCCGGCAGCTCGAATTCAGTCACGGGAAGAGAAGCGGTGGAAAAGCGAGACGCACCCGGAGTGGCAGCCAGAACATTCACTTGCAACCCGCGCTGCACCAGCGCCGCCGCAAAACCTGACATCACTTCCGCTATGCCTCCCACTTCGGGCCTATAGCTGCCGGTTAGCATCAGGACTTTCATTGTGAGACAACGATGTTCTCCAGGGCCAGCACATCCACGCAGCCCGAGAGAAAAGAACGAATAGCGTCTTCGGGAGTGCACACAATTGGTTCTTCGTGAATGTTGAAACTCGTATTCACGACAATCGGCAATCCGGTGAGACGCTTGTATTCGGTCAGCAACCGGTGGTAGCTCGGATTGTCCTGTTGCCGCACAACCTGCGGTCTGGCGGTTCCGTCTACGTGAACTACTGCCCGGCATGTGGGCTGAATCTCAGGATAAACGTCGTAGGTCATGGTCATAAACCTCGCGGCCGCGTGATCCCGGTTCCAGCCCCTGAAATATCCGCTGCAGTCTTCTTCCAGAATGCTGGGAGCGAAGGGCATAAACTCAGTGCGTTTCAGGCGTTTGTTGAGCCAGTCATTGATGGATCGGTCCGTTGGATCGGCCAGGATGGTCCTGTTTCCCAGTGCGCGCGGCCCGTACTCCATTCTTCCGGAAAAACGCCCCACGATCTTGTGTCCGGCAAGAAACCGCGCAATCTCGCCTTCGATGTTTTCACTCTTTCTTCCGCACAATCCATGGCGCGTCAGGGCAGACATAATCTCTGGTTCATCGAAATCAGGTCCCAGGTAGACAGTTTGGAGGAATTCTCTGTTAAAAGGCACATCGCGCCTCTGTGCCAGCAATTTCTGGCCCAGATATGCAGCTCCTACCATCAACCCTTCATCGCCCATCCCAGGATGTACGTACACACTACGAATGCCCTCCATTTCTCGAATGCGTTGATTTAATTTCACATTCGCAAAGACGCCGCCCGCCAATGCTATGTCGAAAATACCGGTGTCAGAAACAGCGTCCGATACCATCTTGAGCACTTCTTCTTCCAGCAGGCGCTGCAGGCTGGCAGCAATATCCTTGCTTTCGAACCGATCCATCAAATCGCTGACCAGGGGCAGAGACCAGAGATCCTGAGAGTTGGGTGCGAAAAGTGTGGGAATGAAGCGCGAGAAGAACTGATGCTGATTGCGGTCATACTGGAGAAGTACCTTGAAATCCTCGTAGCAGGCGGTAGGGTCGCCGTAAGCGGCCAGTCCGGTAAGTTTACCTTCGTGGCGAGCGGGCCGAAATCCAAACGCCTTGGTGACAAACGAATACAAAATGCCAGGGGAGTAATATCCGTTAAACTCGCGAATCAGGCGCAGCGTCTCCCCCTCGCCGATAGAAACAGTGCCGCAAATTGCCGAGTCTCCGATCCCATCCAGCGTAATCACAGTTGCGCGATCAAAGGGAGAAGTAAAAAATGCGGTCGCAGCGTGGCATTGGTGGTGCTCCCATTCAGCGCGCGGCAGGCGCCGAAACTGATCGGGAAGCGCGCGCTTGATTTTCTTGGCGGTAAGAAGGGCATAAAGGATGCGTCTGGGGAGCACGATTCCTGTTTCTCGCAGCAGTCTCCACTGGGCCGCAAGCATTTTAGCGCTACGCCGCACGGGGGGTAGACCTGCAAGGCTCACCAGGTCCAGATCCGCTGCGGACAATCCTGTAATCTTCAGGACTTCGTTTATGGCCCTGAAGGGATAGGATCCGTCATTTTTCTTGCGAGAAAGCCGCTCTTCGCTAACCGCGGCAAGGAGCTTGCCATCAGAGAGGATGCAGGCGCCACTCTCGTGTGTTGGACCAGGACTGTCGGCCGACCACCCCCAGATCCCCAGAATGTTCATGAACGAATTTTATCCACGGAACTAGGTTTCATTGGTGCGCACCAGGTTCACAAATTGGTCAACCTTTAATCGTCGTGATGAGTCCGGCTGCCCACTCGCCACTGTATGCACCCACAGAGCCTTCACCGGAAGGGCGCGGCGCGTCAATCTAAGTTATTCGCAGAACGCCATAAGTGAAAATATCTAGCCAGCTTGAGCACAGCGGGAGTGCGAGGCCGCGCATTCTGGCGCGCCGCGCCCTTCCGGCCGCGGCTCCGCAGCTGCACAATACCCTGCGGTTGGCTGGCGGTCCAATTCCCAAATCTGGCTTGCTCCGGTCCGTACCGGCGGTATGAGCTCGCTTGCTACAATTAGTGAACCAGTGTTTCAACACTTACTCTTTCGAAGAGTTTCTCATATTCTGTCCGCTGAGGGCACAATACAATAGCCGGCGGCGACATCTTCCGATTGCCGGCAGATTATTCGCCAATTTAATGAGGTTACTTGCGATCTACAGCACCGACCAGGTTCTCGGAGGAGGAGAGGTGAGTTTTAGCCTCTCGCTGGAACTGATTCGCAGGGAAGGCTGGAACGTCCTGGCGCTTATTCCCGGCGACGGCCCGCTGGCGAGTTATCTGCGGACGCGCCAAATCCAGTATCAGATTGTTAACATGGAAACAATGCGCCGGCTCTCCGGTTTGTGGGCGCTGATGCGCCCCCGATCGGACTGGCTGCAGATTGCGTCCCGGTATGGTCCGAATCTGATTCACTGCAACTCCGTTCGGGCTGCGCTCTACGGACAGGCGCTGGGCCACAAGTTGGGAATTCCTACTATTTTGAGCGCCCGAAAAACGGAAACCGACGGCTGGATCGATTATTTTTTGATGCTGCGGTTGGATGCGATCCTCTGCATCTCTGAGGCGGTACGGCAGCGCTTTCCGGTTGTGCTGGGGAGAAAAAAGTTAAAAGTGGTCTACAACGCGGTTGACTTGGCGTTGTTTCAGGCCGTTTCACCGAAAGCGCAACAGCTAAGAAGGCAGTGGCAGGCGGGGAGCCCGGATTATTTGGCCGGAGTAGTGGGAAGACTTTCTCCAGTCAAGGGCCAGCAGAGGCTGATCCTGGCAGCCCCGCGAATCTTGCATGAAGTTCCGCAGACTCGTTTCGTCTTCATTGGTTCAGAAGACGGCTGCTATCCTGGGTTCCAAGAGCAGCTCCGAGCGCAGATCAGGTTGATGGGCTTGGAAGAGCGGTTTGTTTTCGCAGGATTTCAAGAAGACATAGTGAGCGCCTATCATGCTCTGGATTTGGTGTTATTTCCTACCAGCTCGGAAGGATTCGGGAGGGTGATTATTGAAGCGGGCGCTGCCAGGAAGGCATTGATTACCAGTGACATCGATGTCGTGAGAGAGGTCCTGTCTCCTTCGCTCTCCGACCTGATGGTGCCCCTGCATGACACGGAGGCTCTGGCGGGGCGGACCATCGATCTGTTGCGGCACCCAGATCTGCGAATGCAAATAGCACGGCGACTTCACGAGCATGTGCGCTCACACTTTGGCTTGGAAGCTCATCGAGATCAATTGTTGGCGGTGTATCGGGAAGTGATGGCGTATTAGGCTAGTCGAGCCCGGACTATTCGCAATTTTTTTTGCGACTGAGGATAGTTCACGAGACTGCCGTCCCCTAGGGACAGCGTGATAATAGCCCAGCAGTTTACTGCTGGGACTGGAGTTTGGACATTTTGGAGAGACGGCCGGTGCGCCGTCTCCCGCACAATCTTTCATCGTGCAGGAGACGCCCCACGGGGCGTCTCTGCAATAGCGCCACTTCGCGGCGCCAGCCCAGCAGTTTACTGCTGGGAATCGGAGGCTCTGTTTGGATAAGAGTTCCGTAGGGACGACTGAATCAGCCGTCCCCACGGGACTCCTGAATCAGCCGTCCCCACGGGATTCCTTTGGATGGGTGTTATTGGCGTTAACCCTCAGTCCCAGCACTGAAGTGCTGGGCTATTTTCGGGCCGTCCCGCCAAGCGGGACGGCAACTGCATCCGCACGTTTAAAGCAACAACTTTGTGAATAATCTGCGGTAAGGCCGGGATCATGATTCAAAAAGAACCGGAGCGCCGAAGGCGCGGCACTCGATATTTGCAATATTGGGCGCAAGACAGGGAATTGCTTGGCTCCGTGTGGCGCCTTCGGCCCTCTTGATTTCATACTTTTTACTGGCACGTTTGGAATGCTCTACGGCAAAGCCACTTTTTGGATCGGCACCTTCGCACTCAGTGTCTTTGCTTTGTTTCATGGGGGGCACTTCTATCACGTGGACGAAGAACTCCATTTCCTGGTGGCGACCTCAATTCTTGAGGGTAACTGGGCGGCGATTCCCACCACTGAGCAAGCTTACTATCGGGGGCAGTTCACCGGCACCAACTCATTTCTTGCAATGGGGAAGACCGGCTCAGGAGGCAGGTTCTATGCCAAATCTGGAATCGGACAAGCTCTGACGGTTTTACCCTTGGTCGCGGCAGCCCGCCTTCTGGGACGTGTCTGGCGGGGAAGCAACCTGCCGGCGATTCAGCGCCTCGTGGTCTCCTTCTTCTGCCCCATCGTCGCCTCGATTGCGGTGGCGCTGCTTTTCCGGCTGATTGTGGAATTGGACTACCCGGCTTTAGCGGCATTCTCTGCTGTCTGTTCGCTGGCGTTCGGGACGTTTTTCTTCGCCCATGCCAAATTTTTCATGAATCACATGCTCACTGCAGCGCTGCTGACAGCGGGCCTTTTTTGCGCGCGCAGGGCGTCGTATCGAGACGAGGCGCGTTACCCCTTACTCTTGGGGATTGCCGCCGGCTGGATCATCCTGACTCGAAATGACTGCTTTATGTATGCTTTGCTGATTCCCTTGTATTGGTGGCTCGGTGCGCAGCCCAATTCGCGGAGAAAAGCGCGCTCTCTGCTGCTGATCTTTTTGGGATTTCTGCCACTCATCTTGATCCAAATTTTTTGCAATGTGGCGCGGTTTGGCAACCCGTTTGACTTCGGCTACAACCTGACAGACAGCACTCAGGCTAGCTATGACGCGTTTAACGCGCCGTACTTGACGGGCTTCTTGGGACAATTGTTCAACCTGCAAACTGGCTTAATCTGGTATGCCGCTCCGCTTGTTGTTTCGTTGCTCGGCTTTCAGAGCCTGTATCGACTTCACCCGGCAGCAGCAGTCACCGCTGCCGCTGGCTTGTTTCTACCCTTGTCTTTTTATGCAAAGTTCTCCAATTGGGCAGGAGAAATCAGTTGGGGACCGCGGTTCCTGCTGCCGGCGCTGCCGCTGCTTACCGTCGCATGTGTCCCGGTCTGGCAGGAGTGTTTCGAAAAAGGGCGTCACCGGCGTTTCCTCTACGGCACGTTTTTTCTAGGTCTGGCAGTGCAGCTATTTGGAGTCCTGGCCGATCACAATCGGGGGTTCGTTTTGACCCAGGGGAGAATTGCCGCCAACCCAATGTACGGAAAGATCCCATACAGCAGGGTCTGGAGCCAACTGCAACTGCTCAGGCAGCGACCGCCCGACTTGTGGTGGTTCGCCGGTTTCTCTCAGGGATCCCGGCTGGAGAAAATTCTGTGTGTTCTGTTCGTCGCGGCGAGCGTGGCGCTGTTGGTTTTTTCGGTAAGAAAATTGCGGGCCGCTCTTTCAGGTAATCATTAAATTCGTCTGTAGGGGCGGCTCGCGAGCCGCCCGTCTTGCAGCGAAATCAGCATGCTCCGATGGGCGGTTCACGAACCGCGCCTACAGACAGGCGCGGCGAATCCGCAAACCGGCTTGGGCAACACGCCCGCGAGCCCCGGGCCAATTCTTCACAGGTAGTGCTGCAAATTGTCCCGATAATAGTCAAGTGTTCGGGCTAAAGCCTGCCGCAGCGAAATCTTCGGCTGCCATCCTAACGTGGAGCGAATAAGATCGAAGTTGGCGTAATAATCGCCGACGTCAATCCGTTGTCTGTCCGGCGGAAAAGAGCGCATAACGTATTGCCCCCCGCCGTGGACCTCAATAAGCAGATCGGCCAGTTCTTTCAGGCTCACTACTGAACTGCCGCCTATATTAAAGACCTGGCCGTTGGCCTTTTCACTCGCGCCGGCCGCTAAGAAGGCGTCTACCGCGTCATCGACGAATGTGAAATCTCTTAATTGGCGGCCGTCCCAGACTTCGAAGGGCTTGCCCTCCAGCAAGAGGCGTATCCACATTCCCAGGAACGTCTGGCGTGCGTCCTTGACTCGCATGCGCGGTCCAATGGTGTTTGTGAGGCGCAGGGCCGAGCCTCGGATGCCGTAAACATTGTTGTAGAGAATGTGATACCACTCGCCGGCCATCTTGTTGATGCCGTTTACGTCCGTGGGGCGCAGCAGGTGTCTTTCATCGACCGGCAGGACTTCCGGTTTGCCGTAAATCTGCCGGGTGCTGGCAAAGACGATCTTAATTTCAGCGTTGTGTTTCCTGCATGCTTCCAGTATCGAGAGTTGAGCCCGGCAGTTGATCTCCAGGTCCGTGTATGGGTCAAGCATCGAATCGAGGTGGCTCGTCTGTCCGGCAAGATTGAACAAATAGTCCCGGCCTTTTACCAACTCATCCATGCGCCGTTCATCCCGCACATCGACGATCTTGACCTGCACGCGATCTTCAAGACCGCGGATGTTGTAAAGGGTGCCCCCATATTCCGGGATGAGATTGTCGACCAGAACGACCGACGCATTCAGATCGGCTAGCCGGCGCGCGAGGTTCGAACCGATAAAGCCCAGACCTCCGGTTAGAAGGACGTTACGTCCGTGGTACGGTGCCTCAAACTCTCCGTCCATCAGGTTTGCGCTCTGTGAGTCCGATAGTCAGTGCCTCAGCATAGATTTGTTCGGTCCGGCCCGCAATAGAACTCCAGTTGAAATGCCGCTGCACGTAATTACGTAGCCTGCCGTCCCGGGGAAAGGGCTCCTTCAGAAGCGATTGGATGCCCTCAGCCATTGCCCGAGGATCGTAACGCGCGCATAGAAAGGACGAACCCAGTGGTCCCAGAATTTCTTCGGGTCCGCCGCACCGGGTTGACAAGACCGGAGTCTCGCAGGCCAGAGATTCAATGACAACGAGGCCAAAGCATTCCAGTTCTACTGTGGGCAGGACAAAAAGATCGGAGGCCGAATAATAAGCCGCCATTTCCTCTTCTTGGATTCGGCCCACAAAGATCGCATGGTGCTGCAAGCCGAGCGAACGAGAAAGCTGCTCCAATTCGGAGCGCAACGGTCCGTCGCCGCCTATCAGTTGAACGAACCTGGTTCCTTTATCTCGAAGCAGAGCCAGCGCCTTAAGTAGGTATTTCAACCCCATCCTGGGGACCAGATTGCGTACCGTCAACAGCAGCTTAGCGTTTTCGTCAATGTCCCATTTTCGCCGGACGTATGCGCGCTCGGCTGCATCAGTCGGTCGAAATCGATCCAGGTCTACTCCCGCCGGAACAACATGGATCTGCGGAGTTCGGGGATGATCGCGGCGCAGCAGTCTTTCGGCAAAACCGCTCAGCACGACGATCTTTCGCGCGCTGCACAACACTCTCCTTTCAATAGCTCGCATGCGCGCCGCGACCAGCCGGCGAAAGAAATCTTTTGCACGGCTTTTGATCAGATACTCCTCTGCCCATGGAGAGTAATAAGTATAAACACAGGGATGCTGACGTAATCGCCGCGCCACGGAACTGCAGATCAACGGCTGAAAGCCGTGAATCACGTCTACGCTGTCACTTTGCAGTATATCGGTGATCATGGAGCGCGCGTAGCGGTAGGAACGCCAGGGTTTTTCTTTCCTCCAGCTAAAGCGCCGGATTCGAATGGAATCCACAACTTCGGTTTCAGGGAGGGAATCGTTCGTATTTCGTGTGACGACCTGTATTTCGTGCCCACTGGCGATTAAAAACCGGGCGAGATCGTACACGCATCTGCCGGCGCCCCCGATAGTATCCGGGAAAAAGACATCGGCGAGCATCAAGACGCGCATTTTAGCAAATCGCTTAAATATCGGGGCTCACTCATCGGTCATCAGTCATCGGTCACCGGTCATCAGTCACTGGCCATCCGTCATCGGTCATCAGTCATCGGTCATCGGTCATCAGTTATCCGTTGTCAGTCACCGGTCACCGGTAATCGGACCGACGGTCTGCAAGTAAGCAGGTCCACAAGTTACAAGGCCGGCAGTTACTGACTTGCTGACTGCTGACCTGCTGAGCTTTTTCACCGATGACTGATGAGCGATGACCGACGACCGGACCGATGACCTATGACCGATGACCGATCCGATGACCGGTGACCGATGACCGATGGCCGATGACCGAGTTGCCACTTCACTTGATGGCCGGCCCTTTCGTCCAGTCGTAGCCTATTTTGGTGTCGTCGTGCGGAATGCGGCCTTCATCATCGGGATTGTAGACGCTGGAGGTGACGTAGAATAAATTGACAGGGCCGCTGATGCACTTGCAGCCGTGCGCCACTCCTGGCGGAATACGCAACACGGCTGCCGGCTCATTATCCCCTAAAAATATCTCCATCGTCTCGCCACGAGTGGGAGACTGGCTGCGAGTGTCGTGCAGCGCCACTTTCAAAACCCCGCAGCAAACGTACCACCAGTCTATCTGCTGTTTGTGGATGTGCCACGCTTTTGCCGCGCCGGTGTACATTTGCGAATGGCTCCACTGGCCGAAGCCCTCTGCGAAGAAATCGTCCGTTACACGTATGATTTCACGAAAAAATCCGCGCTCGTCTACGTGAGTTTCCAGCTTTTTGAGAACAACACCTTCAATCACGTTGAATCTCCATTTAGCTCCCAAAAATCGCATTGAAGCAGGATCCAGGCCCGTTAATCTTACTGGAAGGCGTGTACCGCCTCAACCACCGTCTCCATCTCCTGCTGGCTCAGTTCAGGATAAAGAGGCAGCGAAAGGACCTCAATCGCCGCCCGTTCCGTTTCTGACAGGGATCCAGAAACAGAAATCCGTCCACGGTAAGCGGGCTGCAGATGAAGAGGCACTGGATAATGGATAAGAGCCTGGACACCCGTTTTCTCGAGGAACTCCCGCAGCGAATCGCGCCGCGCGCAGCGGACTACAAACTGATGGTATACATGAGTAGAACCCGGGCGAGTTTGAGGCATGCTCACTGCTGCGTTGCAAAGAGCATTAGTATACTTCGCCGCCAAGCTGCGGCGTTGGCTGTTATCATTGTCCAGGTGGCGCAGCTTGACCTGCAGGACTGAAGCCTGAATCTCGTCCAATCTGGAATTCCATCCGGCTACCTGGCTCACATGCCGCTCCACCCATCCGTATTGGCGAAGCAGCCGCAGCCGATCGGCTAATTCACCGTCGTCTGTAATAACCATTCCGCCATCGCCCAGCGCTCCCAGATTCTTTGTCGGATAAAAACTGAAGCAGGCAATGTCGCCCCAGGCGCCTACGCGCCTGTCCCGATACCTGGCTCCGTGGGCCTGCGCGCAGTCTTCAATGACACGAAGGCCGTGCCGCCGGGCGATTTCCAAGATTGGATCGAGGTCAGCCGGATGGCCATACAAATGAACAGGGATGACAGCCCTGGTGCGCTCGCTGATCGCCCCTTGCAGCTTCCCCGGATCCAGTGTGTAGTAATTCGGTTCGATGTCAACCAGCACCGGAGTCGCGCCCGCCAGTTCGATCGCTGCTATGGTGGCAACTGATGTGTGCGAAACTGAGATGACTTCGTCGCCGGGACCAATACCGCATGCGGCTATTGCCAGGTGCAGGGCCTCAGTGCCGCTCCCGACACCGATGGCGTGGGCCACACCGGCGTAGGCGGCAAACTCCGCTTCAAAACGTTGGACTTCGTCGCCCAGTATGTACCAACCCTTTTCGAGCACACGCCGCACGGCAGCATCGATTTCATCCTTATGAGCCCGGTACTGGGCCAGCGGATTGGCGGCCAGAATCATGCAGTACAGGTTTTCATTGGAGGAGGAATTCCATAACCGTTATATTCGATGTACAGACGGATGAATCACGACGACTCCAGCACCAAGCCATTGTCTATTCTGCACGTCCACACGCTGCCTATTATAAGCGGTTCGGGTATTAATACGCTGTTGACGATGAAAGGCTCCCGCGATCGCGGGCATCGCGTCTCCATTGCCTGTGCTTCCGGTGGCCGCTTGACCGAGGCAGTACGGGACGAAGGAATGGAAGCGCACTTGATTTCTCAACTAACGAAAGAGATTGTTCCAGCACAAGATCTCGGCGCTGTCCTAGCTCTAAAGCGCCTGATGCGGCGCCATCACTTCGACCTGGTACACACACACAATTCGAAAGCGGGGTTCGTCGGCCGGTTGGCGGCACGCCGGGCACAAGTTCCCGTCGTGATCCACACCGTACATGGATTTGCCTTTCACGACGCAGAATCTGCTGTCCGGCGCGCGTTGTTCCGAAATCTGGAAAGACGGGCCGCAAAATGGTGTGACGGCATGATCTTTATCTCAAAACCTCTACTTGACTGGGCGGAGCGCGAGGAGATTGGACGCGACGTTCCAAAAGCTGTGATTTACAGCGGCATCGACGTCGAGTCATTCCAATCGACTGGCGGCGCTGAATTCCGGCGCGGTTTGGGAATTCCGCCCGAGAGGCTGGTGGTGGGAATGATTTCCAAGCTGTGGGAAGGGAAGGGACACGACATACTTTTTCTCGCGTGGAAGGAACTTCTAGAGAGCCTGACAACTCCCCCGCCGCTGCTGCTGGTCGTGGGAGAGGGCTATCTGGAATCTGCGCTGCGAAAACAAGTGGCAAAGCTGGGGTTGGAAAGCTCGGTGATCTTCACTGGCTTTCACAGCAACGTCGCTGAGGTAACGGCGGCTACGGACGTCACCGTTTTGCCCAGCCTGTTTGAGGGGATGGGGCGGGTAGTTTTAGAGGGCATGGCCGCTGGAAAACCGGTGATCGCAAGCAATGTCGGAGGCATCCCGGACCTGATCAGGCATGGGGAGAACGGACTTCTGGTGCAGCCGGGAAGCCCTCACGCGTTGAAAGTCGCGCTGTTGGAGGTGATTTCAAAGCCAGATTTGCGGGCCAAGCTGGCCGCCGGAGCGCGCATCGGCTTCAGGCCGGAGTTCTCATCAGTCTATATGGTGGAGCGGATTCACCAGTTCTACAACCAGGCGCGGGAACTGAAAGCGAATCAAGCGGGTTAAGCGCGCCTCTCTAGCCTCCGCTGGGGCAACAACGTGAGAAAAAATCAGAACCGCGCCCGCCAGAACGTGTGAAGAAATTGATTTGATCTGTACGGGCGACCCTGTGTGGTCGCCCGTTCTCCAATGAGGCGCGGGGTCCGGGCGGCCACGCAGGGCCGCCCCTACAATCAAATTGATTTTTAACAGCGGAGGCTGAAAATGTCCGAACTGCAGGCTCTTCCCGCCAAGCTGGACAAGCTGACAGTTAGTTCTAATACTGTTTTCGCAATCCCAAGGCTCCGCTGCGCTTCGACCTCGGCCCCCACTTTAGTGCCTTAGAAAACGCGGGGCTGGTATCTTTCCGTTCCTCTCGTTTATATTAACGATGTGAATTTTCCCGAACAAATCAAGATTTACGGGCTCCTGTTCCTGCTTCCTTTCGCCCTTGTTCTGATTCTGGTGCCCTCAAGTGTCAGGCTGGCCCAAAGGATCGGGGCCCTTGACTATCCGGAAGAGCGCAAGATCCACACAGGTCCGGTCCCGAGGCTGGGCGGATTGGCGATATCCACGGCAATATGGCTCAGCATTTTGGTCGGATTCGCTCTCAACCGATATCTTCGCGCCGAGTTGCCTACAGTCGCCGGAATGGTTTTTGGCTCCATCGTTATTCTTGGACTGGGGATTTATGATGATGTCCGAAATGCCCCGCCGCTGGCAAAGCTGGCGGTGCAGCTTATCGCCGCCGGGATCGCTGTCAGTCTGGGCATCAAGTTTCAGCTCGCATCTAATCCTCTGGCCGAGGTGATGAGAAACTATTTCGAACTGGGCGCCCTGGCCATCCCCCTCAGTATTCTCTGGATTATCGGCCTTACCAATGCGATGAACCTGGTCGACGGACTGGACGGGTTGGCGACCGGTATCGCTCTGTTTGCCTCTGTGGCGCTGTTTTTGATTTCGATGAAGCAGGGCGCAGGCGTGGTGACTTATTTTTACGTTACCATAGCGGGAGCAAATCTCGCGTTTTTGAAGTTCAATCGGCATCCGGCGCAGGTGTTTCTGGGGGACAGCGGCGCCACCTCTCTTGGATTCCTGCTTGCTTGCCTTTCCATCCAGGGAGGCCAGAAAAGTTACACGCTGACGGCGCTGTTCATCCCGCTGATTGTTTTTGGTATCCCCATCTTCGACTCCATCACGGCGCTCATTCGCCGCTATCTGTCTAATGCGAAGCTTCAGCAAGCGGACTCCCAGCACATTCATCATCAGCTTTTGAGAGCGGGTTTGACACAGAGGCAGGCAGTTTGGATTCTCTACGCCATGACCATCATTCTTGGAATCATAGGATTCTGCTTTACCGTATTACTGGACCAATATGCCGCGGTGATTGTGATTATCATTGGGGTGCTGGGAGGTTTTGTCGCTAAGGAGTTGAATGTATTCGGCAGAGAGCGGCAAATGATGGAGCGAGAGTTTCGCTATTTCCAGTCGCGCGACTCGGAAGAGAATGCCCAGCCTCCGGAAACAAATCCGGCACGGCGGGCTACCGGAGTGCGAGATGAGCAGAAGTTTAAGCAGTGAATCCAGTCCTGAATTTCCAATTTCAACAGTGCGACCATCTTAAAAGACAGTTGATTTCGTGTCTGGAGCGCGCCGCAGGCGCGCTCTCGGGTTTGGACATTTTGGAGAGACGGCCGGTGGGCCGTCTCCAAGCCGCTTCCAGCGGCCTTTCCCGAAGGGTCTCAGCCCCGGCCCTTCCGAGGCCGGGGTGCAAAGCGCGAGCGCAACCATCAGCCTCGAGGCCGTTTCAACGGCCTTTCTCGCCAGGCCAGTCGGCGTTTACGCCGGCGTAATGGTCCGTCTAAGATTCAATGGCTAAAACTGGTTGCTTGGACAAAATTAAACGTTTTCAAAACAGGCTGGCGCTAATCCGAATGCTGGCGGTCCTGGGGATTAGCGCAGGGGGAATTGGGTGTTTACTCGCCCAGGCGGCCGTTCCGGATTCGCGTTCTAATGCTATCCCACAGGCGGAGGAGCTCAAACAGGGGTACCGGCCGCTTGTCGCCGCCCTCCATATCCATTCCCGTTTCAGCAACGGAAACTTAGAGATTTCTGAACTGGCGGCATACGGCCACCAGCATCAAATTGACGTTCTTGGCATCACCGATTCATTGCTCACCAGAGTTCGTTACGGCGTGGGACCCTGGAAAAAACTGATCTCGTATTGGGCCTCGCGCCGCGCCGTCATAGATCACGGAGTCCAAAACTACCTTACCAGCCTGCAGCGTGCTCAGCGCCAATTTGAGGATGTAGTCTTGATTCCGGGCTTGGAGGTGGCCCCCTATTACTACTGGCAGGGCGATCTCTTTGACGGCCTTAGGCTGTTTGATTTTGACCGGCACATCTTGATTTTCGGCCTCTATGATCCGGAAGTGATTCGAAATCTTCCCGTGATTGAAAACGAGACCTGGGCCAACACGCAGCGGGATTGGGGCTCTACCATCGGGCCGGGGGCGATGATTATTTGCGGTGCGATCCTGCTCTTTGTAAAGCGAGTTAGAGAGGTCAGGCTCACTTACTTCTCGCTTCGAAAGCAGCGGCGTTTTTGGTTGCTTGGCCTGGTGTTGCTGCTCGTCGGTGGAGCGTGGGCATACAATGATTATCCTTTCGGGAGACTGTCTGATCCCTATTCCGGAAAAGGTGACATACACGCCTCTCAGCACCTGATCGACTTTGTGCGCAGGCGTGCGGGTCTGACGTTTTTGAGTTATCCGGAAGCCCGCGTCGCGGATATCAAGATGGGCGGATCCACAATGGTCAGCGCCCCCCACCCGGAGGATCTTTGGCTCATGGATCAGTACACCGGCTTCGAGGGGGTCTATGGCGGCGATTTCCGGGTCACTGAACCGGGCAATGTGTGGGATCGCGTGCTGATCGATTATCTCCAGGGTGGGCGCAGGTCCTGGCCGTCGGTGATCACCGGCATTGATTTCCATGATTTTAGGCCCAAGGGAGGGTGGTACGACTTGATCCGGGGGCAAACCGTCCTGTGGGCGAAAAGGAAGGACCAGGCATCCGTTCTCGATGCGCTTCGGAGGGGCCGCGGTTACGCCATTTTTCAGCCGGTTGAAGGTGAAGAAGTTACGCTGCGCGACTTCACGCTAAAATCAGACGATCGGACAGCGGTTGCAGGTGAAACGATGCAAATCGCAGCGTCGGTTACTGTCAGCGCGGTCGTTGACTGGAGATCTCAAGTGAGGGACTTTGCTCAGTCAAGTGGCACGCGCGACAGCGAATCGGCCAATCATGCTGCAGCAAGTGCTAGCTTGCCAAAGCTTCAGAGGCCGGCGCATCTGGAACTGATTCGCAATGGAGAACGGATCGATCTGATTGACTCTCAACTGCCAATGCGCCTGAATCGAACGGAGACATTAGGACCCGGGAAGTATTACTATCGATTGCGCGTCGTATTTGGTCTCTACCAGGAGCTGCTTTCTAACCCGATCTTTGTAGAGATGCGCTGACCGATGTTCAGGCATACTGTAGTGGCGGTAAATTGGCAAATAATCCGGGCCGAAGTTTATATCTTGAATCCATGCCGAAATATGTTTGGAATCTGCACACCCCTGACGCTTCAGCGGTAGCAGGTCTCTCCAAGGACTTGAATATCTCGCCGCTGCTGGCCTGCCTGCTCATCAATCGCGGGCTTCGGCATCCTGATGAAGCCGCCCGATTCTTATCGCCGTCTCTGGTACAGCTCCACGATCCGTTTTTGCTCACCGGAATGGCGCGGGTGGTGGAGCGCGTGGAACGGGCGATCGCCGGCGCTGAGAAAATCCTGATCTATGGCGATTACGACGTAGACGGCATCACCTCGGTGGTGATCTTGAAAAAATTCCTGGAGATGGCCGGCGCCAATGTTCAGTATCACGTGCCGGAGCGATTGACAGAGGGCTACGGGCTGCGGCCGGAGCGAATGGAGCAAGCTGCTGGGGAGGGCGTAAAGTTGATCATCAGCGTCGACAGCGGTATTCGTGCGGACGACGCGGCTCGGGCCGCCCGTGCACGCAACATTGACCTGGTGATTACCGACCATCACCTGCCCGAAAAAGAACTCCCGCCCGCTTACGAAGTCCTCAATCCCAACCGCAAAGACTGCGCCTATCCTGATAAAAATCTGGCCGGAGTGGGCGTGGCCTTCAAGCTGGTTCAGGCGCTGTTGGAGCGGTCGGGCCGCGAAAGATTGATTCCCAGCTTTCTCAAAATTGTTTCCATCGGAACCATCGCCGACATCGTTCCCTTGCTGGGCGAGAATCGAGTCTTCGTAAAGATCGGCCTGGAGGGCCTCAAATCGCCGCGCAATTACGGCCTGAAGGCGCTGTTGGAATCTGCCGGCATGTTGGGAAGGCAGATCGACTATTCGGCGGTCGGATTTCGAATTGCCCCGCGAATTAATGCGGTGGGCCGCATGGGAGACACGGCGGATGCGGTGCGACTGTTTGATTCACTGGAGGAAGTGGAAGCACGTTCCATAGCAGCCCGGCTGGCCGATAAAAATCTGTTGCGGCAGGAGGAACAGGGACAAATTCTCAAATCGATAGAGCAGAAGTTTCAACAGGAACCCGAGGCTTTCTCCCAGCACGTGATTGTTCTGTGGGACCGGTGCTGGCATCGCGGAGTGATTGGCATTGTCGCTTCACGAGTGATGGAAGCATACGGCCGTCCCGTCCTGATAGCATCCATAGAGGATGCCGTTGCCACCGGTTCGGGGCGAAGTTTTGGAGACTTTCATTTGTTAGAGGCGCTGGAGGCATGCAGAACGCTTTTTGAAAAATACGGCGGTCATCGCAATGCGGCCGGCTTCACGCTGGACGCTGCACTCCTGCCGGAGCTGCGCCGGCAACTGAACCAGTACGCCCGTGGACTGTTCCTCGAGCCTCCGTCGCCTTCGATTTCCGTGGATGCAATCCTGCCGCTGCATAATTTAAATTTCGGGGTGTGGGAGGAGATCTCACGGCTGGAGCCATTTGGTTTTGGGAATCCCGTTCCGATCTTTCGCGACGATGAAATCGCAGTAAGGGCCGGCCCGTTTGTGCTTAAGGAAAAGCACATCAAGTGGAGACTGGAATCGGGATTGTGCTCGGAAGCTGTTTGGTGGAATCAGATTGACAAACTGGAGATGCTTAAGCCACTGAGAAGCCTGCATGCCCTTTACCAGTTGGAGATGAATGAATTCAGAGGCGAACGAGGCCTGGTTGCGCGAATCCGGGATCTTTCGATTGCGGAATGCGGATTGCGGAATGCGGAATGAAGCGCCGAGTTGCGATTGCGGAATGCGGATTGCGGAATGCGGATTGCGGAATGCGGAATGAAGCGCCGAGATGCGATTGCGGAATGCGGAATGCGGATTGCGAAATGCGGAATGAAGCGCCGAGATGCGATTGCGGAATGCGGATTGCGGAATGAAGCGCCGAGATCTGACAGCAGCCCCGCAACCAAAAGCGTCATTGGTTATTTAGTCATTAGCCATCGGTCAACGGGAAAAACAGAATTTACGAAGTTGTTACAGCTTTGGCAGTCTTCATACCCCAAGCTTCAGCCTATTCTCCGTGCCATCTTTGCGGTCTCCGTGCCTTTGTGGTGAACGTCTGTGAATGATCCCGGGTAAAACAGCGATGAACGATGACCGATGACTGATGACGTATGCGCTATAACCGCAATTTGAAAATCGGACTGGCCCTGTTGTTCCTCTTAATCGCTGGCATTGTCGCCGGCAGTTATCTTCGCCGCGCTTATCAGGAATATCTTTACCTGACCAAGCCGGAGAAGGTGGCCAAAGACATCATCAGCCTCGCCAAAGGCTTCAACTATACGGAAAGCCGCAACGGCAAGCCGGTATTCACGGTGATCGCAAATCGAAGCATCGAGGTCAGGCAGGGAACGAACATCCTGGAGGGAGTGGAGCTTTACAAATACGGTGACGACGGCAAAGTAACCGATTCCGTCAGGAGCGGACGGGCAAGTTACCAGAAACAGCAAAAGCTAGCTGAGTTCGACCAGAGAGTGGAATTGCATCTTGCCAACGGCATCACGGTCAGAACGGATCATCTAAAAGTAGACATGAACGCCCAGCAGGCGGAAATATTGAATGGCTACTTTTTTGAATCGGGAAAATATACCGGCAAGGGATCGCAACTCTACTACAAGATCAGAGACCGGGAACTGGAAATGCAGCAGGGCGTGGAGTTGTTTGTAAAGAACGGGGAGCAGGTTGAAAGTTATGTACGGTCAGACCAGGCGTTGCTGCTGATCGCGAAGAACCAGGTCTTCCTCCGAGGGAATGTGTTTTGCAAAAAATCCAGTGAGACGTTGCGGGCCGGCGTGGTGGACCTTGCTTATGACTTTGAAGGCCATCAATTGATGCAAGTGGTAGCGCGAGAGAACGCTGTGGTCGAGAGCGTCAAGCCGGCCGAAACCCAAACGCTGGCAGCTTCGATCATTACGCTTCCGGTAGCCAACGGTCGGGCCACCTCCTTTGATGCGACAGCAGGTCAGCGGCCGGTCCGGATCGAAATTCGAAGAGCCGAAAGAGGCCGGAGTTTGGAGGCCGCACGCATACAAGGTTCTTTTGATGAAAGCGGAAGCATCAACGAACTAAACTCGAGGGAGAATGTGCGGTTTTCCGAACTGCCCGCCGGACCTCAAGTTCAGTCTGCGGTTGCGCGCGGAAATTTCGTGGCCGGAAAACTCTCGACCGCGACATTTTCTGAACAAGCCCGGCTGCTGGATGAAGCGCGCGGCGTAAGGATGCAATCCCAGGTTTTGACAATTGGGTTCACTCCCGCCGGCGAGGCTGAAAAGGTGGAAGCCATCGGCTCGGCGACACTGAACCGAATTGCTCCGGACCGCAAGACCGAGAGCCAGCTCTCGGGAGATCGTCTGGACGGATTCCTGGGGCCGGGTGGTAAATTCAAGCGCGCCGTCGGGACTGGGACTGCGCGAGCGCTGATAAGAAATCTCGCCGATAACAGTACGAGAACGGTGACTGCGGCCACAGTTGCCGGTGATTTCGACGCATTGGGAAACCTGACGGCGCTATCCGCCGAACAAAAAGTAGTCTTGACTCAGCAAGAAGCTAAAGCCAGGCGGCAGACGTACAGCGATTTTCTCGAGTCGAAGATCGCGGACGGCAAGATCACGTGGCTCAAGCAGTGGCCCAATTTCCGTTACGAGGATGGGGAAAACGCGCTAGCCGGCGAGACTGCGGTCTATGAGAACGGGGTGATCACCATCCCCAGACAGAAGCAGAACCCCACCTTGGTTCGAGCTGATGCCCGCACCAGCGCGCTGCGATTTCTGGTTTACGAGAAAGAGAACAAGCTGGCTGCGCATGGAGACGTGAAGAGCGAGGTAACGAAGAAGGACTCCACCGGCTCTTCACTTCCGTCTTTCAAGGAAAATGAGCCGGTTTTCATTGAGTCCCAGGACCTACAACTCGTTCAAAATGAGGCCATTTATACGGGGAAGGTCAAGGCCCACCAGAAGACTGATTTCATTTTCGCGAACCGGATGGTTTTTCGTTCTGACACGGGTCTGCTGGCGACCGGTAACGTGAACACCGTTTTTTACCGCGAGTCAAAAGGGCAGCTCAAAAAGATCACTGCCTTGGCTCCCCAGCTTGCTTATGACCGTGATTCTCGGGTGGCGAAGTATTCCGGTGGCGTGCGCATGGTCACGGACGATGGGACGGTCTCGTCGAAAACCCTCGATCTTTACTTCGACAAGAATAATCAAATCCAAAAGGCGATCGCTCAGCAGAGTGTTGTCATTCAACAGCCAAACCGTACCGGGACAGGAAATGAAGCCGAATATGAGTTCGCCGAAAATCGTATCACTCTGACGGGTAACCAGGCGCAGATTGTAGATGCGCGGGGAAAGACGCGCGGGCGGCGGTTGACGTTTTTCATTGGCGATGATAGGATTCTAATTGAAAGCTAAACCAGTAATAATAAAGGAGTTAGCGGTAGGTCTCGGGCTTCGATTATTTAACGACTATAGGACTAAGGCGCTGGTTGGCCAATGGCCAGACGGGGAGGGCGGCAAGGATACAATCGTAGTGGCAATTTCTTCGTGTCCAAAGCAGTCGCAGATGCATATTGAAGCGTAGGATGAGCTTACTGGCGAGCGAGGGCCTTTGTAAAAGCTACAAAGGACGCAGAGTTGTCAACAATATCCATATTGAGATCCGTGATGGAGAAATTGTCGGACTGCTGGGTCCCAACGGCGCGGGGAAGACCACTACTTTTTATATGATCGTGGGCCTGACCCCTCCCGATTCCGGGAGGGTGATCTTGAACGGCGACGATATTACTCAATTGCCCATGTTTCTTCGCGCGCGTAAAGGAGTCAGTTATTTGCCTCAGGAACCTTCGGTATTTCGAAAGTTGAGTGTGGAAGAAAACCTGTATGCTATTACTGAAACGCTGGAGCTGTCGCCGGGTGAACAGGACCAGAGAGTAAATGATCTTCTGGAGGAGTTCGGCGTCGCTCATTTGCGCAAGCATCGGGCCTACACTTTGTCAGGGGGTGAGCGTCGTCGGCTGGAAATTGCTCGCTCGCTGGTAATCAAACCGTCATTTATTCTGTTAGACGAGCCCTTTGCTGGGATTGATCCTCTGGCGGTGTTGGACATCCAGCGTGTGGTGACCCATTTGAGGGATCGCAAAATTGGAGTTCTGATCACGGACCATAACGTGCGGGAGACCTTGAAGATTACCGATCGCGCGTACATCATTAAAGAGGGTAATATTTTTAAGACGGGCACACCCTCCGTGCTATCATCAGACCTCGAAGTACGGAGAGTCTATCTGGGTGAAAACTTCAGGTTGAATTGATTGATGGTTGTTCGAAGAAATAGCCTGAAACCTTCCTTGAGTGTCCAGCTGAGTCAGCGGCTGGCGATGACCCCCTCATTACTGCAGAAGATCGAGCTGCTGACCCTTTCGCGGCTGGAGTTGTCGGAAATGTTGAATGAGGAGCTTCTGGAGAATCCGGCGCTGGAGGAGGAAGCGGAAAGCAGCGCGGATAAAGAAGGCCCCGACTCTTTTGAATCGGACGCTGATGGGCAGTCACTGGCTGCCCGGGGCGATGGCCGGGAGGAAGAAACGCCGCCCCCGGATGAGTTTCAGACCACGGATGAAACCATTAGGGAAATTGAATACTACTTTGGCGATCAGACCAGCGTCGGTTTCGAAAGCAGGGAGTACTTCGACGATGATCGGCCCTCCTTTGAGACTTTCTTGGTGCGCCCTCCTTCGCTTTACGATCATCTGGAATGGCAGATCAACCTGTCCGAGGCTCCCGATAAGATTCGAGACATTAGCCGCTATCTGTCGGGCAACCTGAACGAAGATGGATATTTACTGGTTTCGCTGGAGGAAGCAGGGGAAGCCACCGGATCTTCGCTGGCGGAAGTCGAAGAGGCCCAAAAACTAGTGATGCAGCTCGATCCGCTCGGAGTAGGCAGTCGTAATCTGCAGGAATGTCTGATCGTACAGATCCAAAATCTCTTTGGGCGGGATACGCTCCTGGAAAAGCTGGCCACCAGTTGCCTGCCGCTGATTCAGATGCACAAATACAAAGAGATCGCCAAAGAGCTGAAGTGCGAACCGGAAGAGATCGAGCAGGCCCTGGTGACACTTCGAAAATTATCGCCCAAGCCGGGACAGAAATACGCCTCCGAGAAACCGAGATATATTCAGCCCGACATTTACATTTACAAGACCGAAGGCATTTTTAGTTGCCTCGAGCACCCCGAATTTCGCTCATCAACGCCGGGCCAGTGTCCGGTCAAAGTCAAACCCAAGGACGACAGTTGGACGGATTCATCCCCCATTTGCGGAAGAGACCTGGTGGAGTATGAAATCGAGATGAATGAGGACGGCCTCCCCAAGTTGCGCTTGAGCGCTGCCTATCGAGATCTGTTGAAAATGAACAATCTGCCCAAAGAGAGCAAGAATTACATCAAGGAAAAGTGGCGCAGCGCACAGGAGCTGCTGAAGAGCGTGAGCCAGCGCAAACATACGATTTATCGAGTTTGTTCCTCCATCGTAAGCCGGCAGCGTGATTTTCTTGACCAGGGCATTACGCATCTGAAACCGATGCTGATCAAAGATGTGGCCGACGAATTGGGGGTTCACTCTTCCACCATCAGTCGGGCTGTCACCAACAAGTACGTCTACACCCCGCAGGGAGTGATGGAACTGCGCAGCTTCTTCACCGTGGGTGTGGAAAGCTCGGAGGGGGACAACCTCAGCATCGTCCACGTAAAGCACAAGATCAAGCAAATCATCCAGGACGAAAATGGCAAGAAGCCGCTCAGTGATCAGAAAATCGCCAACATGCTAAACAGTCAAGGGATCCAGATCACGCGACGGACAGTGGCGAAATATCGGGATCAGATGAAGGTTCCGGGCTCGCGAGGGCGGAAGGGTCCCTTATGAATGTAGAGATCACCGGCAGACACATCGAAATCACGCCTTCCCTTCGCGCGTTTGTCCAGGAGCATCTTGATAAGATTCCGCGCCTGCTGGGAGATAACGTTTCCATGCATGTCATTTTGACGGTCGAGAAAAAACGTCACCTTTGCGAAATCATACTTAAATCAAAGACCGTCCAGTTGGCGACGATGGAAGAGACCACTGACATGTACGGTTCCATCATTCGGGCGATGCACAAGCTGGAGAAACAGGCGCTCAAAACCAAGAAAAGGCGTGTTGAGATAAAACGGCGGAAGACGGGCCCGGTTCGGCGCAAGTCGATAGTACCGATCGCCCTGGCCGCGGTCCCCTCGGTAATTGAAGAAACTATTTCCAAAAAGCCGATGGCCATTGAGGAAGCGCTGTTAAACCTGAATGATTCCGGCAACGGTTTTGTGGTCTATCGAGACGCCGAATCCAAAAGTGTCAGTGTGATTTACCGGCGCAAGGATGGAAACATAGGCCTGATCCGTGCATGAGGGCATCGAAGCTGGCGCTCTCCCTGAGCCTCTTTTTAGCGCTGTCGCCGGCCCGCGGGGCCGGGATTAAAGCCCGTGCCCGGGCGGGAACGCCGGCGGAAGTGGCTTTAGGGCGGCAGACTTCTGCTGCCAACGTGTCCAGCCCGGTTGTCTCCCCTGAGATTGAAGAGAGCGTGCTGCGCAGGTTGAAAAGCGCGCTGCGCCCGGGCCAGCCGTTGGTGGTGTCTCGCTTGTACAACGAGGTATTCACCGATCCGGCTGAGCGAAAGGTGTTGGACCGGCTTTTCAATCTCTTTTTCAAAATCCCGGTCTATATCGTTCAGAGCTTCGAGGCAAGCAAGAAGCCGCCTTTGCTGCAGGATATCTCCCGCCAGTTTCTCCTCAATATTACCGGCGAGGCGGACTTGCTGCTCACGATTATGGAAGCAGACCCGCGAGTGCCGAAGTTTTTCCGGCGGGATCCCAACAGCGGCGAAATTACATCGGTAGAGCCGGCCGCTTTGCGGGCCAACCCTAGGTTCGCCGCTCAGCTGGAGCGGTCATTAATCGGCCTCGAGGGGCGAGCCGCGCCGGATTTTGCGCTTGCCGCCTTTGACGGCGCTCCTGTTACGCTTTCTTCGCTTCGCGGCCAAAGGGTCTTGCTCTATTTCTGGTTTACTGATTGTCCGCCTTGCGTTCAGATCAGCGCTAATTTGGTGGCTTTGCAGCGAAAGTACGGAGGGGAAAAATTCACCGTGCTCGGTCTCAACGCCGACGGCGTTTTGGACTTGCCTTACTCCAACTCCGACCGTGCTGCCTATGCGCGCCGCCATCAACTGAATTTCCCCAACCTGCTCCTGGATGCAA
This sequence comes from Acidobacteriota bacterium, assembly GCA_036505615.1. Taxonomy (GTDB): domain Bacteria; phylum Acidobacteriota; class UBA6911; order JACQSX01; family JACQSX01; genus DASXTB01. Next base: position 28,554 of record DASXTB010000366.1, read on the forward strand.
ACACGATGAAAGCTTACGGCGAAGTTTCAATCTTTCCCACGCTCTTCTTGGTGGGCGCCGACGGCATTGTGCAAAAACAGCTCATTAACTATCAGTCATTGGAGACGCTGGAGAAGACAGTGCGCTAGCTCGGATTCGCCCGCACCTTGGAGCACTCTGAGGTATCCCTCTCCAGGGCGGCTACACAGATGGAAGAAGCCAACAAGAAAACCCGAAGGGTTTAGAGAGTATAGCCGGCGGCAAAGCCCGCGTTTTTTGCGGGCGCCGCCGCCGGTTGACTGGTCCCCGTAAAACCATCCGACGCTGAAAGCGTCGCAGAGCCGCAGTTCCACAGAAAGCGCGAGTAACGAAACGCCGTGTCGTTGCAGCATCAGGACGAGCTCGCCTTCAAAACCCCGGGTCCGCTAATACTCCTTTTGTTCTTGTGCCCTTACAGGGCAGATCCTCCTTGGGGAATGGCCAACCGGCGGCGTCGCCCGCAAAAGACGCGGGCTTTGCCGCCGGCTATACTCGGTAAACCCTTCGGGTTTCGCAGATGTGCGGCACTCTTCGGGAGAGCAGCCACTCCTCACAATTGTCATCACATTTCCGCTTCACAACACTAAAATAAGCTTCTTATGCCGTCCCTCTTTAATGCGGAACGGTCCGTCTCTGTTGACGAGCTGTTGCGGCATTCGTTTAGACGAATGGAGCTACGTCTGGTCGCGGGGCGCGGTGGACTGGGAAACAGGATCCTGTCGACACGTATACAAAAACTGGGGCTGGCGCTCAGTGGATACACTGGTTATATCAAACCGGGACGCGCGCAATTTATCGGAGGCACGGAAATTCATTTCTTAGAAACTCTGAACGTTGACGCGCGCCGCAATGCCTTCATCAATCTCAGTTCCCACGCGATTTGCTGCATGGTCATCACAAAGGACCTGGAAGCTCCGTCCGACCTGAAGGAACTGTGCGAACGAAATAACATTCCTTTGCTGCAGACCGATGCAGCCAGCTCCGTCGCCATCGCCGAAGTGACCGACTTTCTGGAGCAGACGCTGGCTCCTCAAATATCGCTGCATGGCGTGCTGATGGACATTTACGGGATGGGAGTACTTTTATGTGGAGACAGCGGTGTGGGGAAAAGTGAGTGCGCGCTCGACCTTATTTTTCGCGGGCATCGACTGATAAGTGACGATTTGATCTGCATCGTACGCCACGGCCCGGACCGGCTGGTGGGGAAGGGCCCGGAGAACCTGCGTTTTCACATGGAGCTGCGCGGTCTCGGCATCATCGATATAAAAGAGCTCTTCGGCATATCGGTGCTGAGAGAAGAAAAAAACATCGAACTGGCGATTCGTTTCGAGACTTGGTCCACGGAAACCGAATTCGATCGTTCGGGGTGCGAACAGGAGACCATGGAGATTTTAGGAATCCATGTTCCCTTGCGCCGCATGCCGGTAGCGCCCGGCCGAAACCTCGCTACCCTGGTTGAAGTCGCCGCCCGCCTTCAGCTGTTGAAGACAAGGCGCACTTCAGTGGAAGGTTAGCAGGTTAGCAAGTTGGCAGGTTTGTCGAATGGGGCAACTTCCCGAGCTGTCCAACGGACTACTCATCCACCTGCCAACCTGCTAATCTGCTTACTTGCTAATCTGCTAACTCCGACTGGGGACAGGCCACGGACAGACATGAAACTCAAGAACCTCGTGATCATCACCGGCTTGAGCGGCTCGGGCAAACATACCGTATTTAAGGCATTTGAAGATCTGGGTTATTTCTGCGTAGATAATATTCCCATCCCTCTGATTCCGCGTCTGATCCAGTTGTCCGGTGCCACCGAAGGAAAGATCGACAAGCTGGCGCTGGTAGTGGACGCCCGCCTGGGCGAGGCCATCCACGATTTAAAAAAGCTGGTGAAGGAACTGAAGCAGTATCCGTTCCGGACGGTGCTGATATTCGTGGAGGCTTCCGAAGCGACTCTGGCGCGCCGCTACAGCGAGACCAGACGTATTCACCCGCTGGCTCTCGATCGCAATGTGCTGGATGGAATCCGTGAGGAGCAGGAAAAACTCAGTGACATTCGCAGTCTTGCCGACGTTGTTTTGAATACCAGCGATTATACCGTCCATGAGCTTCGGCGCTTTGTGGAAGAGAACTTCCGAGACGTGGAGGAGACAGATTCGCCGATCATCGCGGTCATGAGTTTTGGTTACAAGAATGGTATTCCATTCAATGCTGATCTGGTTTTTGACGTCCGTTATCTTCCTAATCCCAATTTCGAGCCGGAGCTAAAAAGCAAAACGGGTTCGGATCCGGAAGTGGTTGAGTTCATGAACAGGTTTCCGGATACCTGCATTACCCTGGACAAGATAACCGACCTTTTACATTACCTGATTCCAAAGTACATTGAAGAGAGAAAGTCTTACCTCACCATCGCCATCGGATGTACGGGAGGAAGACACCGTTCAGTAATGATCGCCAACGCGTTGGCCGAGCGGGTACAGAAGATGGGTTTCAAGGTGAACCTGATCCATCGAGATATTCATTCCAGTCAGGGGTAGACTATTCCAAATGCAAGCCGAAAGTCGAAGGTCCAAAGTCCAAGGTCCAAAGTCCAAAGTCGAAAGTCCCAAGTTGCGGATGTCTTAGCCTGGAAACTCCCAACCCGGAGAGGCGTTTCGACTTGCGACCTTCGACTTTGGACTTTGGACTTTCGACTTTTGACCTTGG
>DASXTB010000367.1:0-3886 GCA_036505615.1 Acidobacteriota bacterium
TCATCGAGGTCAAGCTGCAGCTAAATAGCCTTACAAACCGCGCATCTCCCTGAAATCCCCTGTTATCCAATCCCCCGAAAAACACTACTCATCCGCAGCTAAAGTGCTGTTAACACGGAATTCGTTCCATTCAATTGTGACAGGCATCTGTGTATGTCCGTGGGCATCTGTGTATGTCCCGGCATCTGTTTATGTCCCGTGCTACTCATCCGCAGCTAAAGTGCTGTTAACACGGAATTCGTTCCATTCAATTGTGCAGGCATCTGTGTATGTCGCCATGTCCCGTGCTACTCATCCGCAGCTAAAGTGCTGTTAACACGGAATTCGTTCCATTCAATTGTGACAGGCATCTGTGTATGTCCACCCACAACGCCAAGATTCGCAAGCTGAAGGAGTACCGGGAGGAACGACCACGAGTGACCGAGCGACAGATCCAGCGCATCCTGGACGAACTGGCGTTCAAACGGGGAGACAGAGACCCCGATACTGGCCCCGGTAAAAACTCCTCCAGACGCAGGTCGCGTAAGGTAGTGGATTTTCAGGAAGTTAAAAAGCGATTTGGAGGCGCCGATCGGATTCGAACCGATGCATAAAAGGTTTTGCAGAGCGCTAGTTTTCTTCCGGGGTCAGTCTACTCAACTCTGACACCGTTATTTCTCTGTCATTCCGCAATCTGCATTCCGCAATCCGCAACCGAAAAAAATCCACAATCCGAAATCGGCATTCCGCAATCCGCATTCCGCAATCGAGAAAATCCGAAATCGAATCACTTGGCGTACTTCGCTTCGATTTCCGCCAGGTTTTTTCTTAAGACATCCTCAGGCAAGAATCCTGGAATTTCCCGCACCAACGTTCCGTCAGGCGCAAACAAATAGCTGGTGGGATAGAAGGCAATCTTGTATTGCACTCCCACCTTGCCGTTCGGATCCAGGGCGATCGGATAGTCAATCTTCATCTCGTTGATGAAGGCACGAATGTCGTTTAGTTCACTTTCTTCGGCAACGCCGATGATTTCAAAGTGATCTTTTTTCGCGTGATAGATATTCAGCAGCCCGGGGATTTCGGCCCTACAGGGGGCGCACCAGGTGGCCCAAAAATTGAGCATTACAATCTTGCCCCTGAAGTCAGAGAGCTTCCGCGTACTGCCGTCGAAAAACTGAGTCTGAAAATCCCTCGGTCCCACATTGAAGTCGAGCTGCTTTAAAATCACTGGACTGCTGCCGCCGGCTGCGGGAGTGGTGGTTGAAACTGCCAGGGCTTTCTCCGGATTAAGAAAGGAAAGCTTCTGGGAGATGAAAGCCAGCCGATTTGAGAAGATAAGGACGCCGATGAACACAAGCAATACACCGCTGGCGATTTCCACCTTACGCAGGTGCGCGCGGACCTTTTTAAACGCCGCCAAGAACTGATTGAGGAACAATGCCGAAAGGATGAAACCAATTCCCAAACCGATTGAGTAGAGCGATAACAAGAAGACCCCCCGAAGAACTGTGTCACTGACAGCTGCAAGAGCCAGGATACCCGCTAGGATTGGGCCAACACATGGCGTCCAACCAAAACCAAAGAAAACGCCTGCCAGCAGCGCCCCCAGAAAGCCGCGCGCTTTTTCCTGCCCCTGGACTCTCTTGTCATAAAGCAGGAATGGGAATCTGTACAGGCCGGTTAGATGAACGCCAAGCAAAATAATGATTATGCCTGCGATTCGGCCCAGCAAGTTTAGATGGGACCGGAGAACACCACCGATGGTGGTGGCCGTCGCTCCCAGGGCGATGAAGACTAACGAAAAACCGACAACAAAGGCCACGCTGTTCCAGAAAGCAATCCAGACGATCTTCTGGCCGCGATCCCGCGTCAGATCATCGAAAGAAAACCCAGTGATGAAAGAGAGATACCCTGGAACAATAGGGAGAACGCAAGGCGAGAAGAAAGAAAGGGTCCCTGCAAACAGAGCCGTCAACAATCCGACATCAAAGCCCATAGCAATCGCTTCCTCTCCTGCTGTTATGCTGCCGAGGCGAAAACGCTTCAGATTTTAGCGATTTGTGACCAGAATGCAAACACTTCGTGATATTTACACGGCCAATGAAGCGATCGTGGAGATTAATCTATTCCCGGCTTTCCTGGGCGGCGGTTCTCCTCTGGATGGGGGCGATATTCGTCTCCTCTTGCTATCCCGTCCCTGAAACTGTAGCCCGCGTACCCGACAGGGGTTTGCACTTTGCCGCTTATTTTGTTCTCGGATTTCTCTACGGAAACGCCTTCACAACCGGCTTTCAAATCAGGTTGAAATTGCGTCAGGTCGTGTGGGCAACGGCGCTGTCTACCGCTTTTGGCGCCCTCGACGAATGGCACCAAAATTTTGTGCCAACGAGGGAGATGTCAGCTGCCGACGTTCTGTTTGACGGCATCGGCTCGTCCGGAGCGGCGATAGTTTGCTGGCTGGCTACGCGAATGCAAAAAGAAGTGCATTCCGGTTAGAGCGGATCTAGAAAAGTTAACCACGGGGGACACTGGGAACACGGGGAATTCAGTGATTCCTTGATAAAATAAGAATTTGCTGCCAATATCGAAGGCCCTTGTAGTCCTCGTGTTCCTAGTGTTCCCCGAGGTTTCATAGTTTTGAGACAGGCTCCAAGTTTCGAGCTTTTACAGATTTGCAACCGCCTCTTCTTCTCTCTTCTGCTCTTCCTCTTGCGCCCGTTCAAAGGTTTCTTGGCAATTGGTGCACCGCGACGCCCAGGGGACTATCTCCAAGCGCTTGGAAGGAAGTGGGTTATGGCAATCGACGCACTCGGCGAAGGTTCCTTCCCCAATCCGCTGGAGGGCAGCTTCAATTTCTACAAACTGACCTCTCTCGACGTCGCTCAATTTGTAAAGAAATTCCTTGGTATAGCTGCTCAATGCCTGATCGGCGCTGTCGCTTGTCTCGGCCCAGAGGGTCTCATCCCGGCCGTCACTAACAGTCCGGCGCATCTTGGCGACAATCTCTTGGCGCACTTTCAGCAGTTGCTTACGATGTTTTTCCATTTGAGACTTCTTAATTCCCGCCATCATTCTCCTCTCGCATGCTGCTCCGCACAGCGAAGCGCCTTCTTCAAAGCAGCAAACAATGCTGACATTCACTTGGATTCAGATTTTCGAAATAAGTTTTCAAAAAAGTTGATCCGTTCCGATGAATTTAAGACCGAAGCTATCTCCCTGGAATATGGCCGTTTGTGTAACTACAGTCCTTTCAGACGGCTGAGGCGCCCGGCAGCGACCCGGCGCGAAGGCCCAGCCCCCGTCGAGAACGGAGGCTTTTGGTGAACACTTCGTGAATCCCAACCCTCGTTTCAAATAGAATGGAAGCTGAGGCAGGCTCAAAAATGTTCAGGGTCGCGCAGTACGTGAGCATCATCGCGCTTTGCCCGGCCATGATTGGTTGTGGCATCCGGCTCCCGCAGATCCCAAAAAGCGCCGTGCCCGCCGAATTGGTGAGGCAATCCAACTCTGTCGTCCGTGACGGGGACATCCTGATGGCACGCAACGAGCCTTATGCTGCCTTGATCAAGTATCTGGACGGCGCCAAGGCGAACCCCTATAACGAAGTGATCTTCAACAAGATTGCAATCGCCTACGCCAAGCTCGGCTATTACGACAAGGCCCGGGAGGCGATTACCAGAAGTCTGGGACTGAATCAAGGGTACGCCTTTGGCTTCAACACGCTGGGGACCATTCAATTGGTGGAAAAGAAGCCCGGCGCTGCCATCAAGAGCTTTCGGCGCGCTATCAGCTTGAACTCCAGCGTGGCATTTTTTTATTTGAATTTAGGAAACGCATATCTGGAGAAGAGGCAAAGCGACAAGGCGATGAAAGCTTTCCACCAGGCGCTGGCGCTGGATCCCGA
>DASXTB010000368.1:0-17607 GCA_036505615.1 Acidobacteriota bacterium
TAACGACTGATGCCTCTTCTGCCAAGCCCGCGTAACGGGCTTTTGTCCGCGAAGCGGCGCTATTGGGAGAGACGCCCGGTGGGGCGTCTCCTGCACGATGAAAGATTGTGCGGGAGACGGCCCACCGGCCGTCTCTCCAAAATGTCCAAACTCCAGCGACCGCGCAAGCGGTCCGGTCAGGTTCACCAGCCATGGATGCCTCCGTCCCAAAGATAACGCTCGTCATACGGAATTTACGAAGAAAGAATGGAGGAAAACTGAAGGAAAAATGGGACTGCTTGCGCGGTCCGATTCCGTGCGGGAAATCGCTGACCGGGGGTGCCTGGCGCTCCGCGCCTGGGCACCCCCGGCTACTGTTATTGGTCCGCTTCGCGGACGCCCCGTGGAGCGGCTCCTGCACGATGAAAGATTGCGCGGGAGACGGCCCCCGGCCGTCTCTCCAAAATGTTCAAACTCCAGGGTCCGCTTCGCGGACAGGAGACGGCCCTCAGGCCGTCTCTCCGTTCACAAAATGTAGAAACTCCAAGGTCCGTTTCGCGGCGCCGAGGTCGCTTCGCTACTTTTCCAGCATCTCCCGCAAGCGAACTTTGCTCACTTTCCCCATCGAATTGCGTGGCAGGTCCTTCAGGAAAATATAACTGGAGGGATGCTTATAACGCGCCAGTCGCGCCCCAAGAAAATGGGGAAGGTTGATCTTCAGCAACTCCGCTGCCTGGGACGGTCCCAGCGATCTATTCAAATAATCCGAGAGTTCCTCACTGCCGCGGATGAAAGCTACAATTGCCTCGCCTTGCTCCTCGTCGGGCTTCCCCACCACGGCCGCTTCCGCCACTGAAGGTAGTTGCAGCAGAGCGTCTTCAATTTCACGAGCAGAAATCTTGAAGCCGCTGGTCTTCAAGATGTCCGTCGACTTTCGTCCGATGACAAAGAAATATCCCCCATCGTCCTGATAAGCGACATCGCCTGTGCGAAACCATCCGTCCCCAAGAATGGCGCGGTCGATTTCCCCACAGTTCCAGTATCCGGCAAATACGTTGGGGCCTCGCACCAGGATTTCACCGATTTCCCCCTGCGGCACCGGATAGCCATTGTCGTCTACCAGAGATACTTCAATGCCCTGCAGCGGAAAACCTACCGAGCCCGGCTTGCGCTGGCCTCCATAGGGGTTGGAGAGCACCATCAGTGTTTCGGTCATGCCATACCTCTCTAGAATGCTATGGCCAAACACTTCTTGAAAACGGCTGTGCGTGCTTGAAGGCAACGGAGCAGATCCACTGATAAACAAGCGAAACCCCTGGAACCGAGCTTGAATCTTCTGTCGATCCAGATTTGCATTCTGCGCTGCCTCCAGGAGCCGATAGTACATAGTGGGCACGCCCATGAAAACGGTGCACCGCTGAACGCTGAGCGCTTCCAGCACAACGCTTGCTTCGAAGCTGGGATAAAGCGCTATTTCTGACCCGCTCCAGATCGAGCCCAGAACCGCCACAATCAACCCATGAACATGAAACAGTGGCAGCGCCAGCAGCAGCCGGTCCTGTTCGGTCCATTGCCACGTCTTTCGCAGCGCTTCCAGATTGGCGATGACATTTCTATGGAGCAACATCACACCTTTTGGGCGTCCTGTTGTCCCCGACGTGAAGCAGATGAACGCCAAGTCGTTTGGATCCACGCCGCGGAGCCGCGCGTTTTCTTGCCGATCCGCGATCGCCGCCTGCCGGATTTGCTCCTCCAGTTCGTGCCGGACCAGAGAGGGGCACGCCACCGGTGAAAGTGCGGATTCACTGATGATCAGCGATGGACGGGTCTGCGAAAGCACAAACTGCCATTCCTCCTGAGCAGATCTGGCGTTCAGCGGTACTACCGCGGCGCCTGCCAGATGCGCGGCACATACCGCAACCAGCGCAGCAGGGGAAGTTTCCAGCATCACAGCGACGCGGTCTCCCCTGCCCACACCACGTTCCGAAAGCAGTGCGGCCGCCGCCTTTACTTCTTGCACAAACTCCAAGCGCGACCACTTTTCATACCCAAAACGCAAGAAGGGTGCTTGCGGATTCGCGCTCCATCGCGTGAAGTAGTGACTCTTGATTTCCACCGCTCAAGTTTACAATCCCTTTGGCCAGAAATTTCACGAATTCAACGAATGCAGGCCCAGTTCCACAAATGCTGGTGCAGGAATTTCCTGGGAGCTCACCTATCTTGCGTGCTCAGGTTCCCATACAGGAAGCACGCTAGAAGCGTGCGCTCCCAGGTTAGGAATCACCTCTTTGCGAAATTCGTGTAATTCGTGGCTAAAAGGGGTATAAATCTTCCAACAATGAAATTCCGAACCACATTTTTCCTGGCCAGCGCACTTGTCTCATTGATTGCGCTGCGTCTCTTTCCGTCCGCCGGCGCCAATGACGTCCGCTTTTCCTTTGGCTTAAAGGTCCCCGACGGCTTCGAAGTGGACCGCGTGGCCGGCCCACCGCTAGTGGAGAGACCCATTGCCGCCAGCTTTGACGAAGAGGGCCGGCTCTACGTGACCGACTCTTCAGGGTCGAACGACGACGTCGAAAAGCAGGCGCGGGAAAAACCCCACCGCGTTGTTCGTCTCGAGGACACAGACGGCGATGGCCGATTCGACAAGAGCATCGTGTTCGCCGACAAAATGGCTTTTCCCGAGGGTGTGATGTGGTTTGACGGATCGCTCTATGTCGCTGCTCCGCCCAGCATCTGGAAACTGACCGACACCGATGGAGACGGAGTCGCTGACCGGCGCGAAGAATGGTTTCAAGGAAAGACCGTCACTCACTGCGCAAACGATTTGCACGGGCCTTATCTTGGGCCGGACGGATGGATCTACTGGTGCAAGGGCGCGTTTGCAAAACAAACTTATGAACGCCCAGGCAAGCCGCCATTTGTTACGCGCGCATCGCATGTCTTCCGGCGCCGGCCCGATGACTCCTGGGTCGAACCGGTAATGACCGGTGGCATGGACAATCCCGTCGACGTTGTCTTTACTCCCGGCGGCGAGTGCATTTTAACCTCGACATTCGTGGTCCATCCAGAAGCGGGCCGCCGCGATGGTCTCATCCATGCTGTCTATGGTGGCGTCTACGGAAAAGTACATGACGTGATCGACGATCACAAAAAGACAGGCGAACTGTTGCCGGTGATGACGCACCTTGGCCCTGCAGTTCCTTGCGGCCTGACTCGCTACGAATCGAACGTTTTCGGCGACCAATACCGCGACAGTCTGTTTGCCACTCTGTTCAACTTGCACAAGGTCACTCGCCACGTGCTCAAACCCAAGGGCTCAACCTTTACGACCGAAGATATCGATTTTCTGGTTTCCGAGAACCCCGATTTCCATCCCACTGACGTCATTGAGGACGCCGACGGAAGCCTGATCGTGATTGACACGGGCGGCTGGTACAAAATCTGCTGCCCCAGTTCCCAGTTGGTCAAGCCCGACGTGCTCGGTGCCATCTACCGAGTCCGCAGAAAAGGGGCGCCGCGCGTTGAAGATCCGCGCGGCCTCAAGCTCGGATGGAGCGCAATGAAACTCGATCAGCTCTCGAGATTACTCGACGACGCCCGGCCGGCGGTGCGAAATCGAGCAATCGAGACACTTTCAAAGCGAGGTCCCGAAGCCATTGCAGCGCTGGCGACGGTACTGAAAACTTCTGACTCGACGGAGGGGCGCCGCAATGCCGCCTGGAGCCTCACGCGTATCGGAGGCCCTCAAGCACGCGAGGCTGCGCGGATTGCTCTGGGCGATCGGGACAAGTCGGTGCGTCAAGCGGCTTGCCATTCGGCCGGCGTCTGGCGCGACGGAGGCGCTCTCCCACAGGTGTTGAATTTGTTGAAGACCGATTCGCCCGATGTTCAGCGCACCGCAGCCGAGGCAGTGGGGCGCATCGGCGACAGGCAAGCAGTTCCGGCACTACTTGCGGCTGCCGCCGCCTCTTCCGATCGGATTCTCGAGCATTCCTTGATTTACGCTCTGATCGAGATCGGCGATCCGGCGGCGACAGGTTCCGGCTTGAAAGCCGCTTCCTCGACTACCAGGCGGGCGGCGCTGATCGCTCTGGATCAGATGGATGGCGGTGGGCTGAAGCCCGAGCAGATCAAACCTTTGCTTGCCTCCAGTGACAGCGTGCTGAATCAAACAGCGTGGTGGATGGTGGCACATCATCCCGAGTGGAGTGGCGCGCTGGCGGACTTTTTCCGCCGCCGTTTGGCCGACGGAAATATCAGCGCTCGGGAGCGCAAAGAGATGGAACAGCAGCTTGCGCAGTTTGCTCGCGGCGCGGAGATTCAAACTCTGCTAGCAGCCACGGCTGGCGGCCCGCTACCAAACCAATCGCGCCTTTCGGCATTGCGAGCCATGGAATATGCTCCATTGAAAGAAATGCCGCCGGCTTGGGCTGCCAGCCTGGCCCATGTTATGGCCGGCCAAAACCCTGAGCTGATCCATCACGCAGTCACTGCAGCACGCGCCTTGCCGCCCTCCAAAAATCTTGGGACGGAACTGGGGAATGCACTGCTTCGCGTTGCGGGCAACCGATCACAGCCGGCAGAAGTTCGTCTCGATGCTCTCGCCGCTGTTCCAGGAGGCCTCCGCAATGTGAGCACGGAACTGTTTGATTTTCTGCGCGCCAATATTGATCCGTCCAACCCGGTGACGATTCGAGGCGCCGCTGCGGATGTGTTCGCCAGGTCAAAGCTTTCCACAAAACAACTGATGCAGCTAACGGAATCGCTTCAAAATGTGGGCCCGCTGGAGCTTCCAAAACTGCTCGCTGCTTACGAAGATGCCAGTGACGAAAAATTGGGACTCAAATTGATAGCGGCACTGGGAGAATCCAAGGCGCGCGCGAGCCTGCGTCCGGATGCGGTGAAAAAAAGCCTGGCGAAATTCCCGGAAACCGTGCAGCGAGCCGGCGAGGAGCTGCTTGCGTCCCTTTACGCGGACACGGCGCAGCAAAAAGCACGGCTCGAAAAATTGCTACTTGAACTTCAAGGCGGCGATGTCCGGCGCGGCCAGGTCGTCTTCAACGGCCCCAAGGCTGCATGTTCTTCCTGCCATGCCATCGGCTACCTTGGGGGGAAAGTGGGCCCGGATCTAACCAAAATCGGACAGATCCGGACAGAGCGCGACCTGCTCGAATCCATTGTCTATCCCAACGCCAGCTTCGTGCGCAGCTACGAGCCGATCATCGTGGAGACCAAATCGGGCGAGATTTATAACGGCGTATTGCGAAAGGATGCCAGCGACGAGGTGGTACTGGCCATCGATGCGCAGAACGAGGCCCGCATTGCCCGAGCCGACATTGCCGATATGCGGCCGGGGGCGGTATCGATCATGCCTGCCGGCATGGACGAGCAATTGAGCCGGCAGGAGCTGGCCGATCTGCTGGCATTTCTGAAGCAAACCCGGTCAGGGCCGCGTTAGGGAGCGGGAGGGGCTAGTGGTAGAGCGGGGCAGGAGGGCGGGAGAGTGGCGGCGCAGCCGAAAACGGCCGCGGTCAGTAACGCCGCTTGGCCCTAAGGGGCAGAATCTGTGAAAAAATCGGCGCCGCGAGCGTGAGCGAGCTGTGAAAAAATCCATCTGATCGTACGGGCGGCCCTGTGTGGCCGCCCGCCGCAACAGTTGACGGATTAGGCACTCAAATTGAACATTCCCGCGGATGCACTTCGGAACGGAGCCAAGAAAAATCCGATGGATTCTGCAGCGGGCGACCACACAGGGCCGCCCGTACAGATTGAATCAATTTTTTCAAACCCAGCGTCCTAGCCATTCCCAGGTCACCGACGGCTGATAACTGAACCCGCAATTTTCAAACCCAGCGTCTTAGCCATTCCCAGGCATCGGCCTGCATCTGGAGATTAAACTCGTGCGGGGCGTCGTAAAGGCGGCAGCGCTGGCGTTCAGGCACGGCAGCCTTGGCGTAGCAGCGCGCGATCTTCTCAAATGCGGCCTTCACTCCATCAGCCGCAAACAGTGAATCTCGGGAGCCATTGATGATCATCACAGCGCGGGGCGCAATTAGCGCCGCCAGATCCGGCAAATCCAGATAACGATACAGGCCGATCAAATGAAAGGAGAAGCCGACGCTGTGGATGACCTGGTTCTTGATTTGCGACGCAAAGGAAGTCATCCAGCCGTCATCTACTGCCGCCTTGATCCGCGGATCAAGAGCGGCCAGAAGGAAACTTCGATAACCTCCCACGGAAAGTCCCACGCATCCGAGGCGCTTGCTATCTACTTCGGGGCGTGATGCCAGGTAATCAACCGTCCGCATGTCGTCCCAGAGAATGATTCCTGGCCAAGTGATGCCTGCCGTAAACAGGCTTCTTGCCACCAGTGGTTCATTTTCCGAAGAGCGCCGGTTGAACGCTCTTACAGCGTCGGCGCTCATGTTTCGCGGACGGTCGCGATAGGCGGGCGGATCATCATCCAGGATCATGCGCCGCTCGCCCCAGTAAAACATATCAATCGTGATCACAACGTAACCCTGCCGGACCAGCTCACTGGCAATGCTTTTTCCGCCGTAGAGCTCCTGCTTGAACGCGATCAGAGCAGGGTGCTCGTTGTCTCCCTCTACTATCTTTTCCTTTCCCCACAGGTAAAAGCCGCCGTGGCAGTGTAGAGCGACAATGCCCGGCGCAGGGAGCTTTGCCTTCTTGGGTATGAGCACAAATGCGGGAACTCGCAGGTCGGGGGTGGTCTGGAACGTCAAATATTCTTCGAAGTAGTCACCTCTGTCAGTACGTCGAATCAGTTGTGGTTTGGGAGCAACGGGTGGCGGCTGATAAAAGAGATGCTGCAATACCTTGGCTCGCGCTCGTCTCTGCCACTGCTTCAAATCCTTGAATTGGGATCGCAGAAAGGAGAGCTCCAGCGGGGACCGGGCGGCCTGCTGCTGTATAAAAGGATAGAGACTGCCGACATGGGACCCGGTCGCTGTTTGGGAGACTGTCGCCGCTTGTGAGCCCGAAGGACCTGTATGGAGGTCGCGCGATGCCTCCGCCAGCACGCCGGTGCCCGCCGCCAGCCACCGGTAAAAATCCCGGCGCGAAATCGATGTCTTTCCTGGTTGTGTACTTTGCATCATGTTTCAACTCGCCTGGTAACCGCGATATAGTAATGGGAAATTCTACCTCGAATGTGGCGAATGAGGAACTTAGAGCGCCTTTCAACAATGAGCCGCAGCTCGAAAGGAAAGCACTGGTCCCGAAAAGGAGGCTGACATGTCACTGAACGGCAAGCATGCTCTCATTACAGGAAGCTCGCGTGGAATCGGCAGGGGAATCGCTCTGACACTGGCAGAGAAGGGTGCTAGAGTCGCTGTCCACTACTACACCAACGAGATGGCGGCTAATGAAACGTTGAAGAAGATGAAAGACAAAGGCAGCGATGGTTTTGCAGTTCAAGCGGATATTTCACGTCCCGAGGAAGTCAAGAGGATGTTCAAAAAAGTTCAGGGGAAATTCGGCAAGCTGGATATTTTTATCAATAATGCCCGTCCCGAGCTGCCCGTTTTTTATCGCCCCCCCATGGAAATTAGCCTGGAACAGTGGGACATGGCGCTGGATTCGCAGGGCAAGGCATTCCTCATCGGCGTGCACGAAGCAGCGCGTCTGATGGGGAACGGCGGCAGAATTCTGGCGGTTACTTACGCTCCCAGCGCCCGCACGGGAAGCTGGCAGAATTGGATCGCCATGGGTTCGGCGAAAGCTGCGATGGAGTCATTGGTTCGGTATTTCGCTGTTGCGCTTGCAAAACGCGGAATCACGGTCAATGCTGTCAGCCCCGGTCTTACAGAAGACAGCGTGCTCAATTCATTGCCTGCCGAGGTCCAGGATATGTGTCGAAAGTGGCATGAATCGGGATGGACCCCGATGGGACGCTTAGGAACACCCGCAGACGTCGGAAGCGCGGTAGCGCTGTTCTGCTCGGATGAGGCCGCTTGGATTACCGGTCAAACAATCGCGGTTGATGGCGGGGCGTCATTAATGGATCCAGTATTTCCGCTCGAAATCCAGCGCGGCTAAGCCGACTGTCGCCGCTTATGAAAATTTGATTGGCGAGGAAACACCATGAAAAGGCACCTGTTGCTTCCGATACTCGCGATCTCACTGACAACTTCCATCCAGGCCGCTGAATTTCGCGCGGCTGTCGGAAAAACAGATATCACACCGCCGCTCGGATACGAACTTTGGGGATACGCCGCTCGCGAAAAGGGAGCGGTGGCGGTTTTAGACCCGCTATATGCAAGGGCGCTGGTGCTTGACGACGGGACAATTCGCCTGGCGCTGGTAACACTTGACCTTGGACGCACCTTCGGACCCGCCGCAATGGATCGACTGCGCAATCGTGTAAGAACTTCGGCGGGAGTACAACAAGTTTACTTCCTGGCATCTCACACCCATTCAGGACCAGTGATCGAGGACAGCTATGCCGACAACAAACTTCCCCCCTGGGAAAGCGAAGCGCTGAACAAGATCGGAGCGGCAATAGAGCAGGCGGTCCAACGGATGGCTCCTTGCCGCATCGGAACGGGCCAGGGGCAAACATACATCGGCTACAACCGTCGCACCGTACAATTGGATGGAAGCCCAAAGATGCTTTGGCGAAATCCGACTAAACTGCTAACCAGCCCTGTCGATCCCACAGTGGGGGTAATTCGCGTGGATGACATGTCAGGAAAACCCGTCGCAATTCTGGTTCACTACTCCTGTCATGCGGTAGTGTTTGGGGCCGATAACCTTCGTTACTCGGCGGATTTTCCAGGGGTGATGGCTAAGACCGTGGAGGATGCTTTTGACAATGCTCCCATTTGCTTCTTCCTCCAGGGAGCCCCCGGCGATATTAATCCGTATTTTGCCACCACCCGTTTGGAGGAAGATGCGGATCGCATGATGAAGGAGACGGGCGAACAACTGGGAAAAGAGGCCGTCCGAGTAGCCCGGTCGGTCTCCACCAAAGCGCCCGCTAAACCTTCGTTGAAGCACGCGCTGGATGTGATGAATTTTCCCATTCGTTGGGATATGGAAAAGACATCTGCCATTGCGCAAGCAATGCCGAGATCCCGTTCATCCGAGCGTTACCTCAAGTCGTTCTCCGACCCGGTGAGCTGCCCTGTGATGACACTTCTCATCAATGACGAAATCGCCTTGGCGGGAATGCCCGGAGAGCCCTTTGTCGAGTTCGCGATCGATTTTCGCAGCCGATCTCCAGCGAAGAATTCATTTTTGGTTGGTTATGCCAATGGATACTCCGCTTACTTCCCTACCATTCGTGACGCAGTCATCGGAGGATACGGCGCCGACAGTCTCACGACGAGAGTTGAGGTAGGAGCAGGAGAAGCGATGGTCAACCATGCGATAGTCAGCCTCTATAAAATGCTCGGCCTGCTCAAGCCGGTCCCATCGCGGTAGGCCGCTTCCAGCGGCCTAGAGTTTGGACATTTTGGAGAGACGGCCTGAGGGCCGTCTCCCGCACAATCTTTCATCGTGCAGGAGACGCCCCACGGGGCGTCTCTCCAATAGCGCCGCTTCGCGGCGCCCAGCGCGCCATAGGCGGACCAGGCCGCTTCCAGCGGCCTAGCTGTCCCGGAGGGACAGCCTCGCCCGCCCATTCGGGCGGGCTTCGATTAATAGAATTCCCCGGATCCCCAGGGCTCCGCTCCGCTTCGCCCTGGGCCAGAAGCTTTCACCCGTCCTGCCAAGCGGGACGGGCTATGCCCGCGAAGCGAGCGTCACTGTTTTGGGGAAAACACAAACTGGACTGTCTTGGTTTCGTTTGCGCCGGCAATCACCTTCTGCTCCTGAGTTCCCAAAGTTTCGTGCCAGGCTGCCAGAGTATATTCGCCCGGCGGGAGACCTTTTAATTCAAAGCTGCCGTCGGCGGGCGTCACGGCAAAATATGGATGAGATACTACTCCGATGTATGCCCTCATCCATGGATGGATGTTGCACATCACCCGGACCATAACCTCCGCGTGTTCGAAGGTTTTCACCAGCGGGAGCCCACTGGGCGGCTGAGAAAGGTTCCATTCCGCGTTTTGCCGCGGGATCGGGTGAACATTATGCATCGCTGGATCACTGTTGAGCACCTTGAGCTTCTGTCCCGTTTGGATACCCAGGACGCGGGGTACATACATGCACCCTTTTTGATCAAGGATGACTGGCGTCGCGGGCGGCTGAAAAGTTTCGCCCTCCAATCCCTGCTTAACCCACACGAAAACGTTCCGAAGACCCGCTTGCTCGTTGACTTCCACCTGCTGTAGGTAAACCGGATCTTGGTGCTGGCTGGCGCAATTGCGATCTCCCTCCATGTGGATGCTGACGGCCTTGGGTGCAGTCCCTTGGAAAGCCGCTCTTCCTGTCAACGTAGCCCCGTCAGCCGCTCGAACCGTCGCTGCTCTCAATGAGGTGCCCTTTCTGGATGCGCTGTAACTAATCTTTAAGCCGGCAGAGGGCCAGGCCAACAAACCAGCCATAAGAGTTCCTAAGACGGAAAGCCTGTATTTCACACCTTTGCTCCTTTACTGCCACTCGGTTCGCTTCAGGAATAATAGCAGCAATTTCTCAGAACCGCGCCCGGCAGAACGGGCGAAAAAATTGATTTCATCGGTAGGGGCGACCCTGTGTGGTCGCCCGTTATCCAACAAAGGCGCACGTCTCCGGGCGGACACACAGGGCCGCCTCTCCCACTCTACCTTTTTAGGTTTTACCGCAGTAGAATTGCTTAAGTCTACCAGGAGAAACCCGATGACTCATACCTACGACGAGCTCAAAGGCAAAACCGTCGCGCAATTGCGGGAGATCGCGGCCGGCATCCAGCATGACGCGCTGCAGGGTCATACGCAATTGAACAAAGAACATCTATTGGTCGCGCTGTGCCAGGCGCTCGGTATCGACACGCACAAGCACCACCAGGTAGTGGGAATCAATAAGACGGAAATCAAGGCGCAGATCAAGCAATTGAAGACGAAGCGCGACGAGGCTCTGGCGGCCCACGACCATTCTGAGCTGAAGACAATTCGGCGACAGATCCATCACCTGAAACGGCAAATCCATCGGGCCTCCGTCTAAGTGACTCAGTGGTTTGGCTTAGACGCCGAAGGCGTCACTACAGTTTATACATTTTCTCATGCTGCAGTGCGCTACAAACCAGGGCGTCTGCGAAGCGGACCCTCGGGTTTGGACATTTTGGAGAGACGGCCGGTGGGCCGTCTCCCGCGCAATCTTTCATCGTGCAGGAGACGCCCCTCGGGGCGTCTCTCCAATAGCGCCGCTTCGCGGACGTAGACGCCGAAGGCGTCTCCTTCTGCGGCTTGCCCCAAGCGTCCCAGCCCAAGATTATCGCCGCGCTGTCTGCAACGGAAGTTCAGAGTTCGCATCAGAAATTAGAGGGCAACTATATCGTGAGACTTCCAAGAAACTTACTTCGTTGGGCAGCATTAGCCTTGTTTATTCTTTTCATCAGTTTCCATATCTTGACATCCCAGTCCGAAGATCGAGCAAGGACCAAGGGCCAATCCCCGCCCCTTAATCCGCAATCGACCAAAGAAGCATTCCTCAAGCTCGTGGATCGTCCACGAATAGCGCTTGACCCTAAAGTGGAAGAAATCGGCAAGGGGCAGAACTGGCTGCAATTTCACTTTGAATTTTCATCCGACGCTCGCCACCGCGTTCCTGGAATTCTGCTGGAACCCGCCGGCGACAGAGGCCGGCGCCCGGCGGCGATCGTGCTGCATGGCACCGGTGGCAGAAAAGAAAAAGAATTACCACTGTTGAAAGATCTGACGGCAAAAGGCTTCATCGCGGTGGCCATTGACGCCCCTTATCACGGCGAGCGCGCTCCCAGGGGAAAGGCCGACTACGCGCAGGCGATCATGCGAGCCTACTTTACCGGAAACGAGCACCCTTTTTTGTACGATACCGTTTGGGACGTGATGCGGCTGGTAGATTTTCTGGAAACACGGCCGGATGTAGACCCGGCGCGCATCGGGCTGATCGGTTTCTCCAAAGGAGGAATAGAAGCCGCCCTGACAGCCGCAATCGACCCCCGGATTAGTGTAACCGCGCCCTGCATCGGGGTTCAGAGTTTCCGGTGGTCGCTGCAGAACAGCGCTTGGAAACCACTGTTTGAAACGTTAACGGCAGAAGTCAACGGAGCCGGCAAAGAAACATCGTTTCCGGAAATGGACCCGGAGTTCCTGCGCAAGCTCTTCGAGCGCGTAGTGCCCGGAATCGACTCGCAGTTTGACGGCCCGGCCGTACTGCCGCTGATCGCGCCCCGGCCTTTATTCATTATTACCAGTGACTCGGACCCCTTGACGCCGCTCGCCAGCGTCATGGAATGCGTTGCGGCAGCCCGAAGCGCATACGCTGATTCGCGTGCCGAAGATAAATTCGTGCTGCGTGTCCAAAAGAACACCGGACACTGGGTGACACCTGAATCAAGACGGGCAGCAGTGGAGTGGTTTGTGAGGTGGCTCCGACCCTAAGCCGGATTAGGCGGGCAGACTGCTTGACATGGCTGCAGATTACTTATGGCTGTCTCCACGCTCGCTGAGAACCTGGGCGGCCCTATGTGGCCGCCCGGCGACACTGACGGATTATACAAACAAAGGGCACAGTTCCCGCGGATGCACTTCGGAACGGAGCCAAGAAAAATCCACCGGATTCTGCACCGGCGACCACACAGGGTCGCCCGTACACATTGTGGTTAGGTTTGTGATAGCTCCGACACTAGCTTTTTCCCATGACTGCAGATAACTTATGCTTGGCGCATGGACCGCCTTCTTTCACGGAATTCTTGCGCCATAAAAAATCGGATACTGAAACAGCAGCGCGAAGAACAGCCCCATCAGGTTCACCCAAAGGATATAGCTTGCCAAGCCGACCGGCAGTCCCACCCACAGAGAAGGCCGCATCGATTTCAGGGCCGCGAAAATGGTTGCCGCAGTGGCGGCTAAAACCGCCCCGAATGCGAGATTGAACACCCAGAAACTTGAGCTGCACCACGGGCAGCGAGGGCCCATCGGCCGATGCACGTTGCAGTATCTCATCCCCTCAGTGAACGCGCAGCCACAATGGAACATCTGTCCGCACAGCCAGGTTACGGTGGCAATAGCGACTGCTGCGATTATTCCGAAGCATAGCAAGAGTTTCGCGATCATGTGCTTCGCTGAGTGTGACAGTTCGCAGAAAGCCTGAAAGGAATCAGAGGCGACGCGTAGCGCCAGCTTCCAACCGGTCCTGGAGTTTGGACATTTCGTAGAAACTGCATTGGAGATCTCCGGCGCGCCGAAGGCGCGCTCTCGGGTTTGGACATTTTGGAGAGACGGCCGGGGTGCCGTCTCCCGCGCCATCCTTCATGGTGCAGGAGACGCCCCATGGGGCGTCTCTCTAGAGTTTATACATTTTCTCATGCTGCAGTGCGCTGCAACCAGGGCGTCCGCGCTTTGGATACTTTGGAACGGCCTGAGGGGCGTCTCTCCAATAGCGCCGAAGGCGCGACTGAGCAAAGCTATTTTATGTGGCACTGGGCCAAACCGCGTTTCTCCAGATACTGTTGGTGGTATTCTTCCGCCCGGTAGAACTTGGGCGATGGCAGGATCTCCGTAACGAGGGGCCTCTTGTAATCGCCGCTCTGCTCGAGCTGTTCCTTGGATGCCTTCGCGGCGGCCTCCTGCTCGGCATCATGGAAAAATATCGCCGACCGATATTGGGTCCCCACGTCCGGCCCCTGACGGTTTAGGGTCGTCGGATCATGATTCTCCCAAAAAACTCTGAGCAACTCCTGGTACGAGACTCTTGATGGATCGTAATCCACTTCAACCGCTTCGGCGTGGCCTGTTCTGTCCGTGCACACGTCTTCGTAGGTGGGATTTTCAAGCGAGCCGCCCGTATATCCCACCGAAGTCGATGTAACTCCCGGGACCTGTCGAAAAGCCGCTTCAACACCCCAAAAACAGCCCGCTGCAAATGTTGCTTTTTTCATATTCCTCCATTCCCCGATGTTCCCGTGGTTCATTTAGCGATGGCGTAACAATAGCAATCTCGTGGTTCTTCACTCAGATTGGGATGGATTATCCATCGCTGCAGCACGCCTTCTTTCTTCATGCCCACCTTCTCCAGAACCCTGGCCGAGGCGCGGTTTTCAGTATCGCATACCGCCCAGATCCGGTACAGGGCCGGTTGCTGCAACGCCCATTCAATAATTGCAGCAGCAGCTTCGGGCATGTAACCTCGCCCCCAATAAGCCTTCGATAGAACGTAGCCGATATCAGCTTTGTGGCCGTCGATTCGCACTTCGACCATGCCGACCAACCGACCGGATGCTTTCTCTGTAATTGCCCATGGAAAGGCAGAACAACGCTGCCATGCAGTCGTGCAGCGAGTGAGGAACAATTTTGTTTCCCGGACGCTTTTATGCGGCCGCCACAGGAGGAATCGGGTCACCTCGGGATCGCGGGCATATTCAGAGAAAATGACAGCGGCATCGTCCTTCTGAGGAGGCCGCAGCCGCAAGCGCGGCG
This sequence comes from Acidobacteriota bacterium, assembly GCA_036505615.1. Lineage (GTDB taxonomy): Bacteria > Acidobacteriota > UBA6911 > JACQSX01 > JACQSX01 > DASXTB01. Next base: position 14,544 of record DASXTB010000368.1, read on the forward strand.
TTTCGAAGGTCTGAGGTGGTCGGATTCGTGGATTCATTATTTGTCTGGTCGCTGGAGCCCCACAAAGCATAGCATCGCGGCAAACACCACGCAGCAACAAGGAAGTCATCGGTCATCGGTCATCGGTCTTCACAGTCGTCGGTCAACAAGTCAGCAGGTGCGGCAAGCCAGCAGGTCCGAAATCGGTTTTGACTTGTGGACCTGTAGACCTGCTGACTTGTTAACCGATAATTGTTGACCGATGACTGAGGACCGATGACTGATGACCGATGACCAATGACTGATGACCGATGACAGTTTTGTCTTGATCGCGGGATCGTTGGGTTGCAAAATGCACCAGTTCAGGGTCGCTGTTCTTATTTTTTCAACTGACTTGCCCTGATGAACTCCTGGTTGGTCCTGTCGTTGCAGGCCTCCTCAGACTGGAGGATTTGCCCATGATTAGGATATCCCGCCTTCTTCTAACCCTTGCTCTTCTGAGCGCTTTATTCTGTTTGATTCAATTCCGCGTGGGCCGCTCCGGCGCGGCTGGCGGCGCTGCGCCGCAACCGCCGGTGCAAGCGGTGCGTTTACAACCGGAAGATGAAATCAGCTTCCGCATCCTGCTTGGCCTCACTGATGCCAAGGCTACAAAGTGGGACGGTTCGATCTCCATCAAGGAGGGCAAGATAGTCCGGCTCGAGCCTTGGCGCTTTGATGAAGGCGACAGCCTGTCAGACCACGATTGGAAGATTTCCACGCATCCGGCCCGCGCCTTCGGTGGCGGCCAGCAGCAACAGCAGCAAAGACAAGAACGCCGAAGACAGCGGCAGCAAGAGAGGCCCGCGTCCCAGCAGCCTCAGTCTTCCCAAGCGCAGCAGCAACCACAGCAGCCTTCGCAGCCCCAGACCACTCCGCCCGCACCGCCTCAGCCGCAGCCGGTGGTGGCTAACGGCGTAGTGGCAACCTTTCAAAATACCAACTTCAAATCGCAGGTGAAGGTGAAGACGGCACAGGGAAACTTTGAATTTCGACCCGCGGATTTTCCCTACGGCAAGGCAGGAAAGTTTCTGGACGGCCGGGTCATGGTTGACCGCGTGCCGGCAGTCGCTCAACTGACCCGCTCGCGGGATGATCAGGATTATCCGGCTGCCGCGGCGGACCGAGACGGAAATGTGTGGGTGGCTTTCCTGCAATTCAAGATTAATTCTAAATTCGGCGGGGTGCGCATGGCCTTGAAGGAAGCGCCGAAAAACTTCGACGAGTTGGCCGAGCCCGCTGGTGGCGATCAGATCCTGCTATTGCGGTATTCCCGAGGAGCGTGGTCCGCGCCGGTGGCCATCTCCGATGCAGGAGGCGACCTTTATAAGCCGGCCGTAGCGGTGGACGGCCCAGGGCGCGCTTGGGTTTTCTGGTCCGCAAACAAGAGCGGCAACTTCGATCTCTATGCCCGTTCGTTCGATGGCCAAGCGCTGGGGAAGACGTTGCGTCTCACTCGCGACCGGGGGCCCGATATCGTGCCGGTTGCCGCTACCGATGCGCAGGGACGCGTGTGGGTTGCATGGCAGGCATTTCGAAATGGACGCTTTCAGATCCACGCGGCGCGCCAGCAACAGGATTCTTTCTCTGAAGAAATCGCCGTGGGTTCCTCGGCAGGCAACGAATGGGATCCCGCCATAGCTGCGGCTCCCGGAGGTGAGATTAGCGTCGCATGGGATAGTTACCGCAACGGAAATTACGATGTATTCTTTCGTTCTCTGGATGCCAATGGAGTTCCGGGCCCGGAACGAATCGCAGCCGCTACGGCTCGCTACGAGGCTTATCCTTCGGTAGCGTACGATCCCTCAGGCCGCCTTTGGATCGCATGGGAAGAATCCGATCAAGGTTGGGGAAAAGACTTTGGGGCGTACGAAACAACCGGAATCGGTCTCTACCATGGACGATGGATCCGCCTGAAAGTGTGGGAGGGCGAGCGTGCCTTTTCTCCCGGCAATGTGGACGCAGTGCTGCCCGGTGTTCCAGATCGCAAAGTGGATTCGACAGCGCGGCAGAGCGACGCAAACAAGGAGGCGCAGCCAGATCCAGCGCTGGCCACCAATCGCAAGGCGGGTGCCATCCCGCAGATTCCCGCGCGTCCCAAGAACAGTCTTCCGCGTCTGCTGGCGGACCGGAGCGGCCGGGTCTGGCTGGCTTACCGGACCGCCCAGCCGACTTGGTGGACCGCCATCGGCACCGTTTGGTTCGAGAATGTTGTCGCATTCGACGGCGAGTCGTGGTCGAATCCGATTTTCCTGATGCACAGCGACAATCTGCTCGACAACCGTCCTGCGCTGACGTCCACGGCCGCGGGAGAACTGATGATTGTGGATTCTTCCGACGGGCGGCAGAAATTCTATGCCGGCCTGCGCAGGGCCGATATTCCGGGGCAACAGTTCGCGTTGGAACAAGATCCCTACAACAACGACCTGTATGCGACGCGCATTTCGCTGCCGGAACCGGTCAAGCCGGCGAAGCTGGAAGCAGCGCCTTCGGAAGAATCGATTAAAGGGAACTCGCCGGATGGCCGCAGCGGCGGATCAGACACGTCGAATGTCCGGCGATTGCGTGATTATCGCGCCCGCTTTGAAGGAGTGGAATACCGCATCCTGCGCGGCGAGTTCCATCGACACACAGAAGTCTCCATGGACGGCGGTCGTGACGGCACAATGTGGGACACCTGGCGTTATGCGCTTGACGCTGCAGCCCTGGACTGGATTGGCTGTTGCGACCACGACAATGGCTTCGGCCGCGAGTACACCTGGTGGGTAAATCAGAAACTCACGGATATGTTTCTACTGCCGGGAATTTTCACGCCTATGTTCAGCTACGAGCGCAGCGTCGCTTACCCGGAGGGACATCGCAATGTGATTTTTACCCGGCGCGGAGTCCGGACTCTGCCGCGTCTGCCGAAAGTGAAGGATGATACGGTTCCCGGCAGCGCGCCGGACACAAAGATGCTGTACGGTTACCTGCGCCACTTTGACGGAATCGTTGCTTCGCATACCAGTGCTACCAACATGGGGACCGACTGGCGCGACAACGATCC
>DASXTB010000369.1:0-11367 GCA_036505615.1 Acidobacteriota bacterium
GACTTGGGCTATCACAAGTCCACGACGGGCGTGATGACGCCAGGCGCCGCTGGTGCCCCTTGCGCCCTCCTTGAGTGCAGTCGCCATGTTACTCGTTCTCCCGCGCCCGAGCGACACGAATCCGAAAAGCAGGGCAGTCCCCGTCGAGAGGCCGAGCGCAACCAGCAGAACGGGCAAATCGATCGTAAGCTCACTCGTCCGTGGGATGCTAGTCGGGTAAGCACGGGTCAGCGCCCGCACGCCGGCGCTGGCTAGCCACAGACCCAGAATGCCACCGGCTCCGGACATCACCGCACCTTCGGTTACCGATTGCCGGAGCAGCCGGCCGCGGCTGGCGCCGAGAGCAGCGCGCAGTACAAATTCACGTCTGCGTGACCCGGCGCGAGCCATCGTCAAGTTTGCAAGATTCGCGCAGACGATGAGCAGCACGAATCCCACGGCGGCCTGCAGAACCCAGATCGGGCGGCTGGCATTCCCAACAATCGCGTCCTGTAACGCCCGCAATTGGAGGGTGTGGTCTACCGCTCGCAGGAGACGGTTCGTGGGGACATGGTCTTTCGTGCCGACACGCTCGCCCCAATCCTTGACGAATGCGTTGAGCTCCGTCTGTGCCGCCTCAAAGGTGACGCCGTCTTTCAGTCGCGCAATGACGTATAGGACGTGGACCCCGCGTTCCCGGGCCGTGCTCGGGTGGAGCCAGAGGGGCAACCAAACCTGGGTGTGGTTATCCATGACGTCGGCCCGGGGCGGCATAATGCCAACGATTTCGTGGCGGCGGCCCTCGATCTCCACCTTTTGTCCAACGAGCGGTCGTCCCCCGAATGCTGTTCGCCACAATTCGTGCGAAAGAATTGCAATCGGTGGCGGTAGTGTCCCGGTCCAACGCGCGGTTTCTTCATCACTGAAGAACCGTCCCTGCTCCGGCTGAATGCTGAGCGCCTTGAGCAAATGTGCATCGACGGAGATCGAGCGCACTCGCAGAGGTCGATCCCCGGCCGTTAGGTTGACCTCGCCGGTTGTGTACGCCGCGCCGCCGGTCGAATAAGCGCCAACCGCCGCGAACGAGTGGTTCATCTGGCGGAACTCCGTGTACTCTGGCGCAGAGAGCGCATTTCGGGTGGCCCCAATGGCCGGAGATTCTGCGGTCAGATACATCAGCTGATCGGGTCTTGGATAGTCGAGGGGTCGCAGCAGCACTCCATGCACGATCGTGAAAATGGCAGTGTTTGCTCCGATCCCAAGCGCCAGCGTGGCGACGACAACTCCTGTGAACCCTGGACTCTTCGCTAATGATCGAATCGTGTAACGTACGTCTTGTACAAGATCCTCGACAAAGTTTACGCGGCGCATATCCCGGCACTCCTCCTTTCTTTGCTCCGCTCCAGCCATTGCCCGGAGGGCAGCGCAACGTGCTTCCTCCGGGGAGAGACCCCTGCCGATTTCCAGCTCTGTCCGCTGTTCGATGTGAAATCGAAACTCTTCTTCGAGCTCCCGCTCGACGCGATCCCGTTGGAATAGGGATCGGAGCCAGAGGGTCAGCCGGCGAAACCAACGCCAGTCAAGCATGATTTATACCTCGCTGAGTCGAACGACCTGAGAAATCGCGCCTGACAGCCGTTCCCAGTTTGCCGTTTCGCGATCCAACGCCCGACGGCCCGGTCGTGTGAGCGAATAGAACTTGGCACGTCGGCCATTTTCCGTAACCTTCCATTCGGCTTTGATCCACCCTTCTTGTTCGAGCTTGTGGAGTGCAGGGTAAAGAGACCCATCGCTGACCTGAAGGATGTCTCCGGAAACCTGTTTCAAGCGCTGGCTGATCGCCCAAGCGTGCAACGGCTCCAGTGCGACAATCTTGAGAAGAAGAAGGTCCAGCGTGCCCTGGACGAGATCGGCTGGTTTGCTCATGGATTCACCCTCGGTTACCGAGGTTATAATGATGCATCTGCCCTCGGTAATCAAGGGAAGAAATTGGACGAGTTTCCCTGAGGATTTGGGCTTGTTTGACGACTGTGCCGTTCTCCCTGGCTAACATAGATAGAAGGCAACCGATTCAGGGGAGAGATAGATCCTCAGTGACGCCGTAGTGTGGAACGAACGCGTGGGCTAAGACTCAGTGGCGTCGTCCTGGCGGGCGTTCAACCGTGGGTTGGGCGTCCCGCACAGGAGCGTCCACCGGGGGATTCGGCCAGGCCTATGGTCGTCGCCCATTCACACCATGCGGAAGTTTCACTATACTTGAGCATAAACTAATGAGCAGCAACCCTCGCACCAAACCGTCGTGTCTGGAAATGAGTTGCCGAACACAGAGAACTGACCTCTTGTTTCCCTTACTTCGTTCAAAGAGAATCAACGCCATGTATTTCCGACTGGTTTCCACCTTCGTTTTCCCTTTTCTCCTCCTTAGCAACGGTGCCACGGCGCAGAGGCTGGCGCAGGACATTCCCTACGTGGAGAACGGTCACAAACGCCACGTCCTCGATGTATACACGCCGGAAAACCGGCCTGGGAAGAGTTTGCCCGTCATGTTTTGGATCCATGGAGGTGGATGGCAGGCAGGGGACAAAAGCGATGTCGCATTGAAGCCCAAGGCGCTGACCGAACGAGGATTTGTCTTTGTCTCGACGAACTATCGACTTCTGCCGGAAGTGAAAATGGACGAGCTGATTGGCGACGTCGCCAGATCCGTCGGCTGGGTGCACAGGAACATCGCCAGGTATGGCGGCGATCCCACACGGATCTTTGTGGGTGGACATTCCGCTGGCGCGCAGTTAGCGGCGTTGATCTGCATCGATGATCGCTACCTGAAGAAGGAAGGTGTGTCGTTCGATGTCCTCAAGGGCTGCGTCCCAGTGGACGGCGATACCTACGACATTCCCAAAATGATCATGACGGCGGAGCACCGGCAAGCGCTCTACGGCGGCAAGATGTTTACCTTTGGTCATCGCCAGAAATTCGGAAACGACCCGGAGAAGCACGTCGATTTTTCGGCTGTGACCCATGTTGCGAAGGAGAAACGAATCCCGCCGTTCCTGATCCTGTATTTTTCCGGTAATCCGGACACGCGAGCGCAAGCCCAGCGCCTTGAGAGCGTGCTGAAGGCAGCGGAGATCCCGGCCGAGTCTTACGGCAAGGTTGACAGCAACCACAGCCGCTTGAATGACGACCTCGGTAAGTCAGACGATCCGGCGACTCAGGAATTCTACAAGTTTCTCGATGCATTAGTCGGTCCGTTAGTCGGACAAAGTGTGCCGCGCTGACGGAAAGCGCTGGGTTGACCACCGTGACCTGCCGGATGAGCTATAGCTAGATCCCGCATCGAAAAAGGCGGCGGCATGGCAATGTATCAGGCTCACCTGATTCACCTTCCCGACGAGCGCGCCACGATCGTTTGGGCGACAAACAGCCTTCACCTGCGAGTCCGGAACGAGCTGAATGGCAAAGACATATAGAGATGCCTGTCACCCACACGAAGCGTAAATATCGGCCCGATTTGAATTTTGACTTGAGCGAGTACTGTTTTTCTGGCTGTCAGGGCCGAATCAGGTCGTTCGCTGAGCTTTGTCTGATGCGATTTCCGGGTTTTGCGACGCATGGGGCGAAGATAAAGGAAACTTGATGCCCATTAAAGGAAACTTGATGCCTGTCACACAGACGAAGCATAAATACCAGCCGGATTTGAATTTTGACTTGAGTGAGTACTGTTTTTCTGGCTGTCAGGGCCGAATCAGGTCGTTCGCTGAGCCTTGTCTGATGCGATTTCCGGATTTTGCGACGCATGGGGCGAAAATCAGTCAGGGCAGGTCAGCGCGCCCAATCGGGAGAACTCTGAGGCGTATGAACTGTAAGAAAGAAGAGACGTTGTTCCTCACCCAACTCACCAAGCGTCCCTTGTTACATAGAGTGGCGCGCGGAGGGAGTAGGTAAGAACGGAAATTGGAGGGAGAGAATTCTATCCCTTCTTTGTTTGAAACCCGATCTGTCGCGATCGTGGGGGTTTCCGAGGTTCTAGTAATTCTCGGATGGCTTCAAAGATTGCTTTAATCTGGACGTCATGGCGGGCAAATTTTTTCTCTAGTTCTTCCAGCTTCCTTGCCAAGTCTTTGTGTGTAGCGAGGAGTTCACGGAGCCTTACAAACGCTCTCATAATCACAATGTTGACCTGGATGGCGCGCTTGCTGCGAAGGACACTTGAAAGCATCGCCACGCCTTGTTCGGTAAAAGCGTAGGGAAAGTAGCCGCCCAAGCTGCGTTTTGAAGGTATCACAGTTTGTGATACCAACGCGTCGGTCTCGGTTTTGGAGAGCTGGAACATAAAATCATCGGGAAACCGATTGTTAGTTTCTTTTTACGTGTTGTCTTAAGGCGATAGGTCTTACACCATAGAGTTCCGCCAGATGCCGATCGAGCATGACTTTTTGCCCGCGAATCAAATAAATTGGAGGATTGGAATTCCGAATGGAAGCTTGCGTCGCGTGGAACTGCATTGGTATGAAGCTCACGGCGTCGGCAAACGCGATTTCAAAATCAAAGGTTACTTAGACAAGCCATGAAACGACCCTTAAAACAGTTTGCGCTGTGCCTCGAGAATGAAGGAAACGAAGCTTCGCTGATCCTCGGCAAGGTCTATCAAGTCTTGCCCGACGCGCGAGCAGCGAAGGACGATCTCGTACGGATCGTCGACGAGAGCGGGGAGGATTACCTTTTTCACAAGAGTCAGTTTGCTTTTGTCGACTTTCCGCAGGCCGTGAGAAAGAAGATCCTCGCTCTTCAAAAGGCCAGCTAACCAAACACCCTGCAATTCGCTTGGTCATGAGGCTAAGATGGTTCAGTACCGGTTTCAGCCAAAACTCTCTCGATGTCGAGTGTAGGAGGCTCTTTGGGCTGTGGCTTCTTGATCTGTGCTGTGACCGGCAAGAAAGCTAATAGGATGTCCTTGAACGCAACAAGGCCATTTTCCTCTCTTTTGATGAGATGCATTTCGATTAACTGATTCACATCACGAGATAGTGTCTTTGCCGTCTTGTTCGCGTAGGCTTTCGCTATGCGGGGCGAGATTTCCGAAAGTTTGGTGAGTGGAACCGGCTGAGATTCTTTCGAAAGGTCCAGGACTAGCTGCTGCTTGCGCTCATAGGCGGATCCGCCCTTGTCTCTAAACGATTGGTGGACGAAATTTTGCCAGGCCACGTCCCACTGCTGCTGACGTATGACGCTTAGCTGGGACCGCAAGCCGTCAGCAAGACCCCTGACCCCATACAAAATGAACGGAATCACGTTCCCTCCGGATTTACTTGCGTGATCCAGCTGACGGTAGTACTCGGTGCGTGTTTGGTTGTAATGATTGCTCAATAGGTGTGCAGCTGGGGCCGGAACGCCAGACGCAATCAGGATTTGAAATTCGACCAACCTGGCAGTTCCCCGCGCTTCGCGAACTTACTCCCATTGGCTTCCAGGACGACGGCTTCCGCCATGTAGGGCGTTGCCAAAGGCTGGAACGCTTAACATGCATGTACTGCCGCGACACGACCGATGTTGCTACCGGGCACATCGCAGGGCTGCAACTGAAGTACTATTACGCAGGCCTGACTCAGATTACCGACCGCAGCCTGGAGATCCTGGGCCGCATGACCTCGCTGGAAAAGGTCGAGTTCTTCGAGACCAAGGGAGTAACCGATGCGGCCTCGCCCACCTCGCAAAGTTGCCGCGCCTGCGCGAGGTAGAATTCAGCGGACTGCCCAACGTTACGCTGGAAGGTACAAAAGTCTTTCCGCCGCACCTTCGCGTGAACTACGACGTCTGAGGAAGGAGGACAAAATGCCGATCGACATTCGCGGCATGGCGGGGTTGCTCCAGGAGAAGCTTTACGCCTGTCATACAGACGAAGCGAGATTCGGTACGTTACCTCCGAACAGAGCGTTCACGTGAGGTCCTTATTCGTCAGCGCTGATAGCCGCTTTCCCAATTTATTTCGTAGATCGGTAAGAATTTCTACTCTTGGCCGCGGATTAACGCGGATTCACGCGGATTAGGTTGACTACCAAGAACGAGCAGCGAAAAGAATTCGCCGCGCTTATCTTTGCTGACGTTGAATCGCACTGCAGAATTCGCGCACTATTACTACTGATCGGACCAACGCGACCAGCAGCAGCCGCAGCGGAGGACGACCCCATGGACCAGGTCGATCAGGAATTTGGTAAGCCTAACCCCAATGCGCCAGCAGAGCTCTCTCGCTTTGCGTTTCTCATTGGTAGATGGCGGTGCGAAGCAAAAGTGAGGTCGGCCAATGGAGGATGGCAGACGTTGCAAGCAACGTGGCTCGGTCGCTTCATCCTCGACGGCTATGCAATCGCAGACGAATACAGAATGACAGGGTCCTCCGGAGAGCTGATCGTCCTCGGGATGAACCTCCGCACGTATGACGCCACCAAGCAGATGTGGAACATTAAATGGCTAAACGCGCTGGCTGGAACGTGGGTGGACCTCGGACCGGAGGAGCTCGGCGGAGTCAGGTTCGATGGCCAATCAATCATCTACGCCTTCAAAGAGCCGGTGGCCGCCCACGCTTACACGCGCGCCACTTACACGAACATTTCCAAGACGCACTTCACGTGGCGAGGTGAGAAGTCTGACGACAGGAAGACCTGGAGCGAATTCATGGTCGTTGAGGCCTATCGTAGCAAGGAGTAGGAGGCCCTCCTGAGTTTCACCACGGCCCCTAGTGTCCTGTCTCCGTGACTCGCTCAATATATTGTTGCGCCGTATGGACGTCCATGGTCCGTTGAGCAAATCGAGCAATGACGCATGGGGCGAGAATCAGTAGGGCAGCGCAGCAATTGCGACCACTGCAAAAACATCGCCTTCTGAAAAAAAGCTCCAACCCTGCCGTAACTTAGCGCGCATCGTCGTGACAGACATCGCTGTTCCCCAAGCCACTTCGAGTATTGGATTGGGTTTGCGGCGGATTTTTTTCGGCTTTGTGAGATCTAACGCTTGCTGAGCGTTTAATCAGAACTCTGGAGAGGTGTTGAGAGCGGCGCCCAGTTTTACGGCCATTTCGGCTGTCACGAAGGACGCATCAGTCTGCCGCTTGCTAAGGGCCCCATCTGCTTGACATATCAGATCTTTTATTTAAGACATTAGAATGGAGTTACCGAACCTGTATTGGTTAAGACCCCAGATAGCTGGATCGACTTAGCCCTGACAAATTGAGATTCAACTGCAAGGTTTGGCCCCTCCAAAAACCACACCCAGCCTTTCCAAGCACACAATTTGACTGGGCTCCGCTGCTAAACATAAAGCTCATTCACAGCCACATCCATTAAGTACATGTTAGCCAGAGAGCACGAGATGCCCGCTCTGTGCTATTCTTTGAGCCATGGACCCTAAACGATTGCTCGCCGAGGCGCTCCAGTTCCCTCCGGAACAACGCGCGGCGCTCGCCGGGGAGCTGATTCAGAGCCTCGATTCACAGGTCGACGAGGAAGCCGAAGCGGCCTGGTCCGCAGAGATTCGACGACGACTAGAGCGTCTCGATCCTGGTCTCGCGAAGACGGTTCCATGGTCGGAGGCGCGTCGCCGAATTCTGGCAGCCGCCCGCCGTGACCCGCACGCTTGAATTTCTCGACGAAGGAATTGGCCGGGAGTGAGGTGTGTCAGCCCGATCCATCGACATGCTGCCCGCCGGGGAGGCAGCGCCTTCCGCGCCGCCGCTCAAGCGGTTCCCCAGCATGGTGGTGAAATGCGAAGTGTTGAACGCAATCTTCTCGACGACGCCGATCGCGACCAGCGGTAACGCGGCCATAGGAATGCCATGCGCCGTGCCCAGCCTGAGACCAGCAGCAGCCAGCCGAAGATTGGCGCATACCAGAGCGCCTCAGCGTGATTTCGGCACCACCTGCAGGGCTCCAGCGCTATGAAGCAGCCGCCTTTTCGGGTATCGTAGAGTAAGCATCTTCGCCAAAGGCGCTTTGTTGCGCCTGGTAGACCGCCGATAAGAATGCTTGATGCGAACGAATACCATTTAGCCCGCCGAAGGTGGCTATTTGATAATCGTGAATGGTGATGATCTGATCGGCGGTCAGGTAAACAAAATCCATTCTACTTTGACAGCCTCTGGAACAACTTCTTGCGCCGACTGGCTACTTTCAGATGAGCCCTACTGAATTCTTCATCCGTTGCGTGGCGTAGCGGCCTGATCGTCAGCGAATTGCCCTTAACTACCAGTTCAACCTCGGCGTTGGCTTCCAACCCAACCTGATCCAGCACCGGCTGGGGCAGGATTAAACCGGTGGAGTTGCCAATCCGTGTCAACTTCTTCACCAATGGCATTTTGGTTTCCTCCTTTCCCAACTGGAGATGTTATAACGGCGTTATAACACCTGTCAAGCTGCGAAACCTCAGCTTCATCGTTTGGTTCGGCGGCGTTCCCCAGTCATTTAAGGCCGAGTTGCTTGTTTTGCTCCAAGAGCGAGACGGCTTCTCGCAGCCGCCGCTTGCGCGTCTCCTCTTTCTTGGCGTCCAGTGATCCAGTGAAGAAGCTTGAAAGCTTGATGCCTGTCACACAGACGAAGCGTAAACACGGGCCAGATTTCAATGTTGACTTGAGCGAGCACTGTTTGCTGATTGTCAGGCCGGGTGAGGTCGTTCGCTGAGCTTTGTCTGGTGCGATTTCCGGGCTTTGCGACGCATGGGGCGAGAATCAGTAGGGTAGGGCAGCGCGCTGAATCGCGACCACTGCAAAAACATCACCGCCTGAAAAAAAGCTCAAACGCTCTAGTGATTTAGCGAGCTTCGTGGTGGCAGGCATGTGGAGTTGTTCTGGTGGCGCGCGCTATAACCGCTCGATCAAGGGTCGGGGGACGGCCAATGGCTGCACTTTGTCACCGTGTTGACGAAATAGATGGGGGTCACCATCAGGCTGCCCAGGATCACCATCAGCCGAGCGAGGTCCTGGTCCACTCCTTTGAACAACCGGTAAAGCGCCAGCGCTAGGAAGATGGCGATGATCCCGGTGAGCAAGTCGCCGACGATGCCGAAACGGAAGAGCCACTCGTGCGCGGCGATGTTGGCGGCCGTCGCGGTCGCGTTGCCACGCACGAACAGCGCGCTGGGAATATAGATGAGGCGCAAGGGGGCGGTGAAAACCATTGATAGATATATCGCTCCCGCGATGCGTGCAGCTTTGACGGTTGGGTGCATGCTCTCTCTCCTTATTTCGCTATTGACGAGCCCGTAAAGGTCGTCTCCGGTACGGCGCGACACAATCAATGCCGTGGCTGAGCTTGGCGTGAATAAGTTTCTCTTTCGTGCGGTGGCCCCCAATGGCGGTCGCTACTCGACAATCGGGGCCTGGATTCCCTTAACAAGCAGCCAAAAGCCTAGGGTGACTTCGAAGATCATAATCGGCGCAAAGTACGCAGGGATCACAACGGCCGCCAAACGAGGGAACACCATGATGGCCAAAGTGACGATTGCCACCACCAACGACGCGAAGATTCCCAAAGCGGCCAGTCCTCGAGGGATGTAACGCGATTTGAACCACAGATAGGCGAACACGGTCGACCCCAGTCCGAAAAACACCATTCCGATGAGATATCCCGCGTCGTGCACGCCGACGAACGTGTACGCCAGCGCCTGCAATTGCTTCGTTTCAAACGCTCGCAAGGAATCGGCGCCACTCAACAGCCGCAAGGTCACAAAATCATTCAAGGTGATGAGCGCAAAAATGGCGCATTCGGCGAGCCGCCAGAACGCCGCAAGTAAGGCCACATTCCTGTTGATGGGCTTGAGTACGACGTAAAGAGCCCATAGTAATATCACGTCACCCGCGATTGTGATCAGATCGCTGACAGTGCCGAGTCGAAAAAGCCGTTCAGACGCCGCAATGTTCTTGGCCGTCTGCACAGCATCGCCGGGCACGATCAGTCGACCGCGCACATAGAACTGCGCAAACATCGCGGTAACCATCAGGAACAGGTAAAGGAAGCCGGCGACTTTGGCAGCAGTATGTTGTGGCGGCTCTGTCGTACGAAGTGTCATTTCGGGTCTGTTCAGCTGATTGCCCGATCCAACTGTGGTCATACTCTTTGCCTCCTTACTCCTGTACCTGAAGAGTGCCTTGGTTCCGTAGCGATAGCGCCAGGCCAGCGATCATCAAAGCGGGGAGTACGAGGTTTACGTAGAAGCCGGATGGCGCTCCAGTCCTGACAATGGGAAGGAAGTGAAAAATCAGTTTTCTGCTCAGATGTTCCAGCAAAAGCTTCCATCGCTCAGCGTTCACGCCGAACACGAGGAGCCAAACGATCAGCACGAACTCCCCAATGCCGCAGGGGACCAGAAGGTAGCGGAACACGTAAGCGCCAAATGCAGGTGCGAGGAAGTGCACGAAACTGTTGATGAGGTAGCCGACGCCCGCAATCGCCATCAGTACGCCCAGAAACCGAGGCAGGAAGGTCGACCTGAAAATGAGGTATCCAAGCAACAGGCAAGTGAATCCGAAAAACACCAGGCAGATGTTGTAGCCCAATGCGTGCAATCTTAGAGAAACGAGCGTCTGCGCCTGCAATTGCGCGGCGGAAAATGCGCTCAAGTCGTGAGAGCCGCCCAAGAAGACGAGGGGAGCGAAATGGTTGAGGGTGATGGTGGCCAAAATGGCGACGTGCATGAGCCTGAAGAACGCCGCAAGCAAGGAGAGGCTCCGGTTCACCGGCTTGAGCAACTCATAGAAGATGAGCGCCAGGGCGGTATCGCACGCGAGGGCGATGAGATCAGCAGCGCCACCCAAACGGTACAACGACTCGTGCGCCAGGATGTTGGCCGCTGTGGCTGCGGCGTCGCCACGTACGAACACCCTGCCACGAACGAAGACTTCGGCGAATCCGCCCCCGCTGCCGGCGATCAGATACAAAACGCCGGCGACTCTTGCCTTGAAACGCGGCGACGCTCTTGCGATTGGTTCGGTCATGAACGTTGTGCTCATGGACACGTCAGGGCCAGCAGCGCGAGGTCACGGTTGTATTCGCGCGTGAGCGCGTACAGTGCCATCGCGACGACGACCGGCCACATCCGGAGCGGCTTGCGAGGAGTCCGTTCGTTGGTCTGAGCGATGGTCATATCGATGCGCTTGGCTGGGGAAGAACGCCAATGCTGCGCAGGATCATCTCGTCAGCGGTCGGCTGCGACTTGATGTAACCGAGCTCACTCGCGTCCGCTCGAAGTTGTCGAGCATCCGCCGGTGTCCGATCTTCTCGATCCCGCAATGAAGTCATCGTCGACTGAGCCATCAGTGAAACGCGCAGCTTCATCGCGCTGGTGGTCTTCTTCAAAGGCTGGATATCGGAGCCTGAAGAGAAGTCATCGAGCAAGCGAAGC
>DASXTB010000370.1:0-4602 GCA_036505615.1 Acidobacteriota bacterium
TCATTCCTTTCCATCTCCGCTAAAGTTGCTTATCAGCAAGGGACGAGTCGAATATGCCTACCGAATGCTTCTGTCCGCGGTAATTCACCCGGGTCAGGCCGATCATGCTCCGCAGCTTGTCGGGTGGCACATTCTTGTCCGGTACGGGGCCGGGGCCTTTGCCTGCTTCCACTATGGGAAACGCGGTTGAGCGAGCCGTATGCAAAGTCAGGTTGCCGTCGATCTTGCTCTGTATCTGATGGATGTGGCCCTGCAAAACGCTGACCGACTTGAACCGCTTCATCAAAGACAAGGCTTGGTCGCCGTCCTCTGTGCCCCAACCCCACTGGGGATACAACATCCACAGAGGCATGTGGGTATAGACAATTATCGGCGTGCTAGGGTCCAGGCGTTCCACATCCTTCCTAAGCCAATCCAGTTGCTCTGGGCCGAGCGATCCGAGGCCGGTGGAAGTGAGTTTCGCCACATTCACTAGGCCGATGAAATGCACTCCTTTGTGATCGTGGCTGTGCCAGCCAGTCCCTATTGTCCCTTTGCCGTAGCGTTTCAAGTACTCCTGTCCGCTGTCCAACTCGTCATGCTCTCCAGGTACATAAAAGATTTCTTTGACCTTGATCGTTTTGAGTAGTTCCGCAGCCGCATCGAACTCTTCAGCTTTAGCCAGATGAGTCATATCGCCGGTATGAATAACGAAGTCCGGAGGTGGGGCCAGCGCGTTGATTTCGGCAATTGCCTCCTGGAACGTGACGAGCGGTTCCTTATTCGGATCTTGCTTGAACCCCACGTGGGTGTCGCTGATCTGGATGAACGTGAAATCTCCGGCGGCTGCCTGCGCATCCCCGGCGGCCAAAGCAAAGGAGGATCGGTCACGAACCGTCCATATCACCCCTGCAGTAGCCAAACTTACGCCCTTCAGAAACGTTCTTCGGTTCATACCTTTATTGCCATCATCATTTCTGGTCATAACTATCTCCTCTTTTTTTATTGGACAACTATTTGCCCTTTCATTTGCGGGTGGAGCTTGCAGTAGTATGGGTAAGTCCCCGGGGCTTTAAATTCAAACGAGAATTTGTCGTTGGTATCCATGGGGGAAGATTTGAACAAGTCGCTGGTGCTCTCTACCTGGTGTGCGTCGTCATCACGATTGGTCCATGTAACCGTTGTGCCGACCGATACTGTCAGACTGGTCGGTGTAAATGCGAAATCCTCAATACTAACTTCGTTCGCGGCCGCGGCTTTCTCCGCAGTTTGGACTGGCGCCGCAGGGGCGGCCCGGTGCGCCGCCATGGATTCCGCGCTGTGCGACATGTCGGCAGCAGTGCTCAGTTTGTTCCACTGGACCAGCAGTATGCTTGATAATCCAAGCGCCGCGATGATAACAATTTTGTGCCAATGCAATCTCATAGATTTGCCCCGATCATAATTTTACTCGTGTTGTCTCCTTTTATGACGGTATGACTCTTTCATCCGAGAAATTATTCCCTGAATCTTCAAATTTTCTTTCTGGGTTCGTATGAACCTAACGAAGTTTCGAAAAGGCCGGTGATCTCATTTATCCATTGCTCTTGGAGCTTCGCCATATCCGCCGTCTACAACGGACAGGTATCGGTACAGTTCGTATAGATGAAGTCCGCGATCCAGACCTTGCCGCGCAGCGCCGCAAGACTGGTTCTTTTGCCGTTCCGCTCCACAAACGAAAATTCCGGCACCGAGCCATAGTGCTTCTTCAGCCCTTTTAACTGCGTATTGTTGGCCGGTGAGAGAATCGTGACTGATGCCGCATGCTTCGCAAGAGCCATAGACCCTGCACCAGACCAAGCAATCCTGCTAATATTAGATTTGTACCCCTCATCACTCATCTTCTTTTTTAACTCTAAAACTATCTCCATCGAATTTTATTCCCCGACACCCAATCTCGCCTTGCCGCTGGTGATTGCTCTGGATCGCGCGCCGGGGGAAAAGCTTTTGTCTCTCCCCCCGGAGTTTGATCACAGGATCTCTATTCCTCGTAATCCGAGCTGAACATATGCTGTGCTTCGATTCTCTGGGTTTGAATCTCGTCTTGCCCTGAGGATCGGTGGCGCAGGAACCGTAGAAGTCGATCACATCGCTTGAATTCAGGGCTGGAACAGCGTCGAGAACGCGGCAGAAGACGCCGTAACCTCAAATGAAAAACAAAGACTTGTCCCTTTTATTTGGTTTCCCGGAATAAAACGCACGGGGAAGCAGTCTTAATTGTGGGAAGAGATAGACTAGCGCTTTTGAGCAAACTATCTTGCCGCATATGGATGCCGTAAACAATTTAGCTCGCCGGTTGACGCGTAATGAGCATAATGCCGAAGACATGGTTCAGCAGGCGTACTTGCGCGAGTTCAAATTGTTTGGTGGTTTTCATGGTGCGAAGGCCAGCTCGTCAGTAAAGTTGAAGGGAAAGGACAAACTCACGCGTTTTGAACAGAGCATCTTGCCGTATATGGATGCCGCATACAATTTAGCTCGCTGGCTGACGCGCAACGACGACGACGCTGAGGATATGGTGCAAGAGGCATACTTACGCGCGTTTAAGTTTTTTGACTCTTTCCGCGGCGTGGACGCTCGCGCCTGGCTACTCACCATCGTGCGCAATACCTGTTACACGTGGCTTCAGCAAAAGCGTGCACATGACACAACAACGATGTTCGACGAAGAAATACACGGCGCCGCAAACGACACCTCAAATCCAGCAACTCTTGCACTGCACAGCGCTGACCAACAAATCCTCAGACAAGCCTTGGATGAATTGCCTGTGGAGTTTCGCGAAGTGGTGGTCTTACGTGACCTAGAGGGATTCTCTTACAAAGAAATCGCTGAGATCGCCGACATTCCGACAGGCACTGTCATTGTCTCGCCTGGCACGCGCTCGAGAGCGACTTAAACAGCTTCTGTGCAACCAGGGAGACCTGTCATGAATTGTGAAGATGCGCAAAATTGGATCGATGGCTATCTAGATGGCGAATTGGATCTGGTCAGTAATCTAGAGATTGAGGACCACATTCAAGACTGCGTGCTCTGCGCACAGGATTACAAAAGCCATCAGCTGCTGCGGAATGGAATAAAAACCGGCTCTCTCTATTTTAAGGCTCCGGAGAATCTGCAGAGGAGAATTCGGTTATCTCTACGGAAAGATGCCGAGCCCAGGGCAATTCTTCGGGCGCTGCCTAAATGGTGGTTCAACATCGCCGCTCCTATGGCTGCCGCTGCAGTTTTGGTCTTGGCTCTGGTTCCGTTTCTGCGGGGTCCTTCTGCCGATGAGCTTTTGGCCCGTGAAGTCGTCTCAAGCCATGTTCGCTCTCTTATGGCGACCCATCTAGCGGATGTTCCCTCTTCCGACCAGCATACCGTGAAACCGTGGTTCGCCGGCAAAGTGAACTTCTCACCGCCGGTGGAAGACTTGGCCAAGCAAGGATTTCCTTTGATTGGTGGCCGCCTCGACTATGTGGACAATAGACCAGTCGCTGCGTTGAGCTACCAGCGGCAGAAACATTTCATTAATCTGTTTATCTGGCCCGCAGGGTCTGATTCAGATGTCGGGACCAAAACGGTGTCGCGCCAGGGCTATAACCTGTTTCACTGGACCAGATCCGGCATGACGCATTGGGCCGTATCCGACTTGAACAGCAGCGAGCTACAGGAGTTCGTCCAGCTGGTACAAAATCAAACCTCGCCAGCACTATGACCCCCGGTGAACGGCCAATGGCAGAAGCCGGCGGTCGCCGATCGCGATCATTCCGTAGGCGGCCCAACCCTACTTGCCCCGCTCCCTTTATAGGAGCCCGGCTGGATAACACGTTAGATTTGCCCGAAATCAGCAGCGTTTTTTGAGACTGCGCTCGCCCATGCTTTACACAACGCAATAATTCCCTCGGTAGTGGAAAAATTCGCGGTCAAGAACCGACTGCCGGCGATCGGTGTGAATTTCGCAACCTTATCTGACCCATCCCGCAGTTCGCACCAACATCTCTAGTTCGGTAAACCCGTATCCGTTGACAATCAACTGCGACTACGCCTAGTCTCAGTCAGTCCATGAGTGGTCACTGGTTCGATTACTTCTTTGATTCTTTTTACATTTGCCGGGACTTGGTTTCCCCCGATGGGCTCATAGCCAACGGATCAATTGGACGCGTATACCGCCCTTGTGTCATGGCACATGACATCACCGACCGCAAAAGCGCGGAGCAGCCGCTGAGAGATAGCGATGAACTAGTCCGGCTCATACTCGATTCCGCCGCTGAAGCGATTTTTGGTTGCGATCCCGAGGGTACCTGTCTTTTCTGTAATCGTGCAGCCGCGCGCCTGCTCGGGTACGACGATCCGGCCGAATTGCTCGGAAAAAACATGCATGCGCTGGAGCACCACACTCGGGCGGACGGCACCCCGTATCCGCTCGAGGAGTGCCCCATTTACATAGGTTTTCAAAAAGGCCAGGGCGTCCATAGAGACGATGAGGTTTATTGGAGAAAGGACGGCACCAGCTTTCCGGTAGAGTTTTGGTCCCATCCGATGGTTCGGGACGGTAGAACCCTCGGTGCGGTCATAACCTTCATCGACATCACGGAGCGGAAA
>DASXTB010000371.1:0-3636 GCA_036505615.1 Acidobacteriota bacterium
GACAAGCACAGGCGCGTGCGCTTTACGAACGGCTGGCCCGACTGAACGATGAACAGCGAATGCTCGACGCAGAACCGTGGCCGCCTGCAGGCGCGATCCGTTTCGTGCTTGCCGGCGCCGCGCTGAAAGCACTCGGGCGCATTACAGAGGCCCGTGTGGCTTTGGAGCTTGCGTTGAAAATGGATCCTGAAAGTGAGTTGGCGCGCTTACAGCTGGCTGAGTTGAACGGCGGTTCGCGGATCGCCACGGGCCGATCGCCAGCGAAAGAGCACAAGTAATGAATTTCAAGCAACTCAGAGACGAAGTATGGGGGGTTAATGCGCAATTGCCGAAGGCTGGCCTGGTGACTATGCACAGCGGTAACGCCAGTGGCATTGATCGGGAGACGGGGCTAGTTCTGATCAAGCCCAGCGGCATTGATTACAGTGAACTAAGACCGGAAGACTTATCAGTCGTCGACCTGTCCGGCTCATCAGTGTCGTCTAACAAAGTTCCTGACGGTATTTCCAGTCGCCTAAGACCGAGCGTCGATACGATTCATCACTTATTGCTTTATGAAAAGGACCAAAACCTGGGCGGCATTGTGCATACACACTCAAACTATGCTACTGCGTGGGCGACGATGGGAACACCAATCCCTTGCGCTCTTACGGCTATTGCTGACGAGTTTGGCGGAGATATCCCGTGTGCGCCCTATGTGGATAATCAGGGTGACAACATCGCCAATGGGCTGATCCAGCATCGCAGCCGCGGTCCCGCAGTTCTATTGGCAGCACATGGCGTTTTTGCTTTCGGCCAAACACCCCGGAAAGCATTAAAAGCGGCAATTATGGTCGAGGATGTCGCCAAGACGCTCTGGCTTGCGCGTCAGTTAGGACCAGTGAAAGCATTACCCGCGGAAGAAATTGAAAAGTGGTGGGAGAGATATCATTCAGGGTATGGGCAATAAATGTCCGTAGTCAGTGGTCCGTAGTCAGTTGTTCTTGGTTTTTTGTTCTTTGTACTTGGTGCCACGGGCCCGGGAGCAGAATACGAAGACCAAGTACAAAGCACAAAGTGCGACGGGCCACTGACAACTGACCGCTGACAGGAGAAACAATAATCACTTACGTCCTTCCAAAAGACCTTTACCGCTGGTGCAGCATTCCGGTGGAAGATCTCCCTAAGCACCCGGAACTTCGCGTTCCCTTTCGGCTGGTTCAGGACTCCGCTGAAATGGGACAACTAATGGCTGAAGAGCTGGTCGAATTGATCGAGGTGCGTAATGCAGAAGGGCGACCCACTCGCGCAATAATCCCGTGTGGGCCAAAATGCTGGTACGGACCATTCACCGAGCTGGTCAATTCCCAGGGCGTCTCACTGAAAAATCTTTTTGTCTTTCACATGGATGAATGCCTCGACTGGCAAGGGCAAGCTTTACCTCGAAATCATCCTTACAATTTCCGCTCCTTCATGGAGCAGCATTTTTATGGTGGTATTAAACCAGAATTGGCAGTGCCGGAAGCGCAAAGACTCTGGCTGCTTCCCTCGAGCATTGATCAAGTCAAGACTTCTCTCGCCAGCTCTCCGATTGACATCACGATTGGAGGATGGGGACAAGATGGACATGTAGCCTACAATCAGGCCAGACGCCATCCTTATAATCATCCCACACTAGAAGAGGTTGCGGACTCCACCATACGGATCCAGGAAAACAATCTTGACACGATCATCGCGCTGGCCCATCGAAGCTTTGGCGCAGGGTACCAGTTTGTTCCGCCTATGTCCGTGACGCTCGGAATGCGCGAGTGTATGTCAGCAATTAAGGTACGCGTCTACAGTGATACCGGCGCGTGGAAACAGACAGCGTTGCGTGTCGCGTTGTTTTCAGAAGAGACACCCGAATATCCGATCACCCTTTTACAGAGGCACCGCGACGCAGTGATTACGGCTACCGTTGAGACCGCTAGCCATCCAATCGCAGAAAATCCCGATTGGGAACTTTTCTAGTCATGACACCTGCAAACCAGCCAAAACAATACACTCGTGACCATCTTCCCTATCGGGCCGTGATCGGAGTGGGAGGAATCGGCTCAGGACTGCTTTTGGCTTTGGAAGGTAATCATGACCTGGGTCGCAACGAAAGCCGTCTGGCCCGCCTTATGCCCGTGCGAGATTATTGCAAGCTGCACATCATTACTCACTACCTGGCAGCGCTTCTAAACGCCAGCGGGTCGGGATCTTCTTTCCATGTTCTTCCTATCGGTAGAGTCGGAAATGATAGCGAAGGCCAGCGTTTGAAATCGGAGATGGCCGAAAACGGTATAGACACAGAATATGTGGAGATCGCAGAGGGGAAACCGACACTCTTCAGCATTTGCTATCAGTATCCAGATCAGACTGGCGGCAATATTACTACCAGCGAGTCTGCTGCTTCTTTCCTGACGAACAAAGACATTGACCAAATCATCCCGCTTCTCGAGTCTTACGGTAACGGCTGGATTGCGTTGGCAGTGCCGGAGGTCCCATTGGGGGTCCGAAATCATTTCCTGAAGTTGGCAACAAGCTATCACGGGTTTCGGGTCGCTTCATTTACGTCGGCTGAGATGCAGGAAGCTCGTGCCGCCGATATCTTGGGCTACGTTGATCTATTAGCCATCAATGAAGATGAGGCTGCTGCTTTAATCGGTCGTGCATTTGACCCACATGATCCACTCGAGTTCCTGGAACAATGTGCCGGCAGTCTTACAGCATCGCAGCCGCGCATCAATATTGTCGTCAGTGCCGGGAAAGACGGCGTGTTTGTTTTCGCTGACGGCGCTTGGTCTCATTTTGCGACTCTGCCGGTGCAGGCAATTTCTACAGCGGGAGCCGGCGATGCATTGCTCGCAGGCATTCTTACTGCGTTGATTGCGGGAGCGCCTCTCATCAATCAAACGTCTCCGTCAGAGGATGGTACCCAGCGCTCCTTAGGATCGGCCATCGACTTCGGCATTTTACTGGCGAGCTTCAGTGTGACATCTCCACATACGATTCACCCGGATGCAAACCTCGCAAACCTGCGCGACTTTGCGGCCGAATTAGGTGTGACGTTTGCCGGTGGTCTAGGTGAGATTCTCACCGAAGGCGATCTGATCCTGGGAAGCGCTATCTAGAGAGACTGTTTCATGTCGGCAACAAGAAAAAAATCTGTTGAGCAGAGCGATACTAGTTTACAGAGAAACTCTTCGTCTCCGTTGATCTCAGCTCGGGCCGCCCAGCGAATGTTGCGCCCTCTCAAGAATGAGATTGTTAAGCTCCTGCAAATGCTGGTCCAAATAAACACTGTCGCCATACCGCCGAATGGCTGTGAGTCGGAAGCGCAAACGGTTCTGCAGGAGTTCTTGAAAGCGCACAATTTGGATGTTGAGATGTATGAGCTCTCGTTCCTCAATCGCTCCAAACATCCGTACGTTCGCCACGAGCGCCAGTATGCGGGTAGGCACAATCTAATCGCCCGAGTCCCCGGAAACGGTCGTGGTCGTAGTCTTTTAATAAGCGGTCATATGGACACTGTGCCCTCAGGACCAGAGACTTGGAGAGACAGTCCCTGGTCCGGCGCGATTCGCCGCGGTCGAATGTATGGTCGTGGAACCTACGATATGAAAGGAGGTCTGG
>DASXTB010000372.1:0-3815 GCA_036505615.1 Acidobacteriota bacterium
AGACCGTGCGTTGCTTTTTGAAACGCTTACCTGTAGTTCTTGGTGTCTCCGCCCTTCTCTGGATTCACTTTCCACTTCTTGTCGCTCAATTCGCCGTCTCTCAGCCCATTAACACGACCCCCTCTGGAGACTATCTCGTGGGCGTCTCCGACGTGCTGGAGATTGCCGTTTTTGGTGTACCCGATCTTTCTCGTACGGTGCGCGTAAATTCATCCGGAACCATTCGTCTTCCGTTTCTCGGAGAGTTACAAGTCAATGGTTTGACGCCCGGCGCCATCGAACAAAAAATCGCCCAACTGCTTGAAGGCAAGTACGTAAACAATCCCCAGGTTTCGGTCATCGTCAAAGAACCACGCAGCAAAATGTATTCGGTGATGGGCGCCGTCAGAAGTCCTGGGCAGTATCAGATGCTGGACCGGATCACATTGATGACTGCGCTGACTACTGCGGGCGGTCTTGACCTATCTAGAGCAGGTGACCGCGTCGTCATCCAGCGGACTTCCCCGAATGCACCTGTACCGCAAGGGCCTGGTGTCGCGACATCCGCTTCCGGACCTGCCGGCGCTGCATCAGGATCGGGCTCCTCCTTAGTGATCGACTTGAATTTGAACCAACTGTGGGAGCAAGGAGATCGTTCACTCGATCTGCCGATCGAACCCGGAGACATCATCAATATACCGGAAAAGGTTCAGCAGTCTTTCTACATCATCGGCGACGTTCATGGACCGGGGAGGTTTGTCTATCCCGATAAGGGGGGAATCAAGTTATCGCTGGCAGTCGCGATGGCCGGCGGTCCGACCCGCGATGCCAAGTTGAATAAGACGATGCTGTTGCGTCAATTGCCGGATGGTAAGCGCCAGGAGATCGCGATAAATCTGCATGATGTTTTGAAAGGGAAGAGCCGGGACATCGACCTGCAGCCAAACGATCTAGTTTTCGTCCCCGGAAGCACTGCCAAGAACATTGCCTATGGCCTACTGGGACTCATTCCCAGTACGGCTCAGAGCACGATATACACCGTTACCCGATAAAGTAGATGTCCAACATCGTTCCGAAGGAAACTGAGAGCGGCCAGTTACAAAGCCATCAAGGTTACCGCTACCAGCTTCCTCCTGAGTTCCAGCCAGAGAACGGATCTAATACTCACCTGCGCGATTATTTGCGCGTAGTTTTGAAACGCAAGTGGATTGTGCTCTCCGTCCTGATCACAGTAGTCGTGTTCAGAAGCATCGGAACATTCCACCAAATTCCCATATACACGGCCACCGCCAAATTGCAGATCGATGCGGAGACACCGAACATCCTCCCTTACAAGGAAGTTTACAGCCAAGACTCCAGCTATTACCGCTATGACGACTATATCCAGACTCAGGTCAAGATTATCCAGAGTCGATCTCTCGCCAAGCGCGTGATCCAAGTTGCCAGGTTAGACCGCGATCCCGCTTTTGTCGGGAAGGTCGATGAGAAGACCTTTAGAGCCGATTCGCCGGCAGACGCTGAATTAAAGAGTCAAGGATTGGTCGATCGCTTTCTGGGTGGTTTAAGGGCGACACCCATTAAGAACTCGACCATCACCGAGATTAGTTTCAGCTCTACAGACCCGAAGTTGGCTGCTCGAATTGTCAACATCGTGGCCAACGAATATGTCCAGCAGAATTTTGAAGCCAAATATGACGCCACCAATCGCGCTACCGATTTTCTGCAAAAGCAATTGGTCGATTTAAAAGCCAAGGTAGAAAAAGCGGAGGAGGAACTGCTCCGGTATGCCCGATCCAATGACATCATGAACGTCAGCGACAAGAGCGACGTCACGTCGCAAACTCTCGGAGATTTAAATACAGAGCTGACCAAGGCTCAGACGGAACGGATCAACAAGGAGTCGTTCTATAAGGGCGTCGCCGATGCCACCCCGGAAAATTTTCCGCAAGCGCTGCGCACCGCATTCGTGCGTGAGCTCGAAGAGAGTCTCGCGAAGATGGAACAGGACCTGGCAAGACTAAAGGCGCAGTACGGACCGGAGTGGCCGGAGGTAAAGAAACTCCAGAACCAGATGGAGAAGGTGCAGTCACAGTTGCGCCAGGAAAGGCTTACGGCAATCAAAAACGCCCGAACCGAATACGAATCGGCGGTCCAGCGTGAGAAGCTGGTCAGCATTGCCCTGGAAAATCAGAAGGGTGTAACCCATCAAGTCACCGAAGCAGGCATCCATTACAACATTTTGAAACGAGAGGTCGAGACCAACAAGCAGCTCTATGACGGCTTACTGCAGCGAATGAAAGAGGCGGGTGTCTCTGCCGGCCTGAAGTCGAGCAATGTGCGAGTAATCGATAAGGCGGAAATCCCGTCCAGCCCATCCAGTCCCGGCAGGCAAACCAATCTCTTGTATTCCGTGCTGGTAGGGCTGGTCGCCGGCTTGGCCCTCGCGTTCTTCCTGGAATATATGGACAACACAGTGAAGACTCCCGAGGATGTCGAAAAGTTTGTCTCTCTTCCTTCCCTGGGACTGATTCCGAGCCTCGAATCGGCTCTGGGAAGATCTACTCGTTATCTGCCCCTGCCCGGTCTAAGAAGAAAGATTCCAGAATGGCGGATCCAGCAAGGGGTAGAGCTGGTTCCATATATGGACAGCAAGTCCCTGGTCGCAGAAGCATATCGTTCTCTTCGGACATCAATCCTGTTGTCCAGTCCCGATAATCCGCCCAAGACGATCATGGTCACCTCTGCCAAGGCTGGAGAAGGAAAGACGACCACTGCTTGCAACACGGCCGCCAGTCTGGCGCAAACAGGCGCGCGCGTATTGCTGATCGACTGTGATATGCGCCGGCCCAATGTAAATAAGATCTTCGGCCTAAACGGTGGCGCCGGACTAACGGAATTTCTGACCGGCCAAAGGGAATTTGCTGATGTTACGCAGCAGTCGAAGATCCCAAACTTATATGTCGTCACCTGCGGCGCGCATCCGCCCAACCCCGCCGAGCTGCTGGGGTCGACGCGGATGGCTCATGGCATAAGGTCCCTATGTGAACGTTTCGACTACATCCTATTTGACACTCCGCCGGTTTTATCGGTTACCGATGCCCTGGTAATGGCGCCGCTCATGGATGGGGTGATTCTGGTGATTCAGGGCGCCAAGACTCCGCGTGACGTGCTCAACAAGGCAAAGAAAAACTTGCTGATGGTAAACGCAAGAATCCTGGGTGTGTTGATCAACAGGGTCGATATGCATTCCCACGATTACAGTTATTACTACCGGGATTATTACGATTACGGTTCGTACATTTCGGGGGAAGACAAAACAGCGTAATGGAGATCGGTCTGTGGTACTTACCGTAAGTTTCTTCTCTGCCGGCGCCGATTTAGTGTAGACCGCGAAGCGGTCAAAGAGAGTAGCCGGGGGCAGAGCGCGCCTTTTGCGCGGCGCCCCCGGTTGCGGATAATCACCAACATGCACCCTGAAAGGGTGCCATAAAAGGATGTCCGAGTGTTGATATCGGAGAAGACCCCAAGGCTTGAGTCCAAGTTTTCAGTTGCACCCTTTCAGCATAGGGCCAGCCGGTGGCTCTCCAATTCGGCCCAAGGAACATGGGTTGTTCCTTGGGAGGGTGCGAAGATGAAAAATGGGATTGCTTACCGGGGGCGCCGCGCAAAAAGCGCGCTCTGCCACCGGCTACTCTATATGACGCCTTCCGCGTCTTCAGCCCTGCTGCGGCGCTAAAAGGCGCTTTTGCTGAGAGCTGATCGCTGACAGCTGAGAGCTGAGAGCTACTTCAACGGGCATGTCAGATTGCCCGATAGCCGGTTTGAAAGAGACACCG
>DASXTB010000373.1:0-12521 GCA_036505615.1 Acidobacteriota bacterium
TGGGCGCCGCGAAGCGGCGCTATTGGAGAGACGCCCCGTGGGGCGGCTCCTGCAAGATGAAAGATTGTGCGGGAGACGGCCCACCGGCCGTCTCTCCAAAATGTCCAAACTCCAGTAGCTGTCCCGGAGGGTCAGCCGATAATAGCCCAGCGATTCATCGCTGGGTTTAGGAAGCTTCACAGCAAGAAGTCTCGTAGGGACGGCTGATTTGGATTGCCAGCTAGGAACTTCACACGTCCCTACGGGACTCCTATTCTTTGGCTCACCCCAGTCCCAGCGATAAATCGCTGGGCTATTATCGAATCGTCCCTCCGGGACGAAGTTCAATCCCTGCCCCTGGCACGACCCCTCATTTTTCAGCGAAAATGTCCAAACTCCAATGGCGCCGCTTCGCGGCGCCTCGCCGGCTTCCAGCCGGCCTTCGACAGGACTTGGAGAGCAAGAGTGCCGACCAGAGGCAGGCTACAATTCTTCTCCCCTGAGCGCCTTCACTGCCAGAGCGTGAATTTGCCGCCGCGCTTCTTTCATTCCTTCTATCTTGCGTGACGGATGCACCCGGTTGCTTAAAATGCAGACATAGAGATCCTGCTCCGGATCGATCCACATCGAGGTGCCGGTGAAGCCTGTGTGCCCAAAACTAGAGGCGCTCAACGCCGGGCCGGCAGAACTGTCGGGCGTTTGGGTATCCCAACCGAGTCCCCAGCTTGATTGTGGCAGCCACTGCTGGCGGCGCGTCCATGAACGCAGCAACTCTGGCGAGAGCTGGTGCTGCAGCGGCGCGGCATCGGTGGCCATGGTTGTCGTCGAGAGAATCAGGTGAGGGAACCGGGCAACTTCCTGAATGGTGCCGAACAGCCCCGCATGCCCCGCGGCGCCGTCAAAAAGACGCGCGTTCTCGTCATGTACCACTCCGACCGCGAAGCCATGGAGGCGGAAATCAAGCTCTGTGGGAGCAACCTTTCGCTCCGCTGCCGCGGGGCATTCTTGCCCGGACGAACCAGGTGTCTCAGTCACCGAACTTGGACGATCGCCGGATAGCGGTCCAAACTGAATCGCTCTCAACTTCAAGGGATTAAGCACATTCTCTTGCACCAACTGACGAAATCTTTGTTCAAACAGCAGTTCCATTATTCTCCCCAGCAAAATAAAACCAAGATCACTGTATACGGATTTCGAGCCCGGCGTGAATTCAGGCTGACAACGGACGATTTGACCGACCACTTCCTCAGCACTGTGACAAAACCGAAAGAAGGGACGATACGCTGGAAGTCCGGAGCTGTGTGACAGAAGATGGCGTATTTGCGCGTTGCCGCAGATGGCCTGCGGGAAAAAATGAGACACAGACGTCTCCAGGTGAAGCTTTCCATGTTGCACCGCCGTCAAAAACGAGCTCACTGTTGCAATCGGTTTTGTCAGAGACGCCAGGTCGTACCAGGTATCGACGTCCACGGCATGGGATTTAGCTTGATAAGTCAACTGGCCCGAAACAACAACTCTCGGCTCGCTTTTCGATGTCCCGAAAGCAACAGCACAGCCCGGAAAAAGCCGGCATCGGATACAGTGGTTCAGATAATCGAGCAGCAGCGAAACGTTCATGTGGCCTATATAGTAGTCCGATTCGGTAAGCCGCTTGCAGCGGCGTTTCCCGAGCTAAAGCCCAAGATGTAGAAAGTCCAACCTGCTCGCGGCGATGACGCCATTCCTGTAGCATATCCAAAGTCCAAAGCACGCGGGAAGCGTGCACGCCCTAGGGGAGATCAATATGAAGCGAGTCCTATTGCTGAATGTTGCGGTTGTGTGTCTGTTCCAACCTCTTGCCGGGCGCCAGGCGCGCACGGTTCCGGATTCCACACAATACGATGTTCGAACGCTGGCTCGAATCGAGCAAGTTGTGCGCGACGCGATTCAGGAAAAACAGGCCTTGGGAGCCATAGTTGTAGTGGGAAGCCGAAACCGTATTCTGTATCAGAGGGCATTTGGACAGCGAACCATCGGCCCTGCCGCAGAGCCAATGACACTGGATACAATCTTCGATATGGCCTCGCTGACGAAAGCTACCGCCACGGCCACATCCATTCTCATTCTGGCCGAACGAGGCAGGCTTTCACTTTCCGATCGTGTTTCGAAGCACATCCCCGAATTTAAAAATAAGGAAGCCGTCACTTTGCGACACCTGCTGACCCATTATTCGGGCTTGCGCCCGGACGTGGATGTCAAAACGTCATGGAAGGGTTATGAGACGGGAATGCAGCTCGCCTATGAGGAAAAACTCGAGGCCGAGCCTGGAACGAAATTCATTTATTCCGATATCAATTATTTTCTTCTTTCCGAAGTGGTGCACAGAGTGACCGGGCAGTTCATCAACGACTTTGCGCGCCACAACATTTTTGAGCCGCTGGGCATGAAGGAAACGGGCTTTCTGCCTCCTGCAGCAAAAAAACCGCGCATTGCGCCTACCGAGCCGCGCGACGGCGAAATAATTCGCGGTGAGGTTCACGATCCCACATCGTTTCGGATGGGCGGCATTGCCGGGCATGCCGGGCTCTTTTCGACTGCGCATGACATGAGCATCTTTGCGCAGATGATTTTGAATGGCGGGATTTATCGAGGAGTGCGAATTCTTTCTCCCTATGCGGTACTCGCCATGACCACGCCTCAAAGCCCGTCTGGGAGCTCACAGGCGCGGGGCTATGGGTGGGACATCGATACCAGCTACTCGATCCCCAGAGGAGACTTTTTTCCGGCGGGAAGCTTTGGCCATACTGGGTTCACCGGGACCTCCTTGTGGATGGATCCGCAGTCAGCAATGTTTGTTCTGGTTCTGACCAGCCGCCTTTATCCGGAAGGGAAGGGAAATGTTACTTCTCTGCGTGCGCGCGTCGCGTCGGTAGCTGCCTCCGCGGTGAGAATCGACATAAGGAAGTTGTACCGATGACTTCAGCGAAGCTTCTCTCTGGCCAACTGAAGAGCTTTTTGCACCGCTTCGTCCGCTGAACGGGCATAGTGTAGGTCGGCATGGGGCCCGGGTGGAGACTCAAACTTCCAGGTCTTCAGCCCTACCACCGGAACCTCTAACCGCAGAGCGAATCCCAATTCCGACAGCGTGCCGTAGCCGCCCCCCACTGCCACCACTGCGTGGCTGGAACGGATCAGCACCAGGTTGCGAGCCTCTCCTAGGCCGGTAACGATGGGAATATCAATGTAGCGGTTTGCCTCTCGATCTGAATCTCCCGGAAGAATTCCAATCGTCGTTCCTCCGGCTTGCTTGCAAGCCCGCGCGGCCGCTTCCATAACACCTCCCAAGCCGCCGCATAATAATATGGCGCCGTTGGTTGCGATCAAAAAGCCGACCTTCTCGGCCAGCAAGTCCGTACTCGGAGCTGACCTTGACGTTCCAATGATGGCAATGCGCAGCTTTAACTCGCGGATCATAGACGGAGTGCATCTTAACCAGACTAGAGTTGGATCGCAATTCACTTTCAAAAATGACCCGGCCACCGTATGGTAAGAAACCATGTATCTGGTCGGTATTGATGGCGGAGGGACAAAGACGAAGTGCCTGATCTCTGATACGAAAGGAAATGTGTTGGGTGCCGGACGTGGCGGGCCGGGGAACTACCTAAAAGAAGGCCTGATGGTTGTCCGACTCTCTTTGCAAGAAGCGATCAGCGAAGCAATTGCAAACGCCGGGTTGAAAAATCCTGAGGTCAGAGTGCTCTGCGCGGGACTTGCGGGAATGGACCGCAATGAAGATAAGAGAGTGATACTGAGAGTGCTGCAGGAGATAGCTCCTTCGAAAACGTATCGATTGGAAAACGATGCCTACATCGCACTGAAGGGGGCAACAAACGGAAAACCGGGTGTAATCCTGATTTCCGGTACCGGCTCAATTTGCCTGGGAGAAAACGCAGCCGGTGGAAAAGCGCGCGCCGGAGGTTGGGGGCATATACTCGGTGATGAAGGCAGCGGCTACGACATCGCGCGCAGGGGGCTGGCGGCTGCTCTGAAGGCCTTTGACGGTCGAGGGTTAAAGACGCTCATCGAACAAAAATTGAAGGGACAACTTTACGTGCGAAAGACCGACGACATTGTCAGCAATCTTTACCGGGAAGGCCTGACGTCGAGCAAGATTGCAGGTTTTTATCCCATCGTTCAGGAAGCGGCACAGGAGGGAGACAACGTGGCGCTGCAAATCTTTGAGTATGCAGCCAACGAGCTGTCTCAGAATATCAGAGCTGTTGTGAACCGCCTCAAGTTAGCGGGAGAGGAATTTCCCATCAGTCTTGTGGGGGGAGTCTTGCAGGGAAATCGGACGTTGAAAGAGATGCTGTGTCAGCGTATTCATCAGATTGCTCCCCGTGCCAGAATTACCGACCCGCTTCATCCGCCGGAGGTGGGAGCACTGTTGCTGGCCAGGGAGACTTATGGAATTTCGAATGACGAGCGACGAATGTCGAATGACGGGTGACGAATGTCGAATGACGAAAACACCAGCCACGAATTTCACGAATCACGAACGACTTCATTCGACATTCGTCATTCGACTTCCCCGTGTTCGGTACTCCTTCCAGAAATGCAGTATCCCCGGAAGCAGCGACAGCAGAATGACAATGGCGACCACCAGATAAATATAGCGGTCCAGATTGGGAATGCTCTTGCCCAATACGTATCCGGTCATTGTCATGCTGAAAACCCAACCGATACCGCCGGCTATATTGTAGAAAACGAAGTTTCGATAGTTCATTTGAGCAATTCCGGCGACCACGGGCGCAAATGTCCGCGCAAACGGCATGAAGCGCGCAAAGACAATGGTCTTGCCTCCATGCTTCTCATAAAAAGTCTTGGCGCTTAACAGATGCTTTCGCCGAAAGAAGCGCGAATCGGGTCGCGAATAGAGCTTCTGGCCGCCTTTCAGTCCAATCCAATATCCCACGCTGTCGCCGGTAATGGCGGCAAACATCAAAGTGGCGTTCAGCCAAACTATATTCAAGTCGCCATTGGCGGCTAATACACCCGCAGTTACCAGCAAAGAATCTCCGGGAAGAAAGAAACCGAGCATGATACCGGTTTCGCAGAAGACGATCGCGATCAGGGCGGTATATCCGCCCCAGCGGATTAGTTCTTTAAGATCACTCAGCTTGGTGAAAAACTCATAAAGCCAGTGAAACATTTCACCCTATCGGCCTTCGCCTAGTATCTGTCTGAGAGATCGCGCCGCGAGTTTCTGCCTTGCGGCCTGGGCTGAAAGACGCTGGCGCAACATTAGCATGGCGACCCGCAGATCACGTCCCGAGTCCTGAATGGCCTGCGCCGCGGTGGCCGAATCTACTCCACAGGTTTGCATGATAATTTGCTTGCCCCGCTCCATCAATTTCACGTTGCTCATGGTCAGCCGGATCATCAAATTTCCGTACACATAGCCCATGCGGATCATCAACGCGGTGCTGATCATATTGAGCACCAACTTTTGGGCCGTCCCTGCTTTCATGCGCGTAGAACCAGCCAGGATCTCCGCCCCTGTCTCCACCGTGACCGGGCACTGAACTTCTCGCGCCATTGCCGAGTTCTTGACACACACAATGCATCCGGTCAGCGCCGATACAGATCGCGCGTACCGCAACGCTCCCAGAGTGTAGGGCGTCCGCCCACTGGCCGCTATTCCAACAACAGAATCCTTCCCGCTCAGATCATGAGATTTCAGATCGGCTGCGCCCGCGTCAGGATCGTCTTCGGAAATTTCAGAAGGGCTATGCAGCGCCGGAACTCCGCCCGCTATAATGCCGATGACTCTGCCCGGTGGGAGTCCGAAAGTAGGGGGGGCTTCCGATGCATCCAACACGCCCAGTCGCCCGCTGGTTCCAGCACCCACGTAAAAGAGCCGTCCACCGGTGGAAAAGCGGGCGTAAATTTGGTCTACCAAATGAGCAATTTCATCCAGCGCCGCTGCCACGATTTGAGCAATCTTCTGATCTTCCCCGTTGATAACGGCCAGAATCTCGCGCGTAGTTTTCAGATCGATATCGGCCGAGGCCGGATGAGTTTGTTCGGTGGATCTGGGTTGTTCCGTCATTGTTTAAGCTATTAGCTAGCCCGCAATGATTCTTACTGGACCGCGAAGCGGTCACTTGGGTTTGGACATTTTGGAGAGACGGCCGGTGGGCCGTCTCCCGCGCAATCTTTCATCGTGGAGGAGACGCCCCACGGGGCGTCTCTCCAATAGCGCCGCTTCGCGGCGCCTGGACCGCGAAGCGGTCACATAGAGTAGCCGGGGGTAGAGCGCGTTTTTTGCGCGCCACCCCCGGTCGGCATCCCTAACGTTCGCACCCTGAAGGGGTGCAATAGGAATGTCCGAGAACTTCACCCGCGCCGTTACCTTACAGCGAGCACTCTGGCCGTTACCGAGTCTTTGTCGATCTCCTCTTTTACAGAAAATCAATTTGCGCCAATCGATCGATTCAGGATCTCCACCAGGTGAAGCACTTCCACGTCGAGTCCGGCTTTTTTCAGGCCGGACTGGATCTGCAGCATGCATCCTGGATTAGCGGTTACCAACATCGTTGCCCCAGTGGAGGCGATACTATCGATCTTGTCTTTTAACACCTGGGCCGACATCTCCGGCTGAGTGATGCTGTACGACCCGGCGCTGCCGCAGCACCAGGAGGCCTTGTTCAACTCGACATAATCCAGCTCGGGGATTTGCTGCAGCAAAAGCCGCGGCTGCTGCCAAATTTTCTGCCCGTGAATCAGGTGGCATGGGTCGTCGTAGGTCACGCGGGCGCGCAGCGGCTTCAACGGCAGCGCCGGCTGCGCCGCTAGGAACTCAGAGATGTCCTGCACTCGCGCGCTGAAGCGGCGAGCCCGCTCAAGAAAGGGATCGCCCGGTTCAAACAAATGATCGTAGTGCTTTAGCAGCGCGCCGCAACCGGCAGAGTTAGTGATAATGGGGACCGTCCGGGACTCAAAGGCTTGAATATTTGTTCTGGCCAGGCGTCTGGCTTGTTCCCTTTCACCATTGTGTTCATGCAGCGCACCACAGCAACTCTGGCCGGCTTCGATCCGAACGTCAAATCCGGCAGTTCGCAGTACATCGATGGTGGCAAGTTGGGCAGGAAAGTAGAGCTCGTTCATCACACAACCGCGAAAGAATGCGACTTCGCGTTGACCGCCGGGCGCGGATTTGAAAGTACCGTTGAGGACTGTCGCCCGCCTATCAAGGTGGGGGAGGTTGTCCAGTTGCTGCAAGGACCGCTCCAGAACGGAACCGGATGGGAATAACCGGTGCAGTCTCCCCAGGCGGAATTTCTGCATCCAGCGAGTCAGCTTAAAGAAAAGGTGCAGGCGTTCCGGATGAGGAAGCAGGTACTCTAGTCCTACCTTCCGGATCAGTCCGGCCAGGCCTCTGCGGGGCATCGCCTCTTCCATCCTCCAACGCGCCTCGGTCAGCAGCCGCTCAAACTGCACACCCGATGGGCAGGCGCTCTCGCAGGCGCGGCAACCGAGACAAAGGTCGATGTGCCGCTGAAAGGTGCTGTCAAACTCAATCTTACCGGCGGCTACGGAATTGATCAGGTAAATGCGCCCGCGAGGTGAGTCCGCCTCGCGCCAAACTTTGGTATATGTTGGGCAGGCAGAAAGGCACATGCCGCAATGGATACAGTCGAGATTTTCCGTCTTTTGATCGATCTCCGTCTGGTCAATTATAGATAGCGCTGACATATCTCCCTGGATTCAATCGGCCGCTGGGGTCCAGCGCCCGCCTGAGCTTGGTTGCAAGAAAAAGATCTTCTCTGGACGATCCCCAGATATCCATCTGCTCCTTCAGCGCCAGTGGCGCCTTTTCAACGACCAAAACGGCGTTCATCCCTCTTAGATTATTCCGAATCCTCTGAAGCTTTTCAACCGACGTCGAGGAAAGTGCAAAATGGCAACGCCTCGAAGAGAAGTCCAGCACCAACCACTCGGGCTCCTTCTCCTGCTGAATATGCTGGGTTACTTGCGTTATTGAGCTGAGCAGCGAGTCGGCCCTGAGCCAGAAAGGCAGAGTGTTCCGATAAAAGGAATCGAATTCCGAAATCAGTAAATCTGCCTGTGAAGCTTCTCCGCCGGGAAAGCGCGTCGCCAGGTGCGACAGCTGATCGTGAATGGACTGCGGGCTTCCGCAGACGCGGATGATCAATCGGTTAGGTCGTCCACTTCTTTCAATGTACACGACACCAGCCGGTGCCACCGGCAGGTTGCGCAGCGCGACGAATATTTCCCTGGCCATGTGTCCGTCGGGCGCGTCGATGGCGAAAGAATGAGTTTCCTCCGGATAAGGAAATACCCGCAGCGTCACTTCGACAATAATTGCCAGGGTCCCCAGAGAGCCAGTGTACAACTTGCACAGATCATAGCCAGCGACATTCTTCACCACTTTTCCTCCCGCCTTGGTGATGGTGCCGTCGGCGTGTACTACCTTCATCCCGAGCACCTTGTCGCGAAGGGAGCCAAAGAGCTGTTGCAGCGGTCCGGAGGTTCCGATGGCAACCATGCCGCCGAGAGTTGCTTGATCGGCTAGTGGGGGATCTACGGGCAGCGTCTGGTTCTGGCGCAGCAGGTCCTGTTGCAGTGCGCCAAGACTGATGCCGGCCTGTGCTGTGACGGTCAAATCCCCGGGCGAGTATTCCAGAACGCGATGGAAGCCTCGCATGTCGATGCAAGTTTCGACCGGGTGGAGCGGATTCCCAAGCCACCATTTGCTGCCGTTTCCCGCAATCACGCAGGGCCGCGAGTGGGAGCGCAGAAAACGCTGCAAGTCAGCTTCGTTCTCGGGGCGGATAACGCTCGGAATGGGATGTGGGGAAATCTCCGGCCAGTGTTCCAGTATTGGATGTGTCATGGATAAACAATCTGTTCATCACCTGGAGGGCGTGTCTTCCAGCGTTTGTGCACCCACAGCCAGCACTCCGGGTACTGGCGAACGATGTCTTCCAGTACCTGATTGAAGCGAGCTGTGGTGTCGCGAACGTTTTCTTCCACCGAGCCTGACTGGCACAGCGGCACCTCTTCTCCAAAATAAATCAGGTAGTGTCCCAGCTTCTTTGCCGGCAGAAGGAACGCCGGCAATACCGGCGCCTGTGCTCGAAGGGCAATCATCGCCAATCCGTTGGTGGTGCAAGCCTCTTTTCCGAAGAGAGGGGCAAACACACCTTCTTCAGGTGAGACATTTTGGTCGATCAAGATCCCTACGTCTCCTTTCTCTTTTAGCACCTTCAGCATCGGACGGATCGCATTCTTTTTAGGGATGACGCGGTTCCCGCTCCGGACGCGATAGGAATCTAGAACGCGATTCAAATCCGGATTGTTGAGCGGCCGCACCAGAAAACTTAGTGGGTGACCGTAAAGCGCATGAGCAAACGGCAGCAACTCCCAGGAGCTGATGTGGGCGGTCAGGTAAAGCAGGCCCAATCTCTTTTCCTTCGCTCGCAGATAGCGTTGCAGACTTCCTTCTGAATATGAAACGCGGCGCGAAATAATCTTACTGGTGAGCTTTGGAAACTTGCTGACCTCCACCACGAGCTTGCCCAGATTTCGGTAACTTCTCTTTAAGATCCTTTGGCGCCAGGCATCGCTTTGTCCGGGGAAAGCTATCTGCAGATTGATCAATCCGACGCGCCGATGTCTCTTGTCGAACAGATAGTACACGTCCACCGCGCCGCATGCCAGCGCGTATGCCAGCGGGCGAGGAAGAATCGAAAAACAATTCAATGCAAAAACGGCTGCGTAGAAGGCGATCAATCGTTTCATGACACCGCTGGATAACTTAGCGTGCGACTCAGGCATGCGCAATGATTTTGAAGATGCTCGCAAGCGTATGCTATACTCCCGAATCAACTTCCTTGAGGCCCCAACATGAGAAGCGTGGAGATCGATAGAGCTTATCGAAATGATTTTGAAGACGTGTTGAAGTTTCGAAATCTGCAGGAAGCGGAGCTCTCTCTTCAAAAGATTGATGCCCTCTATCGGCAATTCCTGAGAAAAGAGGATCGCAAGGGAATTAGTTACTGCCATCAGTTTTGCCTACTGGGCCGGAAACGTGCGGAAGCAATTTCGCGAAACAGCAAAGTGTCCGGAGAGAAGCGGGTCGAGAAGGCCGAGATTGCCCGCTGGTTTACTATCTGGAACCAGAATCCCGACATTTTTTTTGATTGGTTGACTCTGCGAAAAGAATGCAATGAATTCCGGGCCCTCTTCTTCAGCCCGGATGAGTAGAGAGCAAATATTCGAGCTTGATCCCGTTTCCGAAATGGAAATGTGGATGGCCTGCCTGACCAACTACTTCAAATACTACGCTCTGTCTTTTGCCGCTCGAGGCCGGATTGTAAAGCTGGAAAAAAATTTCTACGAGGAATTGCGCGTGGCTTCCTGGATGCTGGAAAAAATCCAGGACCTGGCGACTCGAGTAGTTCTGGCCGAGCTGGCTGACGTCAACGAAGTCCATTGGGACGAGGTCTCCGCCCGCGGCACGCTGCCGGAAGAATTCATCCAGCATCGCCATCATACTGCGGCGGCGGCACGCGTGATCAGCCTTTTGGAAACGGTCAACGACTTTCGCATCGTCTTCAATGAAAAACT
The DNA here is from genome assembly GCA_036505615.1 of Acidobacteriota bacterium. Classification (GTDB taxonomy): domain Bacteria; phylum Acidobacteriota; class UBA6911; order JACQSX01; family JACQSX01; genus DASXTB01. The sequence goes on from DASXTB010000373.1 coordinate 10,615, forward strand.
CCAGACCGGCGTGATACCGTTTGCCTTTTTTAAGAGCGTGGGCCGCTTGTTAAATCGCGAATTCACCGCATTCCGCAGAAATCGCGCGCTTCCCAAAGTGCGAAAGAAACACAAATCGAGAGCGTGGCTGAATTTTCTTTACCGCGACGTACTGATGAGTATGAATTCGCTGGAGATGCGGCTCGAAACGATGGCCCTCTTTGTGAGGGCGCACAGAATTTTATCCATTATCCGTTACGTCAAAGAGGGATTGCGGGGCCAGTTCAACGCGCGCGTTTATCTGGTTTTATTTTCTCATTTATATGCCGAGGGGAAGAATTTTGCCCGCAAGCTGGAACAGTGGGCCTCCCGCTGGGAGACTCAGCTTCCCCTTTGTTCGGAGGTTTCCACGTCGCTGCAGTTCGCCCTCAGGCTGGAGACCAAGCGTGTATTCAAACAGGAGCTGTTGGGTATTGAGCACGAAACCAGAGTCGACGCCCTTTACATCCGGCTCGAGACCTCGGCGGGGCTGCTGTGGAATTGTTACCAGAACGTCTTCATTTCGATGGCCCGGTCGTTCAACTTGAAGTTCAACGAGTATGACATCTTCATCGATCTCATCGCCCGGCAGGAAGAGAGTGTCCGGCTGCAGAGCGACCTGTGCACCATCCGGGAGTTGGTGCGGCGCATGGAAAGCCGCCATTCGGCCGCTGATATCGAGATGCTGCGGAAGCTGCTGCGTATTTTCAATGAGAACAGCCTGCGTTACCTGATGTTCAAAGACTGGGGTCCGTTTGAAGGCTTCGTAGATCAGGTAAACATCACCCCGGACAACCAGCTGACGCCTGTGCTGCATCGTTTCCTAATATTTTTGGACACTTTGACCGCGGCGGTGGAAAAACGCGCCGTGCTGCGAGCGCTTGATGAGCCCCACGATGACAGAGCCGCGGGCCTGCGGGGGTGAGGGGAGAAGAATTAAGAATTAAGAATGAAGAATTAAGAATTTGAATGGCGAATTTCGAGGCTCGAACCCGGTTTGTTCACAAATTTTAGCGGAATCGGGCCAAGCCCCGGTGGCTGTCGGAAGCACGCAGAATAATTTCCATCAAAGCTGAATTCTGGAGAACAGATAACTCCCTAGCGCGAGGAGGCCGGCGCTGAGAGCGGACAATACCGCCAGGTCCGTCGTGGCCCCAAAGTGCGCCACCCCGATCAGTGAGCTTCGCAGGCCATCCACCCCGTACGACAGCGGATCGATGCTGGCAGCCACATCCAGCAGTTTCGGCAGGTTAGTCAGCGGGAACAGAGCGCCCGACAGAAAAAAGATCGGCATCACCAAAAAGTTCATTACCAACTGGAATCCCTGAAAATCGGACAGCACGGAAGCGATCGCTGTTCCTAGAGCTGTGAACATGACGGCGATCAGTGTCATGAAAACAAATGCCATCGGCAGGGCCCCAACATTGCTGGGTCGGAATCCGGCGATTAGACAGATGGCAACCACAATCAGGCCCTGTATCAAGGCGACGGTAGCGCCGCCCAAAGTCCGTCCGATCATAATCGTGAGGCGCGGAACGGGCGCCACCAGGGTTTCTTTCAAGAAACCGAATTGCCGATCCCAGATCAGTTCAATGCCGGAAAATATTGAAGTGAACAGGACCGACATCGCGATCACGCCGGGCGCAAGGAATTGAATGTAATTTCCTTGTCCCGCTTTCCGAAAGATCGGTCCGAAGCCGAAACCGAGGGCAACCAGAAAAAGCAGCGGCTGGCCAAGCGATGCGATGATGCGCGCGCGAGAACGCACGTAGCGCTTCAATTGCCGGAGCCACAGGATATAAATAGCCGTCATAGTTAGCGCACTCTATCAGAAGCATTGGCGCCACTTAAGAGGACACGGATGACACGGAGAACACGGATTAGCGAAT
>DASXTB010000374.1:0-14623 GCA_036505615.1 Acidobacteriota bacterium
GAAAGTTCCACCCCAGAGTCTGCCTTGACAGCCATCGGCCGTCACTTCCACGTCAAACTTCACTGGAAAGAAAGAATGAAGATTGAACTCCTGTAGCAATCTTTTCAGCCACTGGTAAAGCAATTCCTCGTTGGCCCGGGCAGGGGAGGGTTCGCCCGGTTCCCCTGCCAGCCTTATGGCAACAGTCAACGAGCGCATTTCCGAGGCATTAAATTGGGCGCGGCCGATTAGCCCGAACATCCCCTCCGCAGCGTTTGCCAGGAGATTCGCAAGCGTCTTGCCATAAACTCTTAGTCCGAGGTCGGCAGTGTGTTCCAGTTCCTCAAATTTTTTCATTGGCGATTTCTATAAAGCGTGTAACAGCGGAATCGGTAGGACTTCCGCTCTCAACCGTAAGTTATCAGCGATCAGCACAAAGACCTAAGAGGTTCCTAGCCTCCAACCCCGGACGCCTCTATAATATCCTCATGCTTGGCCGTGTGCTGTTGCTGATTCCTCTGTTATGTGTTCTTGCTCGAGCCAGCGCTCAGGACCCTGTTAGGATCCGCGTCAATGCCGACTACGTAAGGGTTCCTCTGACAATCCTCGACTCCTCCGGCCGGCCTCTCACGGATGTGCGCGCCCAAGATTTGCAAGTTTTTGAAAACGGCCAGCGGCGACCGATCATAAATTTTGTCCAGGACCAGGGTCCGGTCTATGTAGCGCTCCTAATCGATACCTCCGGCAGCCTGCAGGAGGAAATGGGAGAATTAAAATACTCGGCGCAGCAGTTCGTCCGGCACTTTTCCGACCAGGACCGAATTTGCGTAGCGACATTTTCGAGTGACGTGGAACTGCTCCAGGATTGGACCAACAACAAACGGAAGGTTCGACACTCCATCAGTTCGGCTGCGGAGGGATTTCGCACCGCCCTTTTCGACGCGCTTTACGCGCTGGCTGAAGAACAATTAAAAAATGTGAAGGGCAAGCGCGCCATTATTCTTCTGACCGATGGCATGGATAACGACAGCAGGTTGGGACTGGAAGACGTCCGGCGCTGCTTATTGAAGGATTCCGTCGCGGTTTACGTGGTCAGCAAGACCAGGATTCTGGAGGCAGAAGTTCAAAAAAGCCAGCGCGTTCAATTCCTGCAGCGCGTGCTGAAAGACTTAACAGGGAAGTCGGACGATGTTGTGCAGAAGATCGTCGAAAAGAAAGAGCGCCAGATGGTGGACCTGGCTGAAACCACAGGAGGACGCATTTTCTTTCCAGACCAGCGGAGCGAATACCGCAACATCTATGAAGAGGTTGCGCGCGAGTTGAAGCAACAATACTTACTGACCTATCCTCCGCTTTCGCCGGACCGAAACGCCAAGGAGTTTAAAAGGATCGAAATAAACCTGCCGGCTAAGAACGCAATGTTGATCTATCGGAGAGGGTATTACTGATTTTGTGAATAATCCGGGCTTACGCGCGCGGCTCGGCTACGTTCGCGTTGACCTTGCTACTCCCAAAATGCCGCTGTCAAGCGCGCGCACTCCTCCAGGAAAGTTTGGTCATCGTCGGTGAAGGCGTTGAGTTGCTCGCTCTCGGCGTCGATCAGGCCGACAACTTTCCCGTCTGACGAGTGCTTCAGCGGAATTACAATCTCCGACCGCGTAGATCCAAAAGTGGTCAGATAGCGCGGGTCCTTGGCTACATTGCCTACTCTTACCGTCGTACCTGAAGCCACGGCAGCGCCGCACAATCCTTGATTGATCGGGAAACGGGGGAAAGCCGGGCTCCCGGCGCCGCTCCAAGCAACTACGGCAATCTCATTTCCGCTTACCTCGTAAATTCCAACCCACCGGTAGGCGCCGGCATCGCGAATCAAGCGGGCAAGACGCCCGGCTCTGACGGGACGATCGTCCGGCTTCTCAAGCAGTTCCCGCAGCTGTCTGAAGAATTCCTGATCCTGTTTTTTGACCAAGGTTTTGCGTCTCGCTAACAGCTTATCCCCGTGTTCCCAGTGTTCCCCGTGGTTTCATCCTCTTAGCGCGTGGCACTGGCAGCTTCCTTCTCCAGCGCCGCTGCCGTTTCCTGAATCATTTGCCACGCCCGATGCACATGCCGCAGTTCAGTTTGAGTTTGGCCGACACATAATCGCAGTGTGTACTTGCCGTCCAATGTCGTGTGGGTCAGGTACAACTTGCCGCTTCGGTTTAGCCGGTCCGACAGCCGCCGGTTGATTTCATCGCCGCCCACATGCCGAAAGCAAATCAGATTCAAGGGCGGAGGTACAGCTAACTGAAATCTGTCGCTCTCTTGGATCCACCTGGCGAAATCTTGAGCCATCTCGACGTGCCGCCGGATGTGGTAGCGCAAGCCTTCGATCCCGTAATAGCGAATAACAAGCCAAAGCTTCAGAGAACGGAAACGCCTGCCAAGCGGAATATGCCAGTCTCGATAATCGATGACACCTCCCGACTCGGTGGCCTGATTGCGGAGATATTCCGGCAGCACGCTGAGCGTCTTAATCAGCGCGGCCCGGTCGGACACGTAGAAACAGTCGCAATCGAAATTCGTGAACATCCACTTGTGAGGATTAAAGCAATAACTGTCTGCCTGGTCGATCCCTTCATGGATGTACCGATATTCCGGGCAGAGTGCCGCTGTTCCCGACATGGCTGCGTCCACATGAAGCCAAATGCCGGCCTCTCTGCAAATGCGGCCAATCTCAGGCAGGGGATCGATGGCGTTAGAAGAGGTAGTCCCCACGGTAGCACACACAAAACAGGGAGCCAGACCGGCTTTGCGGTCTTGTTTGATTTGCTGGGCCAGCGCGTCGGGCCGAAGCGCAAAGCGATCATCTACTTCTATCAACCTGAGGTTTTGCCGGCCCAACCCAGCAATCTTCACTGCCTTTTCGATCGAAGAATGAGCCTGAGTGGAAGAATAAGCGACAAGCCGCCCATCGCAGCCATATTTGTTGCTCGCGTAATCGGTGGCACGCTCGCGGGCCGCCAAGAGGGCACACAGCGTGGAACTGGACGCGGTATCTTGGATGACCCCACCGCCGGCGCTGTCGGATTTAAATTTCGCCGGCAGTCCAAGCATATCGACCAGCCAGTCGAGCACATGCGTCTCCAGTTCAGTGCATGCCGGACTGGTCGCCCACAACATCCCCTGAACCCCAAGGCCGGCCGAGAGTAATTCCCCAAGGATCGCGGGTCCCGAGGAATTTGACGGAAAGAAGGCGAAGAAATTCGGCGACTGCCAATGAGTGACCCCAGGCATGATCAGCTTATCCACATCGCCCAGTATGTTTTCAAAGCCTTCAGCCTCGGAAGGGGGATGGGGAGGAAGCGAAGCGCGAATTTGCCCTGGCTTGACCTGAGACAGAACTGGAAACGCCTCCACATTCTGGTAATAATCCGCGATCCAATCCACAACGGCTTTACCGTAGCGCCGAAACTCTTCCGGGCTCATGTGGAAACTCTGCTTCTCGGCCATTTTTCCTCCTGCTACGCTAGCTGCTCTGCGGCACTATGAAAAGCCAGTTTCGAACCGGCCGGGCGACCCTTAGCTGATGGCCACCAGGGTCCTGTGTCTCACACTCTCTCTGGTGGTGCGATCGATTCGCGCGCCCAAAACACGAAGTCGGTTACGGCTGGTTCTGCGCCAATCGACCGAATCAAGGCAGCGATCTGGCCACGGTGGTACCAGGAGTGCCCGAATAACTGCGTCAAGATGTCCTCTATAGTGTTGCGGTACCATCCACCTTCCAAGCTCTGATACTCGAAAATCCGCGCCAACTCGAGGTCATCCAGCCGGTCAAGATAGGTGGACCACATGTGCTGAATCTGGTCCACTCGACTAACAAGGTCTGGCAGAGTCGTTCCTCGCGGGAACAGTTCCCGCGGCCCCTCTTTGATTACTCCAAATCTATACAGCCAAAGCCGGCGCGCGGCAACAATGTGCGCCATTAGATCGATGGCCTTCTGAAAGTCTGCGACAACGCGAATTTTGTCAGGGACTGCTTTCAAAGACGCCAGGACCTTGGCATGACTGTCCTGCTCGTATTGAAACCAGCGGCGATAACGGTCTATTGTGCCCATCAGTGCTGTTGATCCCCCTGTATCACTAAGGTGGTTTTCTTCCCCGCCCGCAACGATTCTCAATGTGACGCCTTCGGCGTCTGAAGAATAGGAAGGCTTAAGCGAGCGCCACCCAGGCGGCCAGCGCTGCCACCTTCTCGTCAGCACGCCACGGTCCGCCTAGCGAGCGGCCCATTCCAGCGACAGCCTGCCTCAAATCCTCTTCGGATCGGCCTAACGCAGTCGCTGCCTTCGGGTAGGCGTCCCGCTCAGTGACAACCCAACAGCGTAGCTCACACGTCGCTAGCGCATCCTCAAGCACAGTTCTAAACAACCTTCCTTCTAGAGCATGTGCGCGTATATGCGGATTCTTGATTGAGGTTGGATCAATCTGGCTTCCGACCACAAGACCTGCACAACGTACGGTGCAACCAGTATCGCGGTATTCTTTGATTAGCTCGGTCACAGATCCTTCGGCGACACGCTGGATGGTCTTCAACCGCGTCGCAACCTTGGCGTCATCTTCCTCAAGTTTTCCTCTTGCGCCATGGTATGGTTGTCTGGATCCTGGAACATCTGGGTCCGACAGTTCGACGACGCGACGCTCCAGGACGCGCGGCGACTGCAACGGACCAGCCATCAAAACTGCAACGGCCCATCCCGACTTCACGCGGAATCCCAGGGCTGCCGGAGCTGGTTTTACTTCGTGCGACATCTCTAACAACCGTGTTTTTGTGCCCATAGTTGAGCTAGCCAGCAAGAGACAGAGCCGATGCCGCAGCCAACGTCCAAAACCTCGATCCCGCGCCGCACACCAACTTTGGAAAGGAATTTCTCCGTTGTGGGACCAAAGATCTGTTGAAGAAGATTTAGGCGCTTAGCGCCGGCTTCTCCACTGTTTCAACGCAATGCGATTTCCGCCAGCCGATAAGCGAAAGGTGCAAGCCCCGATGCCCCTTCCAGGTTTGTCATCAAGATTATCGCCACTCGTTTTTCTGGAATCATCGCCAAAAAGGTGGTCACGCGCTGCTGGCCGCCGCCGTGCGCGACTCTCTTTACTCCGTTTTGATCATCGATGGCCCACCCTAGACCGTAATCTACCTGCTGACCGCCGCGCGTTTTCTGACGCGTCCACATTTGCTCTAAAGTGTACTTCTTGACCAGAATGCCGTTTTGCAAGGCGATGGCAAATCTAGCCAAATCGACTACCGTGGAGCAGAAGCCGCCTCCCGGGATTTTATAACTGGTGTCGGCCAAGCCCGAATTACGGAGCTCTCCGCTCTCGGTTTTGCGATAGCCTTGCGCGCGGTTGGGAATAATTTCGTTCACATCATCGGCCCGGATGTGATCCATTCCGGCGGGCCGGAAAATATTTTCGCGCACATAGTCGACATATCTTATCCCCGTCGCTCCTTCAATCGCGCAGCCCAAGAGATTATACCCATAGGTGCTGTAGAAGAACTTAGTCCCCGGCTCGTACAGCAGCGGATCATTCTTAAATATCTCCAGCCCGTCCACCAGATTTGTGTAGTGCCGGGTAATGGCCATCTCATCACCCTTGTAGTGACGGATTCCGCTCATGTGTCCCAGTAATTGACGGACTGTTATCGGCCAGGGCTTCTGAGGAAAACCGGGAACGTACTTCTGAACCGGCGCGTCGAGGTCGATCTTGCCTCGTTCGACCAGTTGCATCGTGGCAACGGCAGTAATCGGCTTGGAGATGGATCCCAAACGGTAAACCGTGGTTGCTTTAGCGGGAACAAAATTCTCGAGGTCGGCGAGACCGTACCCATTGGCCCAGCGGAACTGGTTATCTGTGACGACGGCAACCGACAACCCGGGAATATTCTGCCGCGACATCTCGCTCGAGATGGCCTTCTCGAGCGCTTCAACTTTATCGCGTGAAAGGCCGCCATCCTGGGCGGCCAGCGGCAAGGACAACGCCAGCAGGAATGAAACCAGGTGAAGCCGGAATTGTCGGATGTTCATGGAATCTCCGCAATAGTTTCGAGTAACCCATCCCTCTTCCTTCGACAGGAAACCGCTTGAGGAGGATAGGCTTAATGATAGAAGTCATCAGATCATAACACTTGCGGTTTGGATGTAAGCCATCCCAGCTTAAGTAATCTGAGCGGGGTTTCCCTTGAGCATCGAGCAAGGCTGCGCTCACGTCGATATACTCGACTCGGTCTTGTGTGCCGGCAAACTCCTCGATCAACTGGTTCGTCTCCTTCATCGTAGGCCATTTTGAACCAAATAACTTTGTAGGTTTAATCGAAACAAAGTAGATCCAGGTTTCGGGCAGATCGGCTTGAATGATCTCAACAAAGCGCTTAAAGTCGTCCCGCACCTGACTCGGTGATTTGCCCCAGACAAGATCATTACCGCCTGCATAGAGCACCACCGCACGAGGTCGGTATGCAGTCACGATCCTGTTGGCGTAATAGTTGACGTGTGCGATCTGGGAACCGCCGAACCCGCGATTAACGACTTCGAGTGGCCTCATGTCTTCTGCGAGGGTGTCCCAAAACCGAATGCTCGAACTGCCCGTAAAGACGATAACACCGGGTCTAGGCGAATGAATCCGATCGCTTTCTTCGAACTTGCGTATCGTGGATTCCCAATATTCGGCTCGCCCCATTGCCCTAAACGCGTAGACACCGAATCCAATGGCCAGCAATACACCGATCAGGACGCACAGCAGGATTTTCTTGCCGCTGCCGGAGTTGCGTTTCTTAAACATTGCCAGGTTGACAGAGCGAAGACAAAGATCTCATTTCAAGGAAGTATGTCCTATCACGCAGCTATAGCTCGCAAGTCGATCTCCTGTTCTGATGTCATTAATCGACACTGAAGCCAATAATGTGTGATCAACATTGTCGCACCAAGCTTTTCCGAGTTGCGTGACGACATTTTCTCGATCTGGATAAGGAACATTCTCAAAGTCGTGCTTGCCGATGTAAACACGCACGTTTCCACCGAACCGAGGTTCGATCCTGCTTTCTGCGTTCGGAAATGCGAGGGAGCAGGCTGATAACAGAGCGACCTGAGCCTTTTGGGTCAGCAAGTCATCCTGTTTATCAGCTTTGAAGTTGTCTCCGAAAAATGCAATAGCTAACCAAACGAATAATCCGAGCGCTGCAAGGCTGACCAATACGCAGCCGCAGCCAACCCCTGGAGCGTCATTCCCCGTAGAACTCCTGGTCGCTGCTCTTGCCTGATCTGGGGCTGCAGTCAAACGACGAAACTCGGGGAGTTCTCCCTCCGTTGTCCACGCCGCCGATCGAGGATCGTAGAGCGGGTCAACAAGCGAAATTCTTTTCTCTTCGAACCACTGCATTACCTCGGCCAGTGAACGGGCGAGACAAGCCTGTGTGCCGATAAGTACTACCCACTCTGTGCTTCCTTTGAAGGATTCTTTGAGCGTTTTGACTTTCCGCCTAAATCGGGCTTCGTTTCGCCACCGAAGAATAAAAATGAGCGCGAAGAGAGCTAATATTACTCCAGTCCAAATTACATTGCCAAATTTTGGACCAGAACTCATGGATGATTTGAATTACGTAACCGGCCCAACAACAGTCGCCCTCGCTAGGGAAAGTATCTGGTCCCCAAGGAATCCCAGTAACGCGTCGGCTGCATGCCATTGTTAGACGGCCCTACACTATGGTCATGCCCACGCCATCGCGCAACATTCCCGTTTCGTCCGCGTTCCATGGGCCTCGCAGAGAGATTGTGATAGTTCGCTTGATCGGACGGACGTTCTCGGCTGCGACTAGGATCTCGAGCTGGTACTCACCAGGACCAATGATGTGCCCCCTATGGTTTGGTGCAGCCATCAGATCGAACGCTAGTGAGGTTTGCTGATCGGTGAGAGTGAGTCTTGGTGCGTCTTCATGCAGAATGTGTCGGCGCGCGGGGTCGACAATGTGCCCGACGTCGCAATGTTTACCCATCTCAGGTGCAATATACGGAAAGTAAATTGTGCCGACATTGGCCCATTTGAGGTTCATCGGGGGGAACGCACCAACACGCTTCCAAGTGCCATCCGCGCGTTGCCGACGGAGCTCTTTGGCATAGACCTCAGCATTCCTTGCCGTTGCGTTCCCGACATTCTCAACCCAGAGCCGCAGGTAAATTGAATCCGCAACAAACACGCCGTCTGGTGTGGTGAACGGCACCGCAACACAATCCGGCGGCGCGGTCTTGCTCGACACTTGAAATCTTGGCTGATAGAACCAGCCGCGAATCGTTTCCTGGAAGACCGCCACTGCGGCAAGGACAAGCGTGCCTACAGCCACAAGCCAATCAGCAACCGTTCCCCAGGGGATCACAGCGCCTCCTTGAGCGATCGAGCCACAGACACCCGCAGCTCTGCAGCAATAAGAAACAGTGTGTCAAATAGTATAGCCACAAAAGCTAACCAATTCTCTTTTAACTTTGTTAAAGATTGTGAATTGTTTGCCATTTTCGAATCAAAGTTCCTAACGGGAGTGGAAAGTGCAGAATCTATCCGATTGGTGCTTGATGTCCTAGGACGGCTATTATCTCCTGCCTGTACTGTTGAGGCGCCTCGATATGTCGCCAGTCATTCTGACCCTGAAAGATGCCATCGTAGGCCGAATCGCGATAACTCATCATCATGTGCGGAATCCCCCGGTCCGACAGAACGGAATCCACCAACTGGGCCTGCACTTCGTTGTCTAAGACCACGATCTTTTCATATCTCTCCATAGGTTGTCCTCTTGATGTCTAACGCTCCGCTTCAGCCGCGGCAGGCGCAGCGCGCAACCCTAGGGGAACAGCGCCCATCCGCCGGAGTCCTTGCCTGTGAGCGCGATGAACAAGAATTCTACGGCGCCCAATGCAGACCCGAACATGAAGGGGATGTAGAGGATGTAGAAATCGGGCGCCTCGTGGGCGAACCACAGAGAGCCGATGAAAATGCCGACACAACCAAAACCCACGATGGCAGCAACAGTTCGCGCCGCCCTGCCATAGGGAGCGGTCCTTCGACGTTGGAGACGTTCAAGACAAGCCAGAGCCCAATTGCGAAACGGATTTTGTGTCAACCTAATTCCACCTTTCCTCTGGGCGTCTTGAGCGTTGCGGTGAGTATGGCATTTTTTGCCTGCTCTACCGTCGCTTCGATGCCGAGCTTTCTTAGCATCGCCATCACGTTGGCAGGCTCCGGGTGTTCGATTTTAAACGTCCGAAGCTCGCAGCCCTTTGGTGAGTCTTGTGATGGATGAAGCGAGTCGGCGGCCCACTGGATGAAGAATGGAATCGGCTCGATGCCTTGTAGACCAAATTGATTCACCACTCCCAACGTCTTCCACTTTAGCACTTTCCCATCGGGCCTTGTGCGAGAGCCGTCACGGGGGCCGAAGATTTGATAACCGGCTTCCTGAGCATTCTTCGCCGTTACAGTGATGTCCCTGGTCGCGGCTGCCCAGGTGATCAATCGAGGTTCGGTGAGCATGCGCACATCGATGGGAAAGTTGTAAGCGGTCTGCGCCGGGTCGGGCGCGATGATTTCAACGTATTGCCTTCCGCCAAGCGAGATAAGCGCGTTGCGCGTGCCGACGCCGGGATGGCTTCCACCAATAACGGCTCTCACGCCGGTCAGCTTCTCCACCCACGCAATTCCCCGATCGAGATCGGCTGAACCGAGCAGCAAATGATCCACAGCAGCGTTTGCTCGCATCAGATCTTCGCCGGCGCTCACTGTCTCTCCCAACAGGCAGGATGCGCCTGCAGCTCCGAATAAGCCCAGCCACCGACGGCGATTTAGTGTGCATGCGTCCATCGCGAATTCCTCCCTCTGCCGAGGCGTCCAATTACGTCGCTGTTGGCGGAACGCAATCAGTCTTGTCCCGCGATTGCACTGCGCCGTTCGGTCAGTATTGTATCGCGCCAGACGCCGTTGTGGCATGCGACTCGTTCGCGGCGCCCCAGCACCCGAAATCCGCAACGCTCCTGCAGACGCAAGCTGGCCGTGTTCTCCGGGAACGTGCTTCCCTGAAGCGTCCAGATGCCGGCTTGCTCCGAGCAGTCAATAAGGGCGCGAAGCAATGTTTCACCCAATCCTTGACCCCTGAAGCTCAGCCGGACGTAGATGCTGACCTCAGCGACTCCGGCATAGCAGGCTCGCCGGGAGACCGGGCTCAGCGCTGCCCATCCAAGAATCTCCTTGTGAGACTTGGCCACCAGGCGACACGCGGGAAGATGGGAGTTGTCCCACTCCTTCCAAGTTGGCGCATCGGTCTCGAATGTAGCTTGTCCGGTAGCAACGCCTTCTAGATATATGCTGCGAACCTGCTCCCAATCTGCAGCCGCCATTGGCTCAATGCGAAATTCCATAGATAAGCGCGCCCACCAGGAGGTGCGTTGGCAAATAGATGCAGAGGGGGAAAAACAGCAGCAGCAGAACCAAATAGAGCTCCGGTGCGATCCAAAGCTGAGGTCGATTGCCTGGGCCGAAGACCCAATTGACATTTTCCGACGGCTCTGTGAAGAAATAACATACCAGGAGGACCAGCCACGCCATGATGCTCTGCGCCACCCAAGCCCGCCGGTCATAACCGAGTCGGCACACCAACCAGAGAAGCAGAAAGGGCAGTACCAGATGAAACAGAGAAAGCGCGCGCACAAACAGAGGCTTGTCGGCCTTGAACATATAGTCGGCGAGCCCGGTCAGTTCTACACCGCTGGCCAACCGAGTCACGAAATCGACGATCCACAGCAGCTCCAACAAGAGGACCGAAACAACCTGCATACTGGCGAGCAACGGGCTTTCCAGCCAGAGAGCCGCTACTGTGAGCAGAAGCGCCAGATCGGAGAACCATAAGAAATTAGCGGGGCCGTAGTAACGCCAGTAAATCGGAATCAGCGCGCACACAAACAGCGTGTACAGGGTTTTCAACAAGAGCGAAATCTCTCGACCGGAAAACAGCCAGCCAATCGTTTGCTGCCAATCGGTCATACTGCTGCTTTCATGCCAGCTGCCCCTCCCGCAAGCACTTCATCGCGGCCACAGCCATCCCGTTAGGAGTGCGTAGATCAGCCCGTCCACCGTCGCTTTGATCGTGGTGCTCCAGGCTCGACGATACCAGATCGACATCTGCCGCAGTGCCACCGTGTATCCGATAAACGCGGTGACACCGACGAAGCGAAAAACACGAAGTCGCAGCGCGTCCATTACCTTTTCTTCGTTCGGAACCTTGGGATAATCGCTCTTGTGCCAGGGTAACGCCATGTGGATGACGGAACTCACGAGAAACACGATGACCGATGATAGAAGGATTGGAAGCCAGAGAGAGTACAAGCCAGTCATAACGATCTCCTTTCGTTAATGATTGCCGCTCTCACGAAGAAACTCGCACCCGTGCCGCTAACGATAACTAAGTTCCCTTATGAAATCTGGCTAGACTGAAGAAACGGTCCGGAGCTTTTTTCTCAAGGACGAAATCAGAAACCCACTCTCCCACAGCAGGACCATGTTTGAAGCCATGCCCTGAGCCGCCACCGACCAACCAGAGATTTCTAGCGCGAGGATGACGGTCAATTACGAAGTTTTCGTCGGGAGTGTTCTCGTACTGGCACACTCGAGCTTCCAGCAGCGGAGCTGTCTTGAGTGACGGGAATCGAAGTTCCAGAAAATTGCGTACATTCTGCAGGCCTTCAGCAGTGGGCATTCTGTCGCCTTTTGTTGGATCAAACAATGGACCCTGCCTGTGGCTCGCGATCTTAAAGCCGCGCCGTTCATTAGCCGGGATTCCGTAGAAGTTACTGTCGCCATCGCTCCAGGACGGCAGCTTCGCTTCGCTGAAACTGGAGTCGCCGGCTGGAGTTCCAAAAAAGAAAACTTCTTGCCGAGTTGGTTTGATCAAGTCCCCAATGACATCCGGGAACAGCTTTCCGAGCCAAGGGCCGCACGCGAATACGTACTGGTCGGCCGAGATCGGGGATGCATCCGACAAATCAATTTGCCGCATATCGCCGGACACGTCGACTGGCGACAGTACCGCCAATTGTATGTATTGACCTCCTTCTTTCTGGAACATCTCCAGGACAGCCTGGCACGCCTGTCGCGCCAGCAGATAGCCCGCGTTCTTTTCGAAGAGCACCCATTTGACTCCTTGAAAATTCACCCGCGGGTAGCGCTTGGCGGCGTCTGCTACACTAAGCTCTTCGAAGTCCAGGTCCTGTTCTCTAAAAAGCTTGCTGGCGCTTCGTTCAAATCGGTCATCGGCGCCGGCCATCCCTTAGGAAACCTGTGGGGTAGTACAGTTTTCGATTCCAGCGCCTTTCATTTTCCTGCCACAGCCGCAGAGAACGATTAGCCATTTCAACGTAAACGCGCTCCGGGTATACGGCGCGTATGATGCGGGTTTCGCCTCCGGAGCTGGCCCGAGAATTTCCCGGTCCCCAGGCATCAATAAGCGTTACGCGCGCGCCTCGCCGCAATAAATGAAGCGCACTCCAACCGCCAAATGCGCCTGCGCCCACAACGACGACATGAACTTTCTTGGCGGGGATCATGGAGGGATTTAAAAGGGGAATAACAGCAGCAGTTTTCACTAATGTCCTTCTAGAGATTCCCCTAGTCTTTGCCTGCTGACCGCGTTGAACGGAGGCTGCCATGAGAGATAAAAACCCGCCCGTCAGAAATTGAATACCCATCTTACTGTTCTGGATTCCGCCTAACTATTCAGTATGCTGATCACTATATCTCGCATCTCCGACTTCCAATCAACGAGGCAATGTCCCCTTTTCCGAGCACTTGTCAAGGCCCTTCGGCACCGATGGTTGCCGAGAAACACTGGCCAGCATAATCCCATTATGACTGCGACGGACTGGTGGTTAACGTGAGTGTGCCGGCGGGACTACGAACGTCTTTTCCGGCTCGATTTAAAACATGGGTGTAGATCATCGTCGTGTTTCCGTCCCCGTGACCTAGGAAGGCGGCGAATGGCCGCTCACCTGGCGAGTGGGTCGGGGCGAAGTTGGAACTTTATCACTTTGCTCGTCGTGCCCTTGCCGCCTTCCATGTGAAAAGGTGCTCGGGTGCTCACGGTCGACCACAGACCCTTCCCCTTCCAGCCTGCGTTCGGATTGTCGATCCGGCCATCCATCCATTTAGTGTAGAAGCCCAACGGATAGGGGACGCGGAGGACGATCCATTTCCCGTCCTTCAGGACCAGCAGTCCTTCGGAGCCATTGCCGGTGTCAATCGGCACGTTTTTGCCGAACCCGGAGGTGTCGAACTGATCCACCCAGGTATAGTAGCTGGCTTCGGCGCTGCCCGAATCCGTCACGCCTTTGAACTGCGGTAACGGCTCTGGATAAAACGTCCAGCCCTCGGGACAGTGCTGGCCCGTCGCCGCCGGCCCATTGAGTGGTCCCTTGCACTTGCGCCGGTCGAAGCTGGCGAGATGTCCGCTCGCCAGCGCCGCCCAGACGACGCCGTTGCGGTCGATATCCATGCCACGCGGTGAGAACCCCTGAACGGGCGCCTTCGGGTTGTCCCATGGCAGCTCATACACTTCCGCGAGCGCGGTCTCCGGCGGGTTGGTCCCGGGATTCAGCCGCACGACGGCGCCAGGGAAGCCCAAGACTGATCCCCAGACCGAGCCGTCCGGGGCCGGGGCGACGGAATAAAACCCGCCACCAAATCTTTTGTCCTTGGTGGGATCGACTGGCTGATCGGGCTCCACATATGCATCCCGCTTGCCGTTGCCGTTGGTGTCCAAAATGAGCGCGGTCCAGCCCTGTGACTTTACCTCATCGTGGGTCTGGTCGAACATCTTCGTGTTCAACCAGCCAACGACCTGGCCACCACCGCTCGTCCAGAGCATGCCGCTGTCATCTTCGGCGAACATCAGATGATGCGTACCGAAGCAGGTGCTGATGTGCGTGAGCTGCTTGGTCTTTGGATCATAAACGGCGAGGTGGCGGCCGGCCCTGGCCAGCGGGAACAGCTTCGCCGACGGATGGGTCGAGCCTTTCTTGCAAAAATCCGGGTTCTCCGGCGGACGCACCGCCGATGTGATCCACACTCGACCCTTATCATCGAGCATCGGATTATGAACGTTGTTCTTGCTGGTCCAGATGGCTTCATCGCCCCAATACGGTGAAGGCTGAATTATCGTCGGATCCGCCGCCGGCTGGGTCTTCGGGTCGCGGACGGTCAACTTCACCCGGCTCGCCATGTGGCGCACGGGATCGAGAACAGGCAGGTAATCGGCGCTCAGTTCGAGCGATCCGTAAATCAGGCCGTTGGCATTGACGGTGGGATTGCGCCGGTCGGTTGAGACCTCATCGTGGAGATACGCCTTCGGGTCGGCCCAGTCCCATTGGGTGATGACGACGTTTCGCTCCAGGCCCTGCGGCCGTGGCGGCGTCGGCGGCAACTCGCCGGCGGCAATCCGATCAGTCCAGTCGGCGAACACCGACAAGGCCCGCTCCCGGCCAAGCTGGTCGAGGCCATCGGACATGTTGCCGCCGGCCTGTCCCGACAGGATCCGCCGCTCCCAAGCGGCCACCGAGGATTCCGAAGGGCCAAGCCC
>DASXTB010000375.1:0-4965 GCA_036505615.1 Acidobacteriota bacterium
ATCGCCGTGAGAAGCGCTACGTGCTGCCTTTCATGTTCAGCACGATCTTCCTATTTCTGGGCGGTGGATATTTCGGCTACAAGATAGTTTTCCCCGCCGCGCTCGACTTCCTGATCGGCTACGGCAGGCAGTTCCAGCCGATGATCACCGTTGGCGAGTATACGGACCTGTTCCTCACCGTTATTCTCGGCCTCGGTCTGGTTTTTGAGCTGCCAATACTTGTGTTCTTCCTCTCCCTGATGGGAGTGATAAGCGCCGGTTGGATGTGGCGTAACGTGCGCTACTCTATTCTCGTGATCTTCATCATTGCCGCAGTTCTTACCCCCACGACCGACATTTTGAACATGTGCATTTTCGCCGCTCCCATGGTTGCGCTGTACCTGGTGAGCATATTGGTCGCTTGGCTCGTGCATCCCACCAGGCGGAGATTGCGGCAGGCGCGAAAAGGATGAAGATGCTTGGCCTTCAGAGGTTATTGCATTGGCCGGTCGGGCTCTGCATATTCGTCTTAGTTCTAGCCGCCCGTGCTCAGAAGCCAACCACCAGCTCAGGGCGGTCCCATGGCAATATTGTTGTGCGCCTAGAAGTCTCGACCGGCACAGGTTACGATTTCAATGAAATTCGCGCCATGCGTTACACCCGCGAGGTGGTCGCCTTCGGCCCGCGTCCCATCGGGAGTGCAAATCACAAAAAGCTCGAAAACTACATTCTTGCGCACCTGAAGGGCAGCACCGTCGAGGACGAAACCTTCACTGCGGACACGCCCGAAGGACAGTTTCCGGTACGCAACATCATTGCCAAATTTCCAGGAGCTAAGGACGGCATCGTGATTATCGCCGGCCATTACGACACAAACTACCCGCTGCGGAATACTGGCTACGTCGGAGCCAACGACGGAGGCTCCTCAACCGCGATACTCCTGGAATTCGCTAATCAATTGCGAGGAAAGAAGCGTGAGGGCTACAGCGTTTGGTTGCTGTGGACCGACGCTGAAGAAGCAGTGAAACAATGGAGCCCGACGGATAGCCTCTACGGCACTCGGCATCTGGCTGAGAAGTGGCAGAACGACGGCACCCTCAAACGAATCAAGGCATTTCTTTTAGCCGACATGATTGCCGACGCTGACCTGAACATCGAACGCGACGCCAACTCCACTCCCTGGCTCGAGGACCTCGTTCTGCAGGCCGCGACAGGTCTGGGGTACCAGTCACATTTCTTCGCGCGCACAATTCCCGTTGAAGACGATCACCTTCCTTTTGTTCATCGAGGAATCCCTTGCGCCGATCTCATCGATCTGGATTATGGTTATGGAGGCGTATTTCACCACACTCCCCAAGATACCCTCGACAAGCTCAGCCCCAAGAGCCTGGAAATTACAGGTCGCGTAATCTTGGAAACAACGCGTTTACTGGATCAAAAATAAGCCCAACCCTGCGCTCTTGCGGCGGCGGCATCTGCGGTTAGTCTTTGCCCTTTTCCAAGTTTTCGTTTCTAATTCTGCCTCATGCGAAAAAGCCATGCCCTTCTTCGAATTGGCCGACATCCCGGAGAGGATTGGTCATCGCGTCGATCGGGCAAATGATGCCGAAGCTCAAAGGGTACGGCGTGTGGAAGGAATGGGAGATGGAAAGCGAGCCAGGAAAGATTAGGCTGCTTTCGATCTGATCTCTGCCATATAAAAATTTCTCAGGTTCGTTGCTGCTTTGCTCGGATGTGTTTCGTTTCGCAGTTTCAACTCAAGAGCAGTCGACTCCTAAATCCTTATCATGCATAAACATACAGCGCATGCCCATCGCAACTCCAACTGGCAAGTCCCGTGCTCTGTACACTGTGGGACGCAAGCAGCCGATTCCCAGCCCCAGGGAATGTAGCAGGCCCAGGATTTGAGAAGTTTGTAGAATCTGTGAGCAGAGAGGAAGGAGCTCTCCCAAGATGACTCGCACTTCGTTAATCGTTTTGCTGGCACTGACCACCGCGGCAACCGTCGGATGCTCTAGCAAGAAGTATGTTCGCCAAGAGACCACACCGCTCATCAACAAGACTAACGAACTCGACGACCTTACCGCCAAGAATACGAACGCGATCAAAGATGTTGATGCGCGCGCGCAAGCGGGAATCCAGCAGGTGAACGCGAAGACCACCGAGGTCGAGCAGAAAGCCCAGTCCGCGGCGCAACAAGCTGGTCAAGCCCAGACTTCGGCCGACAATGCGGTTCACCGCGTTGACAGTTTGACGAATACGGTCGCCAATCTGGATAACTATCGCGTGGTGACTGAAACCTCAGTCCACTTTGGCTTTGACAAAGATAATCTGACCAAGAAGGCTCAGGAAGCGCTCGACCAGCTTGCCAACGACGTTCCCAATACTAAGGGCTACATCATCACCGTAGAAGGCGGCACAGATTCGGTCGGCAACCAGGAGTATAACTACGGCCTGAGCGAGCGCCGGGCTGATTCAGTGATCCAGTACCTGGCTTCCAAGCACAACATTCCGGCCCACAAGATTTACCTGGTCGGGTTGGGCAAGGATAAGCCGGTAGACGACAACAAGACACGCGACGGCCGCGCCAAGAATCGCCGCGTGGATGTCCGGCTGATGACGAACACCGTGGAGGGCTCCACGCCGGCAGCCACCACGAACCCGTCGATGTAAAAGAATTCCCCTCCTCCCCGGAGGACTTCGCCAACATGGGCCGTTTCTTCTCCCCCGAGAAACGGCCCTGTTTTTTCCTACTACTGCAGTTCCAGCTTCATCTTCGCGTCCCTTGGGTAATCCAGTCCGCTGACCACAGTTTTGGTGACTGAGCCTCTGAGACGGTATCCTGCTAGGCCGTGTCTGCTATTAGACGCTTTTTCGAACTGGATAAAGCTGGCACAACGTTCAGCCGCGAAATCGTGGCCGGAGTGACTACGTTTCTCACCATGTCATACATCGTGGTGGTAAATCCTGCGGTGCTGACGGCTGCGGGAATCCCGGCAGGGCCGTCAATGGTGGCCACAGTCCTGACCGCGATATTTGGCACGCTTCTCATGGGTCTGTACGCCAAGCGCCCGTTCGCCATCGCTCCTTACATGGGAGAAAACGCATTCATTGCTTTCAGCGTGGTACAAGGGCTGGGCTATCGATGGCAAACGGCGCTGGCGGCCGTCTTTGTTGCAGGCGTAGCGTTTCTGTTAATCACAGTTCTTCGCCTCCGGCAATGGCTGGTGAACGCTGTTCCGACCGTCCTTCGCTACAGTTACGCGGTCGGAATCGGACTTTTCCTGACGTTCATTGGTCTGAACCAAACCGGAATCGTGCAACTGGGGCGTCCCGGCGCACCTTTGCGCGCAGGCCATTTGACCGCTGCCCCGGTGTTGGTGGCAATTTGTGGATTTCTCGTGACGGCGATCCTGATGATTCGCGGTTTTCGCGCTGCAATATTCGCCGGGATTGTTGTGGCCACGTTTGCCGCCTATCTATTCGGTGTGGCGCCCGCACCAAGAGCTTGGGTGAGCATGCCGCCTTCTCTGTCGCCCATTTTTCTCAAACTGGACTTTTCCGGCGTTCTCACCTGGGGCTTCTTCCCGGTTGTCCTGACGATTTTCATCATGGCCTTTGTTGACACGATGGGCACATTGATTGGCGTCTCCGCCCGCGCCGGGTTTCTGGATGAGAACGGAAACCTGCCGCAGATCGAACGGCCCATGGCGGCGGATGCGCTCTCGATAATCTTCGCCTCCATCGTGGGCACTACCACCTCGGGTGCATTCATTGAATCGGCTACCGGGGTCGAAGCCGGTGGGCGCACCGGCCTCACTGCCGTCGTCACCGCGCTTTGCTTTGTAGGGACACTTTTCTTCTCGCCGTTCGTTGGCGCCATTCCGCCACAGGCGTACGGATCAGCTTTGATCGTCGTAGGCTTGCTGATGGTCTCGCCCGTCGCCAAAATTCCTTTTAACGATTTCACCGAGCTGATACCGGCGTTCACAGTAGTCGCGCTGATGAGCTTTACGTACAATATCGGAATCGGAGTCACAGCCGGGTTTGTGCTTTTTCCACTCTGCAAACTTGTCGCAGGACGAGTGCGGGAAGTGAAGCCGGGCTTGTGGGTTCTGACGGGAATGTCGCTGCTGTTTTTTGTATTTTATCCGTACACATGACGAGTCACGCGAATACGCATTGGCCCCTATTAGTGCAGAGCAGGTTTTGTCGGGAGCTCAATTAATCGCCGATGAAAGCAAACTGGCCTGCCTGTCTTCACTTGATCCAAAAAAGACACGCACGGCGATGGGCAAAAATTGCAGTTTTTTTGTTTACCGCTTTGCCGCTGCTGCGCAGCCAGGACATCCCCCGGGCGCAACTGTTCGGCGGTTACTCGTATTTGAACTTCGATAGCCGCTCTTTCGGATTTGCCAACCGCTCCTCGCTGAATGGCTACACAGTTTCACCCGCCTTCAATATTACCTACGGACTCGGTGTTGTGGCGGAGGTGAGCGGCCAATACGGATCGCGAATGAATTTTCGTGACGTCACCATTGGACCGCAGTTCGTTTACGGGCGAGGTAATCTGGTTTTCTCTGGCCACGCCCTGTTCGGCAGTACTAGAAGCTTTGTAAACGTTGGAGGGGGAGAACGTGACAGAGAGCGGGGCGTGCTACTAGGAGGCGCTGTTGATCTAGGTATTTCCTCTCGATTCGCCGTTCGAGTATTTCAAGCCGATTACGTGCGTAGTACTTTATTCGACGGCAAACAAAATAGCGTCAGGATTTCAACCGGCCTGGTGTATCGGTGGCACAGTATCAAGCGTAAGCGCAGGCCCATCACCGCTCCGTAGTGCATGTTCATTTTGCGGGAAGAGTGAAATAGAACACCGAACCTCGCCCCACCTGGCTGGTTACGCCGATCTTGCCGCCATGCAGTTCGATGATTGCCTTGGCAATGGCCAGTCCCATTCCCGTGCCTTGAATCGCCATGCGCTGTTTC
>DASXTB010000376.1:0-6165 GCA_036505615.1 Acidobacteriota bacterium
CCGTTCAAATCCCATAGCGCACCACGCCCACCGCAAACGCCAGCGGCTTCCTCCTAGTCTCCTTATCGAAAACGCCTCGGATCGAGATTCTGCTTCGCCCCGAAAATTTGCTCCGAGGCGTTTCCGATCAAGGCTAGCGACCATCCGGGAGTTGAGCGTCAAAAGTACCGTGTTACTTATGGGTTATCGGGCGCAGGAGCGCCGCCGTAGACATCCAGTCCGGCGGCCAGACTAATTGATCGCCAGTGTCCAGCCAAAAGAAAAAGCCGCCCCAGGCACGGAGCGGCAGGATTCTCCTTCTTTATGCGCGTTCAGCATCTGGGCCGTGCAAGTCAGTGGACTACGATCCGCAACCGCATTCAAGGATGAATACAGCACTGGAAATTGTTAACACCCACGGGAAGAGCAGATGTGCCCGCGGTGGGGCCTGACTCGGTTTCACCCTCCTCGACAAACATGTTCGTATCGCTTGGCGGTTGTAAACACTCCGGAGCCAGCACAGGATTTTCCGAAAGTACATTGAGTGGCGGAACAAGACCTCCACCGAACTTTTCAACCCTTGTAAAGGTGAGAGTCTCCCCGCCTTTGTTTTGAAGTAGTGTCTGCTGCCCGGAAACGATTTGAGGCTCGGGGGCACTGCTTTAGTCCTTAGCGCGACCTCAGCTTGCCGGGTGCCATAGCACACCTCGCAGGTCGTGAACAATGGCATTTCATTGTCGAAGGCGATTGGGCTGACTGCAACGCCTGCTTGCACGACAGAGACCGCGTGAAGCGTTCCCTATCCTAGTTGATTGCAAAGTTCATGGGGTTGGAGGTCGCGCTCGGCGTGCTACCGCCACCACCATATGGACCGCCTGGGGTAGTGCTACCCGGGTTGGTTACCGTGACCGCCACCGTGCCAGCAGTGGCGATGTCTGCAGCCGCGATCGCGGCGGTGAGCTGCTGCGCCGTGACGTGGGTTGTAGTTCGCTGCGCACCGTTCCAATTCACCACCGCGTTGTTGTTGAACTTGCTGCCGTTAACCGTCAAGGTGAAACTTGGAGCGCCTGCGTTCGCGGTGTTTGGAATAATTGCCGCAATGACGGGAACAATCGCAGGCTGCGGGGCCGGCTGACTGGGGGAGCTGTAGCCGCCACACCCACACCACAATATCGCGAGCAACAACACAGAGACTGTCTTCATGACCTCCTCCGTTGGGAAGTTCCCGTATGGAGTCTGGCACAGGACAAACCAAGTGACTGTCACGCCCGTGTCATTTTCTTGTAAAGAAAATGTCAGCGCCGAGCGGTCGTCGATACAACCACCCCGACGGGGTGGGCCTTGCTCCTTTCTCCCGAGCCTTGGTTGGTTGGCACCACCCAAGTCTACTTGGGCGTCGGGAGCCGACATTGTCATGGAATCAATTACACCAACTACTGTGCGGGCGGTTCAAAAGTATCGTATGGCTATTGCTACAAGTCCGTGAAATGACGGGATCAATTTGATTGGTCGGCCCCAGAGGACGATTTTAGAACTCTCGTAGCGACACAAGGACCTGATAGAGCTACCTCCGATTCAGGTCCCCCAGCGTACCGACTTCCCCCAACATAGGTTTTGACCCGACTAGATACTGCGAATTATCAGCATCTCAGGCCAGAAACAGCAGTGCCGTGCCGAAAGGAAACACTTTTGACGCAGAAGGGCAAAGAACAAAGCCCCGCATCCACTATGCAGAGAATACGGGGCTGAAAAAACGTGCAGCTCTAGTTTATGCAGCGGCAGCCGTCCGATCCAGAATCGTGGCCGCCTGTCCGGCTTCTCTGACGCCAAAAATCATCAGAGGGGCATTTGTACTTGGATCTACCCCGCCGTAGGCGTAGTTGATGTTGATGTTGGCTTCGCCAAGTCGCGAAGCCGCCCGTGCCAATTCACCGGGCTGGTGTGGAAGTTTGATTTGAGCCACATCCGTCTCTGTGTATCTCAGGCCCTGGTTATCCAGGACCTTTTTGGCAGTCGCAGGGTTGTCCGCTATGAAGCGAACCACACTCTCTCCCTCTGCGGGGACCGACTGGAACGCCAGAATGTTCACTTTGCGCTCAGCCAGGGCTTGGCAAACCTTTGCGAGAGTGCCCGGTCGATCCTCCACGCGAATGGTCAATTCTTTGGTTGTGGGCATAGGGGTAACCTCCTTTGTGGTTTCCGGAACTGCACGGCATCCCTGTGCAGTTGGAGAAAATTCGGTTAATTTGAGAATTGACGCAATCATACGTCTGCTACTTTCAGGTTTCAAGGTTCTGCCTGGTGCACCGGAGATGGTCGCCCATGGAAATCAACCTGATGGGATTGAAATTGGCTCGGTCGTTCGTCGACCCGTGGATGCGCCTCACCATCAACCCGAGAGACCAGCATCACCAAGAGGTGCACTGAGAGCGCCAGTAGACCCCTGAGCAGATTTGGGCAAAGAAGAGAGAATAGATCCTGTGGTAAGTCGCCGCATCGACGGCTTGCCATTATCGGCCACAACAGTCGACGAAAATGGCCAATGCTGTCGCGCAGGTCAGCCCTTGGGTAAAGTTCACCGTCGCAAAATCATCCAGGAAAAACTGCCGGGTGAGATCCCCGCAAAAGATCACGGTCGTGGCCGGACTGAAATCTGGCAGGAAGGTAACAATCGTGACGACAATTGTGCTGTCCGGGATGGTCGTGAGCTCGACAAAGCTGACAAACCCGGTGACGCTAAACACGGGGCTGCCGGATCGGAACGTCCCTTGGAAGCGACCTCCACCACAGCCGAGTAGGCAAATGAGAAGCACGGCCACGATACGTGGCATGGCGCGCCTCCTAAGAAATCACTTTACCGCATTACCACTTCATGCGGTCCGGCCGGCAGAGCGAACTCGACGCCGCGTTCCCGGTTCAGTCTCAGGGTGGCGGGCAGATCCAAATCGGCGATCCGAATCTTTCTTGTCCAGGAACCGCTGGTCCAATAGTCCGCTTTCGTGTACATGGTTCCGCCTACGATGGTGTAACTGCTCACTTCTTCCTTGCGCCCATCGCGAAACACCAGCACAGCGGGTGGAAGTTCGCGAGGCGGCCGGCTTGCACTGTTGCGCTCGGATGGAGCGGACCGCCCATTCGACCGTTCTGAGTAATCCGGCTGCGCGCCAGTCGCCGATTGACCGTGGCCCGAAACCCGTAACCAGTGATCACCGTGCCATTCGAGGAGCAGCGGCTCGGGCGCGGCCTGCGGCGCCCGCAGCAGTTCGACTTCGTCCGTGAGCCGTTCGACCTCCCTGGCCAGTTTACCCTCTCGATCCGCCACCGTCGGTGCATTTTGCTCAGCAGCTTGGTAGTACGGCGTCGTATAGAGTGGGTACGGCAAGAGCACTGGTTGGGCAAAGGGGGACTGATTGAGTAACTGCTGGCAGCGGACGGGGTCAAACAACGGATCGGCGAAGCAAGTGTTTCCGAAAGAGATGCTGAAGCGCAAGTTGTGACGGAACGGCACTGGCCGAACAAATGAAAGCCGACGACCAAACGAACGCGGGCTCATCACACCGAACCCGCCGGAGGGAGGCGGCAAATGAAAACTCGGGCCGACGTTAACTTGGATTCTTGGGCGCTGTATGGCGCGCATCTGCCCTTCAAGGCTTGGCGGGAAAGCCGCAGCCGCCAATAAAACCGCTATGGCAGGCACGCGGTACATATAGACTGTCTGGCAGCGTTCGGGCCCCTTCAGCGAGCAAAGACATTGCTCGCCCCAGTGGCGCCACGAACAAGATGCCACCTACCTTATTGCGACATGTCACAGAAATGTAAAAGCTTTGTCAGTTTGGGTGAACGCGAAACATGCGGCGCATTCCACCGCTGTTGTTCCTATGCACTTTGGTCGTAACTGTAGTTATTTTCAGTTCGGATGGCATGGCCGGTAATCACCTAATCGACCTGCAAGTTGCCTCCGCCGTATTGGTTGTGGACTGGGCCTTCCAGGTGGGCGTCCCTGACTTTGCCATCGGCGCATCCGCCACTGCTTGTTTAATCGTCTGGCTGGGCCTAATGGTGAACTACGGGTCCACTGACACGGTTCCGGTCCGAGCACAACTGAAAGACGTGATTCACGTCATCGGGCGTACAGACCAAACCATCTTGTCGGAAAACCCTTTGGTTCCCATCGTCGCTGGGCAGCAGCCGTACGTGATTGACCCGTTCAGTTTCCGTCTCATGCTGGAAAAGAGGCCCTCGCTTGGTGAGCCCATGTGGCAGATGCTTCATGAGCGCCGGTTCGCTGCCGTAGTGCTCAAAAGTTCGCACTCGTACGGCTCCAATTCGATTAGGGCATCCTCTTTCGTGATGTGATCCGACGTGCGACCGCACTTCGCACAGAACCACTCCTGGATTTCATCATTCCAGCGGACATCCATGTGTTTCGAAGCTGGAGCGCACCGGTGATGGAGGAAGGCGCTACGCGTTTCTAGTGAAGGCGCTTTGCTGGTTGCCGCCTGTGGAAGTTGATATTTCCAAGAGCACAGGTTGCAGCCCCAGCCCATGAATCCCGGCGTTTCAATCCAGACAAGTTCTCGCTTTTGCCTCGGCATGTACTGCATCCATTTCCACTAGGCGGCCTTTTGTTCGTCAGAGGTTCCAACGTTCTGGATTCGATCTAGGCGTTCTCTGATGTCGGCCAGTTCGCTTCGGAATCGGATCATGGTGATGAGAGCACCAGTAGAAGCCCCAATAATGAAGATGGCAAAAACCGTGACAGGGTCCATGATTGTTTTTTGAGACAAACGGAACTTTAGAGTGACTCAAGTGAGATTTTGTTTGGAAAACCGGAAAAGGAGTGTCCTGGTCGGTTTCTGCGGCAATCAACAAGAAAAAAGGCCGGGCGGAGAACGTTTTGTTTTCCACCCGGCGATATTTGAACGGCGCGCCGATCACGGATCGCATTATTGAAGCGAGCATTCAGTGCGCAGAAAGAATCATGCAAAGGATTGACAGTCTGCATTCCAAATGAAGTAGCCGAGAACATCGTGCAACCGATGCTCTCAAGCGTAACATTTCTACATGGTTGGTCGGGTCATTGTTGTTTCCTTGTCGCTAGTGGTAGCTGGCCTTCGTGATCATTAGGAGAGTTTCGCTCAGGCAGCCTTGCCGGCTGTTATCTTGTGGCCGGTCGAAGTATGGACCTCAAAGGTGCGGACGACTGGTTCAGCCTCAAGCAGGGACTGCAGAGTATCGCGAACACTGTTGTATTGCTCACGCTGGTAACGCTCAGCGTTCTCTCTCGTCTTCCAAAAACTGAGCGCCAGAACGCGATTCGAGTCCGCGTCCGAGACAAGAACAATCTCATCCACAAACCCGGGTTGTTTCTTCAAGATCGGTACTATTTTGTCGTTGATAGTGCTGGAAAGTTCTCTTGCTTTGCCTTGTTTACTGACCAATTCGACTACGCGTGTAAACATGGATGTGCTCCTTTCGTTCGGCTAGAGGGTGAAAGGAACCCGCCGCTGGCGCGACGGCGGAAGCGATTTGGATGTTTGAAAATACGGTACTCGTCGTCCCCTTGCGGGTCAATTGCCGAGAAATGGTGCAGCGTCCGAGGCTCCGTCTTCAGGCGCTCTTTTTGGAGGTGATGGCGGAGAAGGCCGACCAGCGCTGCTCGACTCTCTTACTGCCGCAGTGTGGGCACAGCACCTCGCCTTCTTCGTAGTCCACAAGAGACAAAATCTTGTCGAAGAGTTTCTTGCATTCCTGGCAGAAGAATTCGTAGTGAGGCATGCTGACCTGCCACAGTTTTAGAAGGAGTAACAATACAATTTTAGACCGCGGAGACTGGGGATTCAACACGGGGCGGGTCTCGAGTTTGGCGTCCTCGGGTTGCGGATCTTTCCGGAGCTGCGGGTCGCGGATTTTGCGCGAGTTTTGAGGGAAAATGTGCTGGGAAGCGCATTTCTCCGTTGGGCAAAGCCTCGGGGCGCCTGGGCCACGACGATCAGTTCCGGGGACGTGATCTGGTCGACGGCTGCGCGGGAGTCTGGTTGTCATCATCGGAGCCTCCGCAAAACTTAGCGATCGATGCAAGGCTTGTAGGCCTCAAAGGCCCTTTATTCTTGGTACGTTCGTGTACGCGCGTCCGGCCAGCCACTCCAGTGCATGCTTTTTTTCTTTGGTCATTGCGCGACAATT
>DASXTB010000377.1:0-4663 GCA_036505615.1 Acidobacteriota bacterium
CCTGCTGATTTTTCATGAAGAGTCATCTTATATGGGCTGTTTGCTATTCGATGACGAGATCTTTTGTGGTCAAATAACGAAGCTGCTAGAGGCTCACTGCAATCGTCATATTGCGGAGATCGGCTGCATCGATCTGTCCCACACGCTTTAGGTGCTTCGGCTCTCCTGCTTATCAATCCATTCCTTCTTCGTATATGTGACACCCCATTGCAGAAGTCTGAATCGGTGCCCGCACGGTTGGCACCTAAAGGGATAAATTTGGAAGAGGCTTATCAAACGTTCAGCACCGATCCGACTGACTCGTTTAACGCAATCGCTGGCGCACTTGGGACAAACCGGTTGCGGCATTTGAATGTCTCCTTTGCTTAGTGTTCTCGCGTAAGGTGTTTGTCAGTGGTCCGTGGTCGGATTCGAGGATTTAAAGCGCCTTTAAAACAGTCATGGTTTGCTCCTATAATCACGGAACGCGTAGCGCCCCTTCTTTCATCTCTTGGGTTTGCCCCGTGGATTTATCGAAGCGCGATTGAAAGTGAGACCCTCCGTGTTCCCAAGCCAGCTTGATGGCGGATTTCATGTTGTCTGCCAGAACGATAAACTTGGATGGCCCGCGGGCATCATGGGTGCGAAAGGTTGCGATGTACACCTTAGCCAAAGCGGGCGCGAAAATGGCGAAAAAACTAGGGCGGAGCAAGGGGGGTAGGCTTTCTATGAGGGCCGCGTTCGCGCTCGGCCCTTGCTTTTTTCCTTGACGGAATTTCCAAAGCAACCGACAATACGCAGTCAAAAAAGCAACATGGAGGTGGCACCAATGACCGAACGTGTACGGATGAGTTTTAGATTAAAAGAATTTCCAGGTGGGCAACCGTGGATCTGCCTGGAACCTATCAAAGAAGACCTAATCGTTTTAGCAAATGGTTTTCTCGGATTTGACCTACCAGCAGGAACCACGATTGAGAAGGCAAAAAAGATCGCTGAATTTCTGGAAGAGAATGTCGCGACTGTATCTTACACGAAATTGTATTAGTCAGTGTCTGTGATCCGCGACGAGATAGAGGAAAAGATGGATGAGCTGGCGCGGAAATTCGCCCCGACTCACGACACGAAGGTCAAAGCAGAGATTGACCGCCTAAGTAGTGAACTAATTGGTTAAGCTCGATCGGCCGTGAGTGTTAGTGGCGAGGTGCAAACGAGGCTTAAGTCTGGGCCCGCTTCACTTGGGGTGATGGCTGAAAAGAAAAGTCCTCTTATTATCTACATCTTGGGCGTCACAGCGTCCGGGTGAGTGAACCCTTCGTGTATTCCTCGATGGTTTCTTTTAACACCTGCGGTGAGATCGGTTTTATTAAGTAGGTTACGATACCCACTCTCTCAGCCTTTTCCTGCCATAGTGCGGAGATCCACGCCGTCAGCGCGACGACAGGAATGTGAGATGTTTTGGGATTCTGTCTAAGCATCGCAGTTGTCTTGACTCCATCGACATCGGGCAGGTCCAGGTCCATGAAAATGAGGTCCGGCTGCTCCGCCTCTGTGATTGTGATCGCTTCGTTGCTGTTCCGGGCCTTTATGGGGTGATGTCCGATCTTTGTTATGAACAGACCGAGGATCTCACTAGAGTCCTTGTTATCTTCCACGATAAGAATTTTCTTCTTCACTGAAGCTCCCGTAAGGTTGTTGCTTTGATTTTAGTCCCTGCCTGTTCGGTCTGGGGTCGCCCACCCTTAATTACCAGAAATGGACCTGCGAGTTTTACATCATAGGTTTTGCTGAGGGTGAGGTATTGCTCATACAAGTCCAGCCGCCCGGCTATCATGTTGAAGCGTTTCAACACGGCCACCGCTTCGCAACGTAATTCCATGCGGTGTTTAGCGACCGCTGCTTTTCCAGGTTTGTGAGTCATAGGTCTTTGTTCGGTAACTGTACAGTTTATGCCATCAAGTGGCTAGCGCCGATCTGCAGACGTAAACTTTTTTAACCAGACTTCTTCAACTCTTTCTCAATCTCAAAATCGATATTGCTGATTCGGATACCGAAAGCGTAAAGCTGGCGGTAGACGAGGAGCTGAAAGATTCGCGGCCAGCTATCAATGATTTTGATTGCGGCGTCTTCCTTTTCCTTGAGGCGTTCTAAATCGACCGTGTTCATTACTTTAGCCAC
Source organism: Acidobacteriota bacterium (assembly GCA_036505615.1). Taxonomy (GTDB): domain Bacteria; phylum Acidobacteriota; class UBA6911; order JACQSX01; family JACQSX01; genus DASXTB01. The sequence continues at coordinate 2,155 of DASXTB010000377.1, forward strand.
TGGTAACTTCCCGGCCGCGAGAGATAGAGCAATGCCGGTGCCGCCATGAAATGGGGAGAGGAACTGCGCAGATTAGGAGATGCTTACTGAAAAGTCTTTAGGATGGCAGGTGTCGGGATGCCTCGGTTCTGAAAGTGGGAAAAGGCAACGGGCGAATTAGCCCATTCGTCAACGTAGCCACTCCGATATTCATTGCGGTGTGGGATTCAAGACAGGTCGCGTGCTCCTCGGAAATCTTCTGCAGAAACTCTTCTCGGGTAATCAGCCCCTTTTCAATCAAGAGCTTTGCTATTGCATCCGCTTGCACGAGACTTGAGACGAGAAGTTCTTGCATTGTGACAGGATTTTTATCTGGTTCTGCCATTGAGCTTCCTCACTTGATCACTCTGTCCGCCCGGAACAGCACCGACTGCGGAATCGTCAGATTGAGCGCCTTCGCCGTTTTGAGATTGATGACGAACTCAAACCTGGTTGGCTGCTCCCCGGGCAGATCGGCGGGCTTGGCACCCTTGAGGATCTTGTCGGCCATCGACGCGACGCGCTTATAGGGTTCGGCCCGGTCGGGTCCGTAAGACATCAAGCCACCGCCTGCGACATCTCCCCGTTGGTGGATGGCCGGCAGCCGATTTTTTGCCGCCAGGTCCGCGATCCGTTTTCGATTGGAAGAGACCAATGGACTCGATATTACTGCAAGAGCGGCGCTACGCGCCTTAATTGCCTCCTTGAACATGCCCTCGTATTTGTCGGGGCTGCTTACCTCCATGGAATGAAGCTGCAAGCCCAGTTCGCGTGCCGGCAGTTGGCTTTCTTCCATTGTTGCGCATTGCCAGGATTCTGTGGATCCCACAGCACTGCTACGCGGGAGAGCTTGGGAATGGTTTCCTTGAGTAACTCCAGCCGTTTGCCAGACAAACACCGCCCCAATGTCAGTGATTCCCGTAATGTTTCCTCCAGGCCGCGTCAGGCTGTCGACCAGCCCAGCCGCAACAGGATCAGTCACGGTGTAAAAAATGATGGGGATCGTTCTGGTAGCGTTCTTGGCAGCTAGAGCAGCAATGGTCGAGGACGTGACGAGTACGTCAACTTTGAGGCGGACCAGGTCATCAGCCAGGGCGGGGAGCCGGTCGCGCTTACCCTCCGTGGATCGATAATCGATAGCTATGTTCTTGCCCTCAACATAGCCGAGTGCACGGAGCTCTCGCTTGAATAACTCGCTCCCGGATCCTGCACCACCTAAACCACCGGCTCCGAGGAACCCAATCTTAGCTAACTTTGCCGACTGCTGCGCCTCGGCGAAAGAAACAGTTGTCAGAAGGAAAACTGCCAGTAACCAGATTACGATTTTTTCTTTCACCGGTTTTGTTCGCGTCTCTCCACTCACGCCTGACATCTGACCCGTGATTACTTTCACTTAATCACTTTATCCGCTCTCGCCAGCACGTTGGGCGGAATCGTCAGGCCGATCTGCTTGGCCGCTTTCAGATTGATGATGAACTCAAACTTTGTCGGTCGCTCTATCGGTAAGTTAGCAGGCTTCGCGCCCTTCAAGATTTTGTCTACGTAAATCGCCGTGCGCCGGTAACTATCGCGACGGTCCGCTCCGTAAGCCATAAGGCCGCCATCTTCTACGAATTCCTTCTGTGGGTACATGGCAGGCAAACGGTGGTTGGCAGCAAGCACGATGATGCTCTTCCTTTGGCCGAAAATGATGGGACCAGTAGTCGTAACGATAGCATTGACTCGTCTACGCAGTGCCGTTTGAAAGGCGTTCACTAACTTCTCAGGGTCGCTCGCGACTCCGACCGCTTCTAATTTTAGTCCCAGCGCCGCAGACGCAGCCCTCATCGCCTCGAGTTGCAGGTCTGATCCTCGGCCCCCTCCTCCCGTAATGACTCCAACGCGAGTCGATTTGGGAATCACCTCCTTGAGCATTTCAATTCTTTTACCAGCTAACTCGTCGGCGAGACTTGCTAGACCTGTGATGTTTCCCCCAGGCCGGGCGAGGCTAGCAACTAACCCTTGTGCCACAGGATCGCCAACGCTTGCCATTACGATAGGGATGGTGCTCGTTGCCTTCTTCACGGCCAAGGCGGAACTAGTTGCTTGATCACGATCACATCAAGTCTTAGACGCACCAGTTCAACCGCGAGCTCGGCAAGCCGATCCGGCCCTTTGCCCTCGCCAAACCGATACTCGATGGCGAGGTTCTTCCCTTCAACCCAACCGAGCTGGGTCATCTGTTTTCGGAAGGCGTCCAAAAGTTCCGCGCTGCCAGCAGCGGTGCTATCGTCCAGATACCCGATCCGGGTGGTTTGTTCCGGCTGCTGCGCCTCGGCGAGACGGACTGAAGCGAGAGTTAAACCGACCAGTAAAATGACAATGGTTTTCTTACCCATACTGGCCCTGTTTACTTCGGTTCGTTGCCGGTTGTCCAGAGCGTTTTTTCTTGCCCCTTGTGCATCGGTTTCCACTCCCACCATTAGATTGACATCCCTCACCCCGAAGCATA
>DASXTB010000378.1:0-8092 GCA_036505615.1 Acidobacteriota bacterium
TGGTGGCATCGCAGGATACCAGCAGCCACCATGTGTATGTAGGCAAAGTTGTGTCCCAGGCCGAAGCCTCACCTGTTCTGCATTGGCTGGAATCATCCCCCTCCGATCACGAGACATACTTGTACGATTGTCCTGCGGAAACTGTTTATGTTTGTCCGGCCAAGGCTTCCTCAGCGTCGACAGTTGTGGCATTGGATAAAACTGGCGCCAGGCTACGTAGCATTTCTCCAACATTACTGGACAGCTTGGCCAAACAACATCAGTTCCAGTGTGTAATGGCAGTTTCCTTTATCTTTGGACGGGAGTGGTGGGGGCGCATTTTTTTCCTGGATCCTTCGTTGACCGCGGATCTCGAAGAGGAATTGCGGTTCTTGCAAGAATTGGTGCGGCAAGTGGGACCAGCCGTCTACAACGTTTACCTGTTACGCCGTTTGCGATTGCGGGCAGGAGCGGTGGAACGTGCGCGTTTTGCTCGCGAGCTGCATGATGGCGCGGTGCAGTCACTCATCGCTGTGGAGATGCGAGTGGATGTGCTGCGTCGTCAGTCGGTCAGCCAGTCTGGAGGGGTAACTGACGAATTGGGAAGGATCCAGGGATTGCTTCGTGAAGAAGTTCTCAAGTTACGAGAACTGATGCAGCAGATGAAATCGCTGGACGTGGACTCCCGCAAACTGCTGCGTTTTTTGGAAGACACAGTAGAGAGGTTCCAACGGGAAACCGGAATTTCTGCCCGCTTCGTCTCCGAGATGATCGAACTCAACATGCCTCAACCGGTATGCCGGGAGATTGCCCGCATCGTCCAAGAGGCATTGGTGAACGTGCGCAAGCACAGCGGAGCCCGCCAGGTGCTGGTCCGATTCAGTTCCGCTGATGCCAGATGGAATCTGGTCATCGAAGACGATGGGCGCGGTTTCCCATTCTCCGGCCGTCTTTCGCAGGCTGAACTTGAAGCGATGGGTAAAGGTCCATTAGTGATCAAAGAGCGCATTCGTTTAATTGAAGGCGAACTCACGATAGAATCAAATCCGGGCCGGGGATCCCGACTGGAAATCCGGGTCCCGCACAAGCGGGAAGCAGCGTATGGATAACAGAAGATCGCAGCCCATTCGCATCGTGATTGCCGACGACCACCCAATTTTTCGGGATGGTTTGCGCCGCCTGTTGGAAGCAGAAGCCGATCTTAAAGTAATCGGCGAAGCGAGCGATGGCGTCGAAGCGGTTAAGCTGGCACGCCAACTTAAACCCGATATCCTACTGTTGGATTTGGCCATGCCTCGCAATCCTGGATTGGAGGCGTTGCGAGAATTGAGCTCTGGTTCCACGAATTCTGTCCGCGTCATTTTACTCACGGCCGCTGCCGAGAAAAATCAGATCGTCGAGGCGTTGCAGTTGGGAGCCCGCGGCGTGGTATTGAAAGATTCTGCTACCCAACTCTTACTGAAAAGTATTCATACCGTCATGGCGGGAGAATACTGGGTGGGGCGCGAAAGTGTCTCGAATCTGGTGCAATACCTCAGAACACTGGTGCAATCTTCTGGCGAAGAAGCGCGGCAAAAGAAATTCGGTCTCACGCCGCGAGAGATAGAAATCGTATCCGCCGTGGTTGCCGGTTATTCCAATAAAGAGATTGCGGAATACTTTAAGATCAGCGAAGATACCGTTAAACACCATCTCAGTAACATCTTTGATAAGCTAGGCGTCTCCACAAGGCTGGAATTGGCGTTGTTTGCGGTCAATCAGTCGCTACCGCTCAAGACGATAGCCTGAGCCGCATGGCACTTTCGTGCCATAGGTTTTCCACAGGGGGGCTATTGGCAGAAGGCGATCATCCATCTACCATAGTAACCTCAGTACAATTTGAGGACGTTCCACGGCAAGTTGGCCGCAGGATGAATGTGTTCTCAGATGCAGCGGGAGGCGCTAATGCGCAAGGAGGGAAGCCCGTGAGAAGTGTTCTACGTCAACTGTGGTCAGATGAACGCGGTCAGGACATTGCTGAATATGCAGTGATGCTGGCCGTCATTTTAGTGATCGTGGTGGGCACGATCCGTCTAATTGGGTCCAATGCCAACACCGTCTTTTCGTCGGTTGGAAGCGCTATCCAGTAAACCCGAGACTGGGTGGTGTGACAACGTTTGCCGACGAACGGGTCCAGCCCCCGCAACCGAATTCCTTTCTGTCCTGATTTCCCAGCGTGCTACCCTCTTACCCGATGCGTGAGCCCAAAGCTCACGCATTTGTTCTTCTGGGAGACTACTTCAGAGGTGCGGTGTGCGCGACCTTGTCTGGTGTCACTCCGGGAAGCCGAATCAAAAAGGGGAAGAAGGGCGTGACCTCGAATGGCATTTTTTCCCGCGGGGAAAGAATGGCGACAGGTTTCGTCTTCACCAACTCAATGCGATTGCTCCACGGGTCCAGTTGGACGCGGCCGCCAAGCGGCAAGGCGGCGATCTGATCAGTTCGTCGCACTTCCAGCTGGGGCGCGGAAGTCAGCAGCGCGGACATGCGTAACGACTTGCCATTTGCCAGGCCGTTGCCTAGATGTGGACGAATAAGGTTTTTGAGCTCTGGGGCACGCTCTTGCAATGCTTTCAGGAAAAGTCCGGCATTGGCAAGTTTGTCTTTGTAAGGCGAGTTGGTGAGCAGTTCCAGCGCCTTCTTGTCGGCCGCGTCCTCATCATTGGCGTTTCGGCCGAAGTCAAGACGCTCAAACGTATCCTGATCAGGAAAAAACATGCGATCGTTGAAAGCGAGCTTGGTATCCAACCGGTGACCCAAAACAATGTGGCCGAGTTCATGAGCCATCACCATTGCCAGGGACGCCTCATCGGGCAGTACGTCAAGCAGACCACGGCTCATAACGATCGTATGTCCTATGGTGAAGGACTCCAGCGGCGATGTCAGCAGCACGCGGGTATGGATCTCAGGCTGGATCTCGAGGTTGTTGGTAACTACGAGGTTGTTCACCACCGTTTGCAGGACTTTGTCGACTTCACCTTCGGGCGCAATCAATCCAACCTTCTGAAGTCGTTCGACGGCGTTGTTCTCAGCTTGACGTTCCCATAGCCGCTCACTCTCAAGGGGTGCCGCATCTTGTGCGGTGTTGCTTTGATCATGCACCGTTTGCGGGGCGTCCACCAAAATCTGAGTAAATTCCTCGTTGCGTCCAATGCGCTGCAGGTCATACCCCCAGAGCCGGGTTTGAGCTTTAAAGCGCAAGCTTCGAGTCATTCGATAATGCAGATCGGATTCTTCGCTATAAACGTAGGCCGGCAACCACAGACCAGGACGCAGGTTCAGCCGCCAACTGTCAAAATGTAGATAGTAACTGTTGCGCGAAGCGGCGGTGTACGTTCCGTTGAAGCGGACAATATTGTAGTCTTGATCCTCCACCCAGATTCTTCCGGTAAATCGTCCACCGCTGGCATGCTTCTTGGGCTCTACGTCGACCACGAGGCAACGGACTTCTCCCAGGAATTCTCTCCTGATAAACCTGAAGTCGTAATACTTGCGCTGCATGTCTTCGTCAAGCATCACCATTTGCGCAAAGCCCAAGGGCAAGAATTTCATGGAGTACAGGCTAGTCAGCTTGGAAAAGACGCGAGTGCGAAACCCAGCCTGACCCAGGAAGGAACGATCTTCGGTTCCTTCGCTCAAATCGATTCGACCCAGAAAATACTGATCACTTGCAGGTACCATGCCCAGTTCTTTATCTGACTTCAGGTTTTGGATATAAGTCTCGACCAGAGGATGCAGATGGCGCATTTGCGCGGTGAAGAAATGCTCGCGTTCCACGACCTTGTCGATGACCTGGTCAAACGATGCAGGACTAGGCGCCGGCACACTCAACTGGGGAGCTGCGGAACCTTGGCTGGGCAAGGGAACGCTCTTGGAGTCGCTATCCTGGCCCACAGCACACACAGAAAAAAGAAGTAGAAAAGCGAAACACGGAAGAAAGGCGGTCCTCGGACTCCCCATAAATACCCCTTTTCGAAATTGCTTACGTCAGGCTAACTGAAACACGATATGCAGCACTGCGGTGGAATCAGCGGGCTGACCGTCCCGCAATGCCGGCTTAAAGCGAATCTGCTCCGCGGCCCGGGTGGCTGCTTCGTCCAACCCGTAACCCAGTCCGCGAACCAGCCGCACGATGCGCAGTCGCCCAGAAGATTCGAAAACGACTTCCAGCAGTACTTCTCCTTCGATACGCAGCTTTCTAGCTTCCTCCGTGTAGACGGGGGTTGGCTTTGAGACAATTTCCGCAGGCACTAATTTGGCAGGAGTAGGCTGAACAGCCTTGCCTTTGAGCTGGGTCGTGGAAGCCGCCTCGGTATCCCCGAAGCCGCTTTGCCTCACCGTTCCCCGAGTGGCATTCACCGTCCCGCTTCCATCCCCGACAGCGACACCGTTGCCAAATCCGGCGCTTGCGACGACCCCACGAGCGCCTCGCGAACCTCCCGTGCCATTGCCATACCCAGGCCCCGTGGGCAAATCAAAAGATCCCTGTTGCGCGATGGTCACCGGTCGGCCATTGTTTTCGCGGGCGGGTACGCCATTCGGATCGCCAAACCCTCCGGTCTGCACGTGTTCCGGCGCCCGCGCCATGGTTGGGGTCGCCGAACTTCCCCTGGAGAAAACATTGGTTTTCACCAATTGTCGGGGTATCACCGGTGCAGCCGGTTGCAGAGCTACAGGCTTGTTTGCGGCGACCTCGATTTTGGGCGGAGCTGGTGGATCATCGGGTTGGACCTTCGCCCTTATCTCAGGGGGAAGGCGTAGAACAGCTTGCGATGGAATCTGTACGACCGCAGGAGGCTTGAACAACCGCACCGGTTGGGGCTGATGATTTACCGGAGGCGGCGTATCTACTAATCGGACAAAGTGGTAATCGTGTACCGGTGGAGTCAGAACATGCGGATGGATGACCCCAACCCAGGCGAACAGTAGAAGGAGAAGACCCTGGGCCCCCATGCTGCCCACGAATTCTATCCATGGTGGGCGCCGCTCAGGAAGGGGGCAGAACAGGACGTTGAGAGGAGCTTGAGGCATAATACGGGTCCAATGTTCAACAACCGGGGAAAGCTGCTTTCTTCCTCAAAACCCGAAGAAAGTGCCCAGAACTCATGGCCTTATGGGAGACGCCAGGAGCTGGTCAAGAGGTGGCTCGGCCGTGAAAGTCCGCTGACAGACCTTTCAGAGGGAAAACCGAAGCCAGGGCTTGTCAAGCAGCTGCATACCCTTATTAGCAAACATATTATCAAAAGCGGTGACGAGAAAGACAAGAATTTGTATCTTCCTGTTAACAATAGCCCATCCCGCAAGGATCAACAGGCTGCATCTGGAAGGATCAACGGGGTGGGCTGTCGCTGCTCAGCAGCGCACGACATTCGGGCTGCGAATACCCTTGGTGGCATTTCGGGTATCTACGACGAGTTGTGACTCACGCACGATGCGGCCATAGTCATAGTCGGAGTGATCGGTGACGATAAGTACGCAATCGTATTGGCCAAGATTCTCCAGCGGGGTGCACTTCATTTGCAAATCGTATTTGCGTCCCTTGCCAACCATGGGGAAGTAGGGGTCGTTGTAGCTGACTTGCGCGCCTTCCTTCTGCAGCAATTCGATAATGGTCAGAGCCGGAGACTCGCGCAGGTCGTCGATGTCCTTTTTATAGGCGACTCCGAGCACCAGCACTTTCGCCCCGTTGAGCGCCTTCTTGCGCTGGTTCAACGCGCTGACCACCGAGGCCAACACGTGATAGGGCATGTTGATATTGATTTCGCCGGCCAACTCAATAAAACGGGTACGGAAATCCCACTCCTTGGCCTTCCATGAAAGATAAAAAGGGTCAACCGGAATGCAGTGTCCACCCAAGCCTGGTCCCGGATAGAAGGCTTGGAATCCAAACGGCTTAGTGGCGGCCGCGTCGATTACCTCCCAGATATCCAACCCCATACGTAACGACAAGAGTTTCAATTCATTAACCAAGGCGATGTTGACGCAGCGATAGATATTCTCCAGAAGCTTCGTCATTTCGGCTGCTGCCGGAGAAGACACCCGCACGACTCGATTGAAGATTGCGCCATATAGGGCGGCAGCCAAATCCGAGGCTTGCGTGTCCAGGCCTCCAACCACCTTTGGAATATCCCGCCGCGCCACGGTCTGGTTGCCTGGATCCTCGCGCTCGGGAGAAAAGGCAACGTAGAATTCCTGGCCATTCGATGTTCCGCTACGAGCTGCCTTTAAGCCCGTCTTGTTGCCCTTTTCCAGAATGGGGATCAGCACTTCCTCGGTTGTGCCCGGATAAGTCGTGCTTTCCAATATCACCAATTGACCAGCGCGCAGATATGGGGCGAAGGCTTGTGCAGTGTCGGTGATGTAGCTGAGATCGGGCTCGTGATACTCATTGAGCGGGGTGGGAACGCAGATGATAATGGCATCCATCGCCGACACTCGCGTGTAGTCTGCGGTGGCTTCAAAACCATGCGCCCGCGCTTCCTGAATCTCGGTCGCCGGGATGCGGTAAATATACGATCCACCCTGCGCCAGGGTGGCCACTTTGCGTTGGTCAATGTCAAAACCGGTGACCGGGAATTTCTGCTCAGTGTAGAGCAACGCCAAGGGTAAGCCGACGTAGCCTAACCCGATCACGGCAACCCGCGCCTGCCGGGCTTCAATCTTGGTCTTCAGTTCAGAGAATAGCGTGGTGGAGGCTGATTGGGTGGTCATGATTGGAGTCTGTGAGATTTTAGCACGCCCCATCCGGCTCACTGGTGGGCAGCGCGCACCTATCAGGTTCCCAGATTGCCGCTTGTTTTGGGACTTATTTCGCGTAATCCTCGATTACTTCCGTCATCTGCCAAGGAGTCGCGGATCCTGGGCAAAAGTGGTAGCCAACGATAATGACAGGTCGGAAAACCGACTTGTTCACTACTGGAGGAGCAAACTCCAATGATGCGTATGGCCAGGATCAGCTTGGTGCTCGCTCTTTTGGCATTGGCGTTGCTTGCAACTTCGGGGCGGTTTCTGGTGGTGAATCAACCGCGGCAATCGGACGTGATTGTGGTTCTGGCCGGAGAAACGGAACATCGGCCAGCGCGCGGAGTGGAATTGCTCACCCAAGGTTATGCGCCTCGGCTGATTCTCAATGTCCAAGAATCCAAAATCTATCAATGGAACGAGGCGGAACTGGCGCAGAAATATGTAGAAGCGTTGGGACGGGCGCAGTCCATAACAATCTGTCGCATCGACGGACTTTCTACCAAAGAAGAAGCCATCGACAGCAGACGCTGTTTACAGCAGGTTGGCGGAAAAAACGTTCTCCTGGTCACTTCCGACTATCACACCAGGCGGGCACTCAGCATTTTTAAGCACGAAGTCCCCGAACGCAATTTCAGCATTGCGGCAGCGTTTGATGCACGAGAGTTTGGAGTGCGGTGGTGGCAACACCGGGAATGGGCGAAAGTAAACTTTTATGAGTGGTTGCGCCTGTTGTGGTGGGAACTGGTTGATCGCTGGCGTTAGTATCGTTGATAACTAAATTGCAAATCCTGTCCCCGGGAAAGCAATTGACCGGTATTGTGGTACCAGTTAGGATGACCTCAATACTTTGAAAGACTGGAGTTGGAATGCATCCGTCATGGCTACGCAATATTTTTTGCTGGATGCTGCTGGCGATAATGCCGGCATCATTGCTGGGCGCCAATTCCGGGGCGGCCATGCTTTATGCCCAGGGCGCAGCCTGGCTTAACGGGGACAGCGTGCCGCGCACTTCCGCGGTTTTTCCTGGCGACCTGGTGCAGACCAAAGCGGATGCAGTGGTTCGTATCAACGCCACGGGCTCGAGCGTGATGATCCTGCCCGATTCGCTGGTGAAATATGAGGGCAACACGGTGTCGCTGGAGCATGGAACGGTAAAAGTGGCGACCATCCAAGGCATGAGCATTCGGGCGGGAGAAGTGGCGGTGCAGCCCGCGAACGCAAATGGTGCGACGGATTTTGATGTGAGTGATGTGGATGGCACCGTCCATATCGCCGCCCGCAAGGGCGATGTGAGTGTCAGCAACGGAACTGAGACCACCACGCTGGCGCA
>DASXTB010000379.1:0-4702 GCA_036505615.1 Acidobacteriota bacterium
GCTGTAGCCGCCTTCGTGGTAAAAAACAGCCTCAGGATGATAGAAAATTTTGATCCTCCGATCCCGCAGCCTCCGGCAAAGGTCTACATCTTCAAACCACGCAGGATAAAACGAAGCATCAAAGCCCCCCAGCTCTTCGAACACTTTTCGTCGAATTAACAGGCAGGCGCCCGGTGCCTGGTCGATCTGTTGAATGCCGGGTTGGTCGTGCCGAGTCTTTGTTCCTAACTCGTCAAAAAACAAAATGTCGGCAAGCGCTGAAGCGAGTGTTGGAAACGGGCGAATCAATTCCATCGTTGGCTGAGAGAAAATGTTACCTGGAGGCGCAACTAACCGTCCCGTGGCGGCGGCGGCGTCCTGGCGTTCCCGCAAGAGACGCAGCATGGGATCGGCGCTGGCCTGACTGGCAAATACAACATCGGGATTGAGAAACAGCAGGAAGTCCCGGTTGCAATTGGCTGCGCCCAGATTGGCCGCGGCGGCAAAGCCCTCGTTTCGCGTATTTCCCACCAGCAAGGGCGAGCACTCAAATCCTTGCAGATGCTTCGGCGCGGCTTCCCTTGCAGGAATTCCCGGCGTGTCCACTCTTTGGCTAACCCCATCCAGCGTGATACCACTCTGATCGAGGTCTTGGGATGCATTATCTACCACGATGACCTCAAAGCCCTGAGGGATACTCAGCAGGCATTGACGCAGGCGATTTCCGGAATTCCAGTTGACGACAACGATGCGACAGGACCGTGGCAGGAGACTGATCGATTGTTCGGCACCAGTAGACACTTAAGAAATTCTGCTATGATGAACTTTGCTGCCGGTTTTCCGACATGTCACTTACGGGTTCGGCCCTTGGCAGCGCCAAGCCAAGCGTTGGAGACTAACACGGCGGCTTGTTCCGAGCAACTTGGGTGGGTACCGGCAAGACAGTCGTCTTCTGATTATTAATAAAAATGCCAGTTACTGATAAGTTGTCATTCCAGATGCGACGCACCATCAAGCCTTACCGCACGGGTCGGTTCCGGGGAACGATCTACTCGGATCTGCCATCTTGTTTGGCTGGTGTATTAGACGATCCAGAACGAACGGAGGCCGTACCTGGTTCGCGTCGCGTCCTAAACGCAAAACTTCGTACCATCTGGGAAGTGCCTCTACCGGACGGGTCGGCCTATTTTGTCCACTTGTTCCGGGACCAGCGGCGGCGCGTGGTCGCCAGGATTTCCAAAATTCACGAATTAATGCGCGCTTTGCAAATTGCGACCTTTGACATTGTGGCTTTAGGGCACGAGTCGGCGGGTAAGAGCCGGTCAGAGTTTTTCATCGCCCGGAAAATTCCCGACGCCGTCAGCATTCCCGCCGGTTTGGGTCACCGTTACGAAGTGGTTCCCGAGGCGCATGAAGTACCTGAAAAGCTGGAGAACTCTCTGGCGAGCTTCATTTCGGACTTTCATCGTAAGCGCATTATTCATGGAGATTTGAAGAGCCGCCACATTTTGATTCAGAACTGTGCCTATCTTCGAACGGGTGCTGCCAGAGCCGATACCCACGGACCGGGGGAAAACTCCGATCATAAGTTTAGCCGGTCACTGGATCCCAAGTTTTATCTAGTGGATTTGGAAAAGACCCGCAGGCTTTGGTTCCTGCCGGAGGGCCTGGTCGATCTGCTGCGAGTGCGAGACCTGATCCAGCTTTCCGCCTCCTGCAGCCAGTTGATCACCAATCAGCAGAAAATTCGCTTCCTCAGGACTTACTTGCGCCAATTAGCAGTAAATGCCCGCCGCCGGCGGATTTTTTACTTCGTGATCCGCCTTTATTCGGATCACGATTTTCGACAGGGACAGACACTGCTGCAGAACCTGGTGGCAGCGATGCGCTGATAAGGAATGTCCTTTTTCCAGAGATTTCCCAAAGAGGCGGTTAGGGCTTCCCCATCGATTTTGTGAGAATTTTTTCCGCCGCCAGGGCTGCCTTCTGCAACTTCTTAACGATTGGATCCAGGACCTCCTTCAATCCCTCCGGCGGCGCACCGTAGCCTCTTAGTGCGCGACTCTCCGTGTCACAGAGAATTGTCCATATTTCGTTGAGGACGGCCGCGCCCTTCCGCACGACATTATCCTTCACCGCTAACTGTAGATGTAGCTCGTCGCACACCTGTCCGAGACCGGCCTCTATTTCCTGCAGGTAGACTTCGAGAGCCTGTAAGGTCTCTTGGGAGGGATGATTCACAGGCCGGTGGAAAAGAGAGGGGCTGCGGCTGGTCAGAATATTTCTGAGCTCAGTTAGAAGTCGATCCAGATAAGACAATCGAGAAGCCAAACCCCGCGAATAATTTTCATCGAGCCGGACCTTAGATGTCGTCATTTTGCCGCTCAGATGCTCAAGCAGACATTCGCCTTCCGTCATTTTCGTTGCGCAATCCGTCTCGGCAACCGGCTTTGGCCCAAGGCTCCAACGACGGCGGCAGGAATGAAGAGCAGAATCTTGTGCATGGCCAACTCCCCGCGCAGGAGTTATCAGCACTTCCAAGGAAGGCGGTTAAAGGCGAACTCCATCGCCTGATAAAAAATATTCTAAATTCCGTTTCGCATCAATGGATTTGTGGCCGTTTCCAACAGCTTCGTCCAATGCCATTTCCCGTTTGGATTGGAACAACCCCTCTTCTTCGTGCAGAATTCATCGGAGTTGGTGGTGTCCTATGACTACCCGAGATCGGTAGTGTCCTATTTATGTGGCTATCGTGGTGGCGGCCTTGAGCGGTAAGGCCGCCAGCGGGTCACTCACTGGTCTCGCCCCGCGATGGAAGCAGGATTGACAGAGGCCCCTGGCATTGACACCCGGCTGGCAAATGTATAGACTCCTGCGCTCGGCGATGGAGTCCGCCAGGGAGTTCCCCTCCTAAACTGTCCTGAAGAGACTGATGGCTCCTACCTGATTGAATCGTCATCATCAACAGGAAGGAGCCACTATGGATCTCTATGTAGGGCTGGTTCTTGCCGCATCAATTTTTGTCGCCAGTGTCATATCCGTGGAGCTAGGTCTGTCGGCCGCAATCATTGAGATTGCGCTTGGCGTCATCGTCGGAAATTTCCTGGGTGTGAAACAGATTGAGTGGGTGCGCTACATTGCGGGCTTTGGCGGAATTCTGCTGACCTTTATGGCCGGCGCCGAAGTGGACCTCGGCGTTATGCGCGCGAAAGCCAGGGAGAGCATCCTCATCGGCATATTCTCCTTTGCTGCCCCCTTCGTCGGCACGCTGCTCTTCTGCCAATATCTTCTGGGATGGAACAGCTCAGCCGCAAAGCTGGCAGGTATAGCGCTCAGCACAACCTCTCTGGCAGTCGTTTATGCGGTGCTCGTCGAGACCGGTCTCACCAATACAGTAATTGGGAAAACAATTATGGCGAGCACATTCGTGACCGATTTCGGCACGGCCGCCGGACTGTCGCTTCTGTTCGCTACCCCAAGTACTCGTACCCTTTGGTTTGCAATCATCTCTATTGGGATTATTGCGATCGCGCCCTGGACAGGACCTTCGTTTTTCCGCCGGTACGGCGGACGCGTCATCGAACCCGAGATCAAGCTCGTTTTTCTGTTTCTCATCGTGCTGATGTACTTTGCGCACTTCGGCGCCAGCCACGCCATCCTGCCGGCTTTCGTATTGGGCCTGGTACTGTCGCCGATTTTCCACCAAAATCTGGAACTGCAGCGCAAACTGCGGGTAGTCGCTTTTGCTTTTATCACCCCCATCTTCTTCCTTAACGGTGGAATGAACATCTCGCTGCCCTTACTCTGGATCAATGTCGGAATGTTTGCCGCATTGCTGGCCACCAAGCTCATCACCAAGTTCGTCGGCGTCTATCCTCTTTCCAAACTGTATATGCCGCGAGAAGCCACCTACACAACGCTGTTGATGAGCACGGGACTCACGATGGGTACGATCAGCTCGTTATTCGGTTACGAGCGAGGAATTATTAATCAAGCGCAATTTTCAGTTTTGGTAGCAGTCGTCGTGGCGAGCGCCATAGTGCCTACATTTATTGCCCAACGCTTTTTTCACCCGCATCATGCTTTCGTGGCAATGGGCAACGAGATCGAACCCGAACTCCTGGCGGCAGATCGTTCCAGGCCCGAATTATTCGTGGCGAACTCCATTCCAAAGGACACGGAAGGCAGAAGGCGGAAGGCAGAAGGCGGCGAAAATGATGGACGAAATTCAACGTTCTTGACCGCTGATAGGATCAATCTCTTGTAGGGACAAAGCGAGCAGCGCAGATGCGAAGCGAACCGAGCCTCTCATCGCGTCACCCGATAGCTCGTCTCCACGTCCAGCTTCCACATTCCGTAGATCAGTTCGGTATCAACCAGTGTCAGGATATAGGCGTTGTCGATCCAATCGCAGATGTCGTGCTCCCAGATGTTGCCGCTGGCGACGGCCGGAGAGATGGAATAGCTGCCCGGGCGCATGGGCGGGACGCGCACGCGAAAATCGACCGTAATAAACTCTCCTTGTTTAGTCGAAGGAAGCTTTACTCGTTCGTAGGAAGTATTGGTGGAGCTGATCTCGACATTCAAATGGTCCCGAAGCGTAAACCCGACGATAGGATGTTCCACCGCCTCTTCGAATCTTGCGGTCATTCTCACAATGACCCATTCTTCCGCCCGTACCTGGTTTAGGACCTGGTGCTTTCCGTTGAGAACCAGAATTCCA
>DASXTB010000380.1:0-10875 GCA_036505615.1 Acidobacteriota bacterium
AGAGTATAGCCGGCGGCTTAGCCCGCGTCTTTTGCGGGCGACGCCGCCGGTTGGCCATCCCCCCAAAACGATCCGCCCTGAAAGGGCCAAGAATTTTTCGCAAGTTTGAAACCAAGCCGTTTAGTTCACCAGGACAAAACCTCATGGCCCAAAGCCTGGTGAGACTGTCAACTCACGCCGTATATTCGAAGACAAAAGGAGCATCACTTGATGCTAGAGCGACACGGTATTTCATTCGACCCGCGATATCTGTGGCGAAAAAAAACAGATTTCACGGTTCCGGTTCAACGTCCCCGACTACGACCAATCGAATCGCGAGCGATTGTGTATTTTTCGTCCGCGTAGGCGTGGACGTGCTCGTGAACGTGGTCGTGATCGGCTTTTTATTGGATGGCCGCTTTGCAGCTCTATGGGGTCTGTCCTCATAACGTTGGCGTTTATTCGCGTCCATTTGCGGCTAGAATACGTTTGGCATCAGGAGGTTAAAAAATGCGTCGTCTCTTCTGGCTGTTGGGATTGGGCCTGCTGTGTCTGTTTCCTGCAGCGCGCTCTCAGCAAAACGAGAATTGGATTGTCATCCGGGCAAGTCATGTGATCGATGGTGTCTCGGACCGGGCAATTTCAAACGCCATGGTCCTGATCCGCAACGACCGCATCGAGAAGGTTGGAACAAATCTGGAGATTCCACCAGGCGCCAGCACTCTGGATCTTGCCGATAAAACTGTGCTTCCCGGGCTGATCGATGCCCACACGCATATCCTGCTGCAGCCTGAAGATGAACGCGTCGCGCCGGTGCTGTACAAATCACAGGCATACCGCACAGTACAGGGTGTCGCCGCCGCGCGCAAGGATTTGGAAGCAGGTTTTACCACTATCCGTGACTTGGATTCCGAGGGGGCAGGATTTGCAGACGTGGCGATCAGAGATGGAATCAATCGCGGCGTGATTGCCGGACCGCGCATGCAGGTGGCCACGATGGCCATCACCATTACGGCCGGACACATGAATAACTCGGGATTGAATCCCGACGTAGCCATTCCCGATCCGGCGGCGCTTGCCGATAGTCCCGCCCGAATTGTCGAAGAAATCCGGCGTCAAGTAAAGTTTGGCGCCGACGTCATCAAGATTTATGCCACCGGGACACTGCGGCATGTCGATCCCAGGACACTCGAGCCTTTAAGCCAATATTCGGAGGAAGAAATTCGCCTGGCTGTCACGGAAGCAGCGCGATGGGGCAAATATGTGGCAGCCCATGCCTATGGAGGCGCGGGCGCAAAAAACGCGATTCGGGCGGGCGTACGCTCTATCGAACATGGGATGATGCTCGACGATGAAGCGCTCAGGCTGATGAAGGAACGAGGCACGTTCTGGTGTCCGACGCTTTCCGTTTATGCCGACGGCGAAAATGACGAGTTGCACCGGCGGATCGTGGAAAGTCACAAGCGTGTTTTCCAGAAGGCGATGAAAGAAGGACTCAAAATCGCCTTCGGGACGGATGTTGGGGCTTTCGAGCATGGAACTTCGGCCCGAGAATTTTTGCGTATGCGCGACTACGGAATGAGCCCTGTGGATATCCTTCGATGCGCCACCAGCACTGCGGCCGAACTGATGGGTTGGAAGTCACAGGTGGGCACTCTCGAGAAAGGCAAATTCGCCGACATCATTGCCGTAGACGGAGACCCGCTGCAGGACGTAAGCTCGCTCCAGCGAGTGCGCTTCGTGATGAAAGGCGGAGTGATCTACAAGGACGCAAGTCGTTGATCGGATGAACCACGGGGAACACCGGGGACACGGGGCAAGACGTGCTGCTTCATTCGCCACAATCCCTTGCGAGCAAAGCAATCATAAATTCCCCGTGTCCCCAGTGTTCCCCGTGGTTTTATAGGTTCTCGCAGAATATAGTTCTCGCACCCCTGCAGGGAGGCTTCGGCAAAGGAGACCACCATGATCTTTCCTATTGGGGACGATGACAGCCAGGTCGATTTGGCTCCTGTTGTAACTGTCGCGATTGTTGCTCTGAATGTCCTGGTGTTTCTCTACCAGATGACGCTGCCGGCGGCCAGCCTGCAACAGTTCATGCTGGCTTACTCCACCATTCCCAGAGAAATTTCTACGGGCCGGGATCTTCCTCCCACCATCCCTGTGCCGGTGTACGTAACTCTGCTGACGGCGATGTTCATGCATGGAGGGTTAATGCACATTCTCGGAAACATGGTTTATTTGTGGGTTTTCGGGAACAACATCGAAGGGGCTTTGGGTCATGTGCGCTATCTGTCGTTTTACCTAGCGTGCGGCGTCCTGGCCGGACTGACACACGTTACGCTGAATCCAAGTTCGACCATCCCCAGTCTGGGAGCCAGCGGCGCCATATCCGGCGTCTTAGGCGCCTACCTGGTGATGTTCCCGAAAGGCAGAGTCAAAATCCTGGTCGGCAGGATGATCACCGAAACGTCCGCCTGGGTGGCTCTGGGAGGCTGGATCGCTCTTCAACTGTTAAGCGTCGCATTATCTCCCCGCAATCAAGGGGGTGGCGGAGTCGCGTTCTGGGCCCACATCGGCGGTTTCTTTGCCGGGATGATACTGGGCCCGGTGATGCGGCGTCGATAGTGAATTTTCAATGACGAATGTCGAAGGACGATGAATTTCGAATGACGAAGGGGAGTTCGAAGTTCGAATGACGAATAACGAAGGAGCGTCTATGAGGAGAACGAGAAAAACGGTGATGGTGACCTTGGTGTTTCTTTTCCTCTTCCCTGCGTTTGGTGTCGCCAAGAAAACGATGAGTATTGTTGAGCTGATGAATATCAAGCGCCCGGGCGGCGTTCGAGTCTCGCCTACGGGGAAGCAAATCCTCTTCACTCTCTCGGAAAACAATTGGAAGGAAAATAAGTCCATTACCCACGTTTACCGTGTCGACAGTGATGGAAGCAACTTGACGCAAATGACCAATGGAAAGGACGGTGAAAACTCCCCGTCCTGGTCGCCCAATGGAACGCAATTTGCGTTTGTTTCCCGTCGAGAGCCTGCCAAGGAGGCGCAGATCCTGTTACAAAACAATGGCGGAGGGGAAGCGATTCCGCTGACCGATCACAAAACGTCGGTGGACTCAATCGCCTGGTCTCCTGATGGAAAGTCCATTTTCTTCACCGCTCCGGACCCAAAGAGCGCTGAGGAAGAGAAACGTGAAAAGGAGAAGGACGATGCTTACTCGTTCGACCACAACTTCCAGCAAAACCATCTTTGGAGAATAGATCTCTCCACAAAAAGGGAAGAGCGAATCACATCGGGAGACTATTCTCTCCGTGAATATCAGCTCTCGCGCGACGGCAAACAAATTGCCGCTGTAATCGCTCCTACTCCATTGCTGGATGATTCCGAAGGAGCAGAGATATGGATCATGGACGCGGCTGGAAAAAATCGGAGACAATTGACGCATAATCACGTGGCGGAGAACGTCAACGACATATCGCCCGACGGGAAATGGGTGCTTTTCAGCGCCGGCGCCAACGATCAGTTTGAGACGTATTACCAATCGACCCTTTTTCTTATTCCCGCCGAAGGTGGCAGTGCACGCATCCTTCTACCGGATTTCAAAGGGGAGGTCGACCAGGCACGTTTCTCCAGCGATGGCAGCAAAGTTTATTTCATCGGCTCGCTGGGAGTGCATTCTGAGATTTTCTCCTTGGATTTAAAGAGCCTGAGGGTTCAACAAATGACACGGGAGGTCAACGTCTTGCAGTCGTGGGATTTCAATCCGGCTGCCAAAGTCGTAGCCTTCGTCAACAGCAGCGCTGCCAGCCCGGGAGAAATTTTCATCAGCCCGGAAACCGAATTTAAGCCAGCTCGCGTGACTCACCTGTTCCACCTCGACGGTGAATACCAACTGCCTCGAATGGAAGCGGTGCGCTGGAAAAGCGCCGATGGTACAGAAGTAGAAGGAGTGCTGACCTATCCGCTCGATTACCAGAAGGGGAAACGCTATCCTTTGGTAAGCCAGATCCACGGCGGTCCTCAGTCTTCTGACCGGTTGAGTTTTCCTTTGGGGGCCTACCCTCTCGCGGCGATGGGGTATGCCGTATTAAAGCCCAATTACCGCGGCAGCACTGGCTACGGCAATGAATTTCTGCGTGACATGGTGGGGCACTATTTCAACAACGCCGACAAAGATGTGATCAGCGGCATCGACTATCTGATTGCGCAGGGGATTGCCGACCCCGACAAGCTGGTAATCATGGGATGGAGCGCGGGCGGCCATATGACCAACTGGTTGGTGACTCATACCAACCGTTTCAAGGCCGCGTCGAGCGGAGCGGGAGCAGCCAACTGGATCTCGATGTATGCGCAGAGCGACGTACGATCGTATCGCACCCCCTGGTTCGGCGGTTCACCGTGGCAGAAGGACGCGCCGCTGCAGGTCTATCTTGACAATTCGCCGATTAAGTACATCTCACAGGCCAGCACACCGACGTTAATATTTGTCGGTGAAAAGGACGTCCGCGTGCCCATGCCGCAATCGGTGGAGATGTACCGAGGGCTAAAGGCCAACGGCGTGCCGACGGAGTTGATTGTTCTTCCACGCGAGCCTCACGGACCGAGAGAGCTGCGTCACCAGTTGTTCAAGATCAATAAGGAGCTGTGGTGGTTTGAAAAGTACGTCAACGGGCGCGAATATAAATTCGAGAAAGCGCCGGAGAGCGGAGAGGTGAAGAAAGAAGGGCCATAGAAAAAGTCGAAGGTCGAAAGTCGAAAGTCGAAAGTCGAAAGTCGAAGGTCGAAAGTCGAAAGTCGAAGGTCGAAAGTCGCAGGTCGAAAGTCGAAGGTCGAAGGTCGAAGGTCGAAGGTCGAAGGTCGCAAGTCGAAGGTCAGGATGCTTCGTGGTGTCCTTTGCGTCCTTGGTTGTTGTTGCACCCCTTCAGCATCGGGCCGGCCATTGGCCCTCCAATTCGGCCCAACGAACATGGGTTGTTCCTCGGGAGGGTGCGAACGTTAGTGGAGGGATGTCGACCGGGGGCGACGCGCAAAAAAAGCTCCCTGCCCCCGGCTACTCTATGTGACCGCTTCGCGGTCCCTGAAGTTTGGACATTTTGGAGAGACGGCCGGCGGGCCGTCTCATCGCAGCGATCCGCCGATCCGTTACGATGAGACGGCCCTCAGGCCGTCTCTCCGCTCCGAAAATCTACACGGCTAGCCCGCCGTGGGCGGACACTGACCGCTTCGCGGTCCCTGAAGTTTGGACATTTTGGAGAGACGGCCGGTGGGCCGTCTCCCGCACAATCTTTCATCGTGCAGGAGACGCCCCGCGGGGCGTCTCTCCAATAGCGCCGCTTCGCGGCGTTTGTCCGCGAAGCGGACCTTGTCCGCTTCGCGGTCCAGTGAGAATCATTGCGCGCGGAGAAGAAGACCAAACTTGGTAGTGTAGTACAACGGACACCAAGAAATTGTGAATCAAAATTCGCAATCCGCAATCCGCAGCCCGCAATCCGCATTCCGCAATCCGCATTCCGCAATCCGCATTCCGCATTCTGCGATCCGCAATTAGTTGAAACCTTTCTAGCAATTTTGCCATCTAATTAAGGGAAGAAAATGACAAGAATTCTCAAGATGGCTCTAAGATTTCTGCTGCCTCTGGCGCTGCTGGTACTTCTACGACCTGGTTCTTTGCAGGCAGCCAGCGCTCAGTTGATGATTCTGCACCAGGACGGAGTGGTCGGCGACGTGCAGGTACAGCATGGCGCCATGCAGAAATTTATTCGCGGTCTGCCGCCCGGTGTTGATGTGGCCGTGGCCTACTTCCGCTATGGCACGTTGGAAATGCAAACCGACTTTACCTCCAATCATGAAAAAGCCGCCGCGGGCGTGCGTGTGCCGCTTTCGGCTGCCAGCGAGACATCCGGCACTTACGACGCTCTAGTGGAAGCCGTGAAAAGATTGTCCGAAAGGAACGGCAAGAAGGTGCTGGCTTTCTTTTCCGATGGAGTGGATTCGCTGCACGACATGGATTTTGAAACGCCGGACCAGAATCCGGCTCTGGTTAAAGCGATAGATCTTGCGCGAAGAAATGGAATCAAAATTTACACCGTCTACGCCCGCGGCCAGAATTTCCCCGGAAAGCAGAAATTTGAGGGCACCAGTTTCTTAAATTACCTGGCCGAAAAGACCGGGGGAAAAGCCTTTCTCGAAACCACTGTTTCGTACGATCCGGTTTTTCGTGAGTTGAAACGCGAGCTGGAAGCTGCGTATTAATCAGTCGAATGTCGCAGGTCGACAAACATGATTCCTGGGTGGCAGGAGCCAAATTTCGAGTCGCAGGTCGCAGGTCGCAAGTCGCAAGTCGAAAGTCCAAAGTCGAAGGTCGAAAGGCCGGCCGAGCTCGGAAGTTTGCAGGCTAGGGCGATGCGACATTTTCGACTTTGGACAATCGACTTTGGACTTTCGACCTGCAGTTTTCGGCCTGCGACCTTCGACCCGCGACTGTTTATTGCATCAGTGATTACCTGCCTCTGTTTGCTGAGCCCATTGGCGAGGGCCGGCGATCTTACTCCCGAAGAAATCATCAAACGTTTTGCGGCCAAGGAGACAGAGTTCAGAGAGGCTCGGCAATCTTACACCTACAAGACGCGCATTAGCGCGCAAGAATTGAGCGATTACGGTGACGTGCGAGGAGAGCGGAAACTGGTAATCGAGACCTATTTCACCACCGACGGCAAGAGACATGAAAGAACCATCGAGGACAGCGGCCAGCTCTACTCGCTGACTTTCACCCAGGAGGATATCGATGATGCCGCAAACATCCAGCCTTTTGTCCTGACTACAGAAGATCTGCCCCAGTATTCCATCGAGTACCTGGGGAAAGAAAAGGCGGATGAACTGGACACCTATATCTTTTCGGTAAAGCCGAAGCACATTGAGGGTCACAAGCGTTACTTTGAGGGTAAAATCTGGGTCGATGATGTAGACCTGCAGATTGTCAAGACAGATGGCCGGGCGGTCCCGCAGTCAAGCACTCACCGCTATCCTCGCTTCGAAACGATTCGTCAGATGATTGACCACAAGTACTGGTTTCCGGTATGGACCATGGGCGACGAGCGCCTGATATTCGGCAACATGTTGACAGGAAAACGCGAGGTGCGGGTGCGCGAGATCATCACCTACGAGGACTACAAGAAGTTTGAAGTAAACACCAAAATCAAGTTCGGTGCCCCTACTCCGCCATAGGAGGCAGGCGGCAGCTACCCGCCGCCTTCCGCGGCTCCTCCCTTTCCCGGGCGGTAAATTTCTGCGTAGATACGGCGCAAGGGCGCAAAACAAAATTCATGAACCAGTTGGCGAAACATGACCGGATTTTTTTCCAGCAGGTGGAAATGCTTTGCCCTCACTGTAAAGAGTAGTCGAATCACGTCAGCGCGTCCTTCCCGCGTATCGCGCGAGACGGTGGTACCCCATTCAGGTTGAATATCCAGAAAATCTCCGTAACAAAGATCGCGAAAGGGCCGTTGAGTCCAGGGTTTCTGAAAACTCTCCGAACGATAAAATGAGGCCAGGCGCTCTACAAAGTCATGGATATCGAACTCGGCAATTTTGTTGTTTACACTTGCTTCAATGAAGTGCCTGCCGCTGGGAGAGGGAAGTACTTTCAAACCATAGGTGACATCCAAAACCCCGGGCCGCACCAGCTTCAGCCGGTGGCCGCGGTCGTCGTGGTAGCTCTTGACCTGAGTGCCCGTCGATTCTGCTTCGTCCGAGTACCGAAAGTAGAGAAATTCGGTGAGTTCGTGGAGCGTGCTGTCAATGGTCTGGTATACGGAGTCGTAGCTCAATTTTTAAGGGCTGCATGGCGGAACCGGCGGCGGTAGAAAAGGCGGCCCGCGCTTCTCCGACAAGCAGCAATCTGCGCCTCAGATTGTCAAGAGATAACACAAGCCATTTCGCCAGATCAAGTTGTGGGTTCTGGCGTTATAATCGAGTGCATGCCAAAGACGACACTAACGGTGGAATGCCCCTGCTGTGGCGCAACTTTACAGATTGATGCCGCCAGCGGGAAAATCCTCTTCGCTGAAGAGCCAAAGCATTCACGAAAGGATTTTTCATTTGACGGGCAGTTGGAGCAGATTCGCAGACAGAAAGAACAAGCGGATGACATGTTCAGCAAGGCCTTTCGGGAGGAGGCTGAGCGCAAGAAGCTCCTGGAGCGAAAGTTCGAAGAGGCCCAGAAGAAAGCCCAAGAAGACAAGAGCGGCGCCCCGCCCCGTCGGCCCTTTGATTGGGACTGATCCGATTGCGGATTTCGGATTGCGGATTTCGGAATTCCGATTGCAGATTTCGGATTGCGGATTTCGGAATTCCGATTGCGGATTGCGGATTGCGGATTTCGGATTGCGGGATACGGATTGCGGATGTTCCGATTTCGGATTGCGGACTTCGGATTCCTTGGAGCCTTCAGCGAGCTTATCAAGCGTCAGCCGCCAATTCTCAGACTGCTTCAATCATCCATAGCTGATTGCTGATCGCTGATTGCTGAATGCTGCGCCTCCAAGCGGTTCAGTCCGAAATCGGAAATCCGAAATCCGCAATCCGAAGTCCGCAATCCGAAATCGGAAATCCGAACTCCGCAATCGGCAGAGGAACCGAGGCCTTCTGCGAGCCGGCGGCCTTTTGCAATTCCTCGATTTTTTCTGTGAACTTCGAGGAGAAGCCCTCGATTTCCGCCGAGGTGGCCCCGCCGGCTTCAAACGCTTTTCGGATCTGGTTCGGGCTCAATTGGGATGCCAATCCGGCGAACCACCGGGCATGCTCCAGAGGAATCTGGGAGATTTTGGATCTGCCAGTATACTGAAAATGCACGATGTCTCCTTCGATCTTGTCGATCAGCTTTCCCTTCTGGTAATCCTCCAAAATCCAAATGGTACGTCTTCTTGGCCAAAGTCCCATTTGTCCAAACCCCGTGCCCAGGTCGGAAACAAAGTACCAATCCTCGGTTTGCCCGCTCTCGTTGCGCATTTCCAGGACCGCATTGTTGACCGATTTGGTGTCCCAGTTGCCTAGCATGATCATCAGGATCTTTAAGCCGGACAATTCCTTAGAGCCGGCGAAAGTGTTCTTGTTCCAATCCCATAAAATTTCCTTCTCCTTGCCACCCTTGGGACGCTTCTTGAATCTGGCATTCTTGAAACTACCGTCAGGCCCGATAGAATTCTTTGCGCGTTTCAAATCCGTCGCGCCTTGGATGATTCCTGAGGGCACAAAGTATTCTTCCTCGGTCATGTAGCCGAAGGCCCACACGAATCGGCTGGCCACCACCTCGGCGTGAACTTCGTTGACCTCTTTTCTTGCTGCTTCAAATTTTACTGACCACTTGGTTCCATTGGCGTCAGTGATGTCTACTTTTGGATTACTCCCTTTGAGATTTTCTTTGACGAATTGAAAGGGCGATTTTGGCTTCCCACTCTCGCCTCCATTTCCCCAGTAAAGGTCTCTTTCTGAGATGTTTCCCGGATCTTGCCACAGCCGTGGTGTGCCGGCGACCGTCTGTTTCTTCTCCTGTTTTTCCTTCTTCTCCTCCTGTTTTTCCTTCTTCTCCTCCTGTTTTTCTTTGTTCTGTTTCTTGTCTTTCTGGGCAAATGCCCCGGGAGAGAAGACAATCGCCGCCGAAAGAATTACCATTAACAATCTGCACGCCATTTTTTCGTGTCTCATCGTTATATCCAATGCCGCAGAGGCTCTGCGCGAACCACCATTCATTAAAGCATGGATGCTGGGAAGGGGCGTTCCGCGGGGTGCGCACGAGCGTGGCCAACGGACGGAGAAGGTGTGAAAAAGGACCACACCCGTCCGAATGTGTGGAAAAATTGCCCGGAATTAGTGTCTTGCCATCCAGCGGAAAGCTTTTCGGAAGTGGAAACCGACCGTGAAACCATTGTGGTCGGAGTGCG
The DNA here is from genome assembly GCA_036505615.1 of Acidobacteriota bacterium. Classification (GTDB taxonomy): domain Bacteria; phylum Acidobacteriota; class UBA6911; order JACQSX01; family JACQSX01; genus DASXTB01. The sequence continues at coordinate 9,930 of DASXTB010000380.1, forward strand.
GATAGAGCGGATTCAGAAACTTTCGGTACCCAGCTATCAGTCCGAAGGTCGTCCAGGGGAAATACTGCACTCCAATGGCGATATCGCGGGGGTTTATTTCATGGATGCTCGCGATTCGGTGTCCCCAGAATTGCTGGTTATAGAACTCACCGACCAGATGAATGCGTTCTGACAGCCGAAACTCCGCGCCCAGAGCAGTCTGCCACTCATTGGGCAGCGCGAAGTTACGGCCGCCCGGGTAGAGCGCGCCTCCGTTGAAAATCAAACCGGTAGTGGTCATCCATTTCACCCTGCCCAGCTGCTTGGATGCTGCCACTCGAAAGCCCCCTTCGGTGGCGCCGCTGCGCGTGCCGCGAAACAAGATGATCGGTGATCGTTCCGTATTGATTTTCATTTCTCCGATCACCGCTAAACCCAGAGGATTTCCGCGCCGCTCGGATGCCAGATTGAACTTCAGACCGGCGTAGCCATCGGCATTGTCATGGCCTACCTTCTGAGCCAGGTAGGGAAACGCAGGATAGTAATCGAAAGGCCAGGGCGGCAGCGGCAACTGGCTCAGGTGGTTGATGTGATCGATGGGAGCAAGCTCGATGTTGCCTGTCACCAGGGGCGCGTTCAAATCCCTGCGTGCTACTTCACTGGCGCCATAGAAAGAGACATAGAGCTCGAGCCGGTCCCGAACTCCATAAGCCGTTGTCGCGATGGCGTTCCGAATTCGCAAATCCAGCGGATCCCGATGATACTGTACAACCTGGATGCCGCTGATGTAATCCTTGATCCGAAGCGTATCAGGATCAAAAAGATGAAACACCCCGGTGCCGCCATAGTAATTGGGCGTCTTTAATTTTCGATCCAGATCATCGTCATTATTGGCTTGGGCTCGGACCGGTGCGACCAAGCCAAGCGAGCATACCAATACCAAAAAGTTGATTTTTAGTCTCATTCT